>CAVBPJ010000005.1:0-68682 GCA_963597265.1 Evtepia sp. | reverse complement strand
GGATACATATAACTGGTGCGAGATATCATCAGATGGAAAATATATTTATATTAGTAATATAAAGAATGTATGGCTTTCACATGAAGATAGAGAAAGAACTGGATATATTGTACTGGACAGAGATGGCAGTTATGTGAATGAACTGAAGTGCCCTTATGCATTAATGATGTATTTTGGAGATGACAAATACATTTTTTATCAGGGAATGGGAAAAGACCAGATTATGTATCTTAGCAAGGAAGATATAACAGGTGAGTATGAATGGAAAAATATATTTGAAGGAGGAGTTGATATGATAAACTGGCGGACAGAAATGGGAAAGAATAAATGATATGAGAGGGGAAAATGTTATGAAAAGAATACTGTTATTAATGGGAATTGTTCCAATTCTTATGTCTTTAGCATCATGCGGGAAAAAGGAAAATGTAACTGTTGAAGAGACAACAGAAGCGTGGGAGGAGCTTTCTTATCTTGAACTTGATAAGACATTTACAGGCGAGGAGTTTATTGGAACATATGATACAGGCTGTATGGGAGCCGGTGGAGGGTATAGCAAAGGTGAAGTTCCCCCATATTATACACTGGGGGTTGTTATTGACTGGCCGTCGCTGTATGCGGATAAAGATATGTCAGCAATTACGGCAACGGTGTATAACACTACCGGATTTTTCGATGATTACAAGACGGACGAGCACGCATATTATAAAAGACGTAATTACAAAACTGGGGAGAAGAGGATAGTTGGAAGTGATGAAAATGCTTTAAGGCTTATATTTATGTATGACATACCGACAACGCAGGACGCATGGAATCGCTACATGCAGTCAAGCGTAGAGGAATACAGATACATGAATGAGTGCATTAATAAGGCTGTAATAGAGATTAAAGCAGAATATCAGGACGGAAGCACCGGAACAGATTATTACAGAATTGAACTGTACAACCAGTACAGTATAGGTGAGATGAATATATATAAGCTTTCAGAAGAATAGGGGGATTGACATGAGGGGAAATATTATAAAAAAGGTGCTGATTCCGGTGGGATTTCTTGCCGTGGTAATCATTGCAGTTGTTGTCTATGTGGGATTACATAGGAACAAAGAGGCATCGGCACCGCTTGATTATTCAGGGATTAAAGGTATTAATCTTGAAAATGTACCGCCTAATTACTGGAATACTGACGCAATACATAAAATAGCAGCAGCCGAGAACGGATATTATTATATTACAGATGAAGATATGCTTGTGTATTTTGATATGGATAACAAAGATGAAGTCCCTGTCTGCGCAAGACCGGACTGTGCACATAATTCAACAAGCTGTGACGCATGTCTTAAGGGCTGCGTTGTATTCAACATTTATTATTATAATGGAAGCCTGTATTATATGCCGATTGAAAATGGTATGGCAAAATTGTGCAGAGCAGACCCTGACGGAGGTTCGCGGGAGATTATCGGTGAGCTGCTGCCATGTGATAACTCAAGTTCAATTCATCTGGCATTCCTTGGTGATTATGTGTATGCATTTGATAAGGGAACACATCTTGGAAGTGATGTGGAGTATACAGAGCAGATAATAGAGTTGTCATTGAAAGATGGCAGCAGAAATGTTGTCTATGATGTTACAGGAAAGTCAATATCGGTTGCAAATGTTAAAGGATTTGGCGACAAGGTGATGTTTACTGTGATAGAAAGCAATAAGGATGATAAAGGAATTATCAGGGTAAAAAGCAGAGGGATTATCGCTTATTCCCAGAACGGGAAAAATGTTTCACAGATAAGTACAGAAGATGTTAATGACTACTATTTCGATGATAATGGAGAAACATTTTATTATTATGTGAATGGTCAGGGATTGTATAAATCGGACATTAATAGTGAGCAGACTGAACTGATATTTAAAGCTGATAAATACTGTGATTTCTGTAATGTTTCATCAGATGGCAGATACATATATCTGAATAATGGTATGTATTGTAATTATTTTCACAGCATTATAGATAATGAAGAAAAGAAGTATGTTGTGCTTGATAAAGAAGGAAATGTTGTTAATGAAATACCGTGTCCGGAGGCACTGGATATGTTCTTTGGTGATGAGAGATATCTGTTCTGCCTGAATATGGGAGAGGACAGGCTTATGTATATAGATAAGCAGAATATTGAATCAGAGACAGAATGGAAAGAGGTATTTGACGGACCTATATATCTTCTTGACTGGAAGAATATTAATAAGTAGAGAAAACGAGGGGTATTATGCAGGAGTTAAAGAGGGTTATTAATTATAAGAAGCTGATATTGATAGCTGTAATCGCGCTTGTCAACATAATATTTTTCCTGTATGCCAACAAACCGGTAACTGATGAGGGGATTCTTGATTCAGAGAAGAATATACATGCAAGATATCTGGAGGAGTATTCGGACAGTGTTAATTCAGTAATCGATAATGCGGACAAATTAAAGAAATACAGTATATTTACTAAGGCAGGGTCATTCTCATATGCCAACATTCTGCAGACGGCAGATGATTTCAGGAGGGTGGCTGATGTAAATGTATTCGAGGATGAGTATAAAGGGGTAAAGAATTTTACAGGATATTATTATCAGTATTTCTTCTCAATGGCGTTAATGCTGATTGTGATATACGACCTGTTTGCACAGAGAGACAACGGAATGTGGCAGCTTACATATGGAAGCTCTAAAGGGCGTGTAATTCTTGCAATTAAACAGACTGGCGTAATAGCCGCTGCTGCGGTGCTTGTCCACACAATAATATACTGGACAACATTTGTCGCAGCAATGGCACAGAGCGGCGGCTTTAAGGACTTAGCCAATCCAATACAGAATATTGATACATTTGCAAAATTCACATATCCGTGGAGCAAGATACAGTATATAATGGTTTTATACGTTATATCACTGATGTGCATAATGGCGCTTGCACTGATAATATGGTCGGTGTTCGTATTGTTCAGAAACCGCAATCTTGCTATGGTTGTGTTTCTGATATTTGCGGCGGTTGAGCAGTTTATATATTCGCATATTGATGTTCACAGCATATGGAACGGACTGCATTACATTAATATAATCAGCATAGTTAATATTAATGCTACATTTTCATCATACAGGAACTGGGGCGTTGGTACATTTGTGTTTCCTGTGTTCTCGGCGAGTCTGTTCGTACTTGTAATTATTACATGCATAATGACTTATATTGCGATAAATGTGTTCGCAGTAATGAAGCCTTACAGGAACGCGTCACTGATAGCAAGGTTTACAGACCGTATATCAGCGGGATATCAGAAGATTCTGTTTAAGTTTCCTGATGTGGTTAAGGAGATTCATAAGCTTGTATTTTCTAATAAATGTGTATGGGTAATAGCTGCTATGTTCGTGGTTTCGGCATATGTGTGTTCATCAGGACAGTACTATTATACTGATGATAATAAGCATATGGATGAAGAGTATATCCTGCATGGAGGTGCGGATTATACATATTTTCAGAATTATCTTGATGAACTGCAGAAGAAATATGAAGCAATTGAAGAGGAGATAGCTAAATATGTCGGGGAGTCATACGAGAATGTAGACCCTGTTATGTTCATGAATCTTAAGCAGAGAGAACAGCAGATAAGGAAAGAGATTGACCGCGCTAGGGAGTACTCGGATAAGATTGAATATATCGGACATATTAAAGACGATTATGGTACGCAGGCGTGGTTCATATCAGACAGGGGATATGAGGTTATCTTAGGTGACAAGGGCTTATACCGAAGAATTATGATTACACTGGCACTGATTAGTGGTATAATGATTATATCAGCAGGAAGTGAACGTATAGAATATAAGTCAG
Source organism: Evtepia sp. (assembly GCA_963597265.1). Lineage (GTDB taxonomy): Bacteria > Bacillota > Clostridia > Lachnospirales > Lachnospiraceae > Lachnospira. The sequence continues at coordinate 64,833 of CAVBPJ010000005.1, read as the reverse complement.
GAATGATTCTGTTAGAGAGAAGCTCAGCAGATGGACGAAAGAAGATAGTAAGAGACAAATATATTGCCAATATTATATTAACGGTGGCATTAGCAGTGATGATTCATGGGATGGAACTGATATGGCTTAAGAATATTTATGGTATGCCATATCTTAATGCACCGGTAGTAAGTCTTACATTTATGGGAGATGTACTGGGGAATGGAGCAGGCAGTATCGGGGTTATCAAAAGTCTTATACTTCATACATCGGTAGGACAATTCATGATTGTGCGTTATATGACAGAGCTGGTATGCGAGCTTGTAATTATGCTGGTTATGATGAAGGTTGGAAAATCATTAGGAAAGAGAAGGTACAGGGTATGAAATTAGAGGTAAGGAATTTAAAGAAAACTTATGGTACAGTTCAGGCACTGAAGGGGATTAATTACACATTTACACCGGGAGTATATGGTATTCTTGGTGCTAATGGAGCCGGCAAGAGTACTATGATTAATCTTATCACTGATAATGTATCGAGAGACAAGATGAATGGTGGAAGTATTCTTTTTGGAGAGGACAGCGCAGAGGAAGATATATTAAAGCTTGGCAAACAGTTCAGGGGATTGGTTGGATATATGCCACAGCAGCAGGGCTTTTATGAAGATTTTTCGCCTAAAGCATTTCTTAAATATATGGCAGAGATTAAGGGCGTTAAGAAGATTAAGACTACTGATGAGAATGGCAATGAGGTTGTTAAGACGGTTAACCAGCAGATTGATGAACTGCTTGAGGTTGTTAATCTTACTAAGGTTGCATATAAGAAGATTGGAGGATTTTCAGGAGGAATGAAGCAAAGAGTGCTGCTTGCACAGGCACTTCTTGGCAATCCTAAGATTCTTATTCTTGATGAGCCGACGGCAGGACTTGACCCTAAAGAGAGAATTTCAATAAGAAACTATATTGCAGAGCTGTCCAAGGACAAGATAATTCTTTTCGCAACTCATGTTGTAAGTGATATTGAATGTATCGCAGATAAGGTACTGCTTCTAAAGAGCGGAGAGATAATTGCGACAGGAACACCGGTTGAGCTGATTGAAAGCATGGCTGGAAAAGTCGGTGAGATAACATGCACACTTGACGAGGTCGGCGAGCTGCAGAAGGAATACAAGATTGGCAATATCAGACAGAGAAAGAACGGACTTGCATTAAGAGTTGTAGGCGACGAGCTGCCAGAAGAGGCAGTAAAAGTTGGAGATAATATTGACCTTGAGGACGTATATCTGTATTATTTTGAGTAGAATATTGGATTATTAGATGTTGGATAATCTGGATATTGGATTATAAGATTGTCGGATTATGAGATAATCGGAATATTGGAATATCCGATTGTCGGATTAACAGATTGCCAGGGAGAAATATCATGGAACTTATTAAGGGAAGACCTGCTGATGAAACAGGAAGATTAGAGAAAGAAATCAGAGTGTATGACTTGTTAGACAAGCTTGGAATGGAATATTACAGAACAGACCATGAGACGGCTACAACAATGGAAGTATGCAATGACATAGATAAGATTCTGGACACTCTTATATGTAAGAATCTTTTCTTATGTAACAGACAGAAGACGAATTTTTATATGCTTATGATGCCGGGTGACAAGCCTTTTAAGACAAAGGATCTGAGCAAGCAGATTAATTCAGCGAGACTTTCATTTGCAGATGAATCATATATGGAGGAATTCCTTGATATAACACCAGGCTCGGTATCTATAATGGGACTTATGAATGATACAGACAACCATGTTCAGTTACTGATGGATAAGGAAGTGCTTGAGGGCGAATCTCTCGGATGCCATCCTTGCATCAACACATCAAGTCTTAAGTTAAAGACTAAAGAAGTGATGGAGAAGTTTCTTCCAGCTGTTCATCATGAGGCGGTGATAGTTGAACTGCCGAGGTATGAAGAATCTGTTGATTAAGAATATGAATAATGAGTGTAAAGATATGTAAATACATGATTAAAGAAATATGTAAAAACATGTTTGAGGCAGCTTCTGCGTGGGTGTGCGGAGGCTGTCTTTTTTTGCACGGAGACAGAGGGAAAGACCTACGCAAGGGCAACAATATGCAGAATGAGTGGGTTAAATTTATGAGAGAATGACGTTTAGGGGCGAGAAAGACCTACGCAAGCTGCACGATATGTAGAGTTAGTGGGTTAAATCTATGAGAGAATGAAATGCAGGGGCGAGAAAAACCTACTAATGAAGCTAATTAAGTGGAGGTGGTAGGTTGTTGGAGGGGGAAGAGTATCATTAAATAGGAGAAAGGCAGGAAAAAGACCTACGCAAGTTGCACAATATGTAGAGTTAGTGGGTCGAAATTATGAAAAAGTGACGTGGAGGAGCGAGAAAAACCTACTAATGAAGCTAATTAAGTGGAGGTGGTAGGTCTTTAGAGGGGGAGGAGTGTCATTAATATGGGGAAAGACAGGAAAAAGACCTACACAAGGGCAACAATATAATGATTGTGTATGTTAAGTTCTGTGAGGCTGTCTTATTTTGTCAACGGTTCACACCTTGACAACAAGCATATATAACAAGTATAATTGAAATACCGTGCAGCCGGGGTAGTAGCGGCACCTTGAACCTGCAATCCGCTATAGCAGGGGTGATGTTCGGCAGAGGGCTGATATTTATGGAGCAGCCCGGTGTAAGTGGTGTTGACATTTGGGTCTTTCACGACGGAAATCCACGAACCATGTCAGGTCAGGAATGAAGCAGCATTAAGTGGAACCTTCCGGGTGTTGAAAGGGTGCCTGGATCGAGCTAACTGCATCGGTAACGTCTGTGGATATCAGTTCGAAGCCGGACGCACGGTTTTTTTCGTAAGCAATGAGTCAAGCAAACAAGAATCAAGCTTGCTTGAATTCTTGTTTATTTGACGAATGCCCGTAATGAACAACGAAAGGGCGGAAGCCTGGGAGTTGTGAATTACCAAGGCTTGGGAGTGGCGAAGCCACGGAAAGACTTGGCTTACGAAAAAGAAAGTAAGCAATAAGTCAAGCAGAAGCGCAGAGGGAGGTAACCATGTCATATCAGGCTTTATATAGAAAATGGCGTCCAGACAATTTTAATGATGTCAAAGGACAGGATACAATAGTAACAACTCTGCGAAATCAGATTAATGCAGACAGAATAGGTCATGCATATCTGTTCTGCGGAACGAGGGGAACTGGTAAGACATCAGTTGCGAAGATATTTGCGAAAGCGGTTAATTGTGAGCATCCGGTTGATGGCAATCCTTGTGGAGAGTGTCCGACATGTAAAGCGATTGCGGCTGGAACAAGCATGAATGTAATAGAGATAGATGCGGCATCTAACAACGGTGTCGATAATATAAGACAGATAAGAGAAGAAGTACAGTATTCACCGACAGAAGGCAGATTCAAAGTCTATATAATCGATGAGGTTCATATGCTTTCTATAGGAGCGTTCAATGCACTGTTAAAGACGCTTGAAGAACCTCCGGCATATGTAATATTTATACTGGCGACTACAGAGGTGGCGAAGATTCCTATCACAATCCTTTCAAGATGTCAGAGATATGACTTCCACAGGATAACAATAGAGACAATTGCCGGCAGACTGTCAGAACTTATGAAGGCAGAAGGGCTGAATGCAGAGGATAAAGCAATAAAATATGTTGCCAAAGCTGCAGATGGTTCTATGCGAGATGCGTTAAGCCTGTTAGACCAGTGTCTGGCGTTCTATCTGGGAAAAGACCTTAAGTATGAAAATGTATTAGATGTTCTTGGGGCAGTTGACACAGCGGTATTCAGTAAAATGCTTTCAACAATCCTGTCAGGAGATGTTGCTGTGTGTATGTCGCTGATGGAAGATTTGATAATGCAGGGAAGAGATTTGTCACAGTTTGTTACAGACTTCATATGGTATCTGAGAAATCTTCTTCTTATTAAGACAACCAAAGATACTGAAAGAATTGAAGATGTAATAGAAGTATCTGCAGATAATCTTGAAGATCTTAAGAAAGATGCACAGAACGTTGATATAGATACACTTATGTACTATATAAGAGTGTTGTCAGAGTTATCGAATGATCTGAAGTTCTCTACACAGAAGAGAGTTAAGACAGAGATAACATTTATAAAGCTGATGCGTCCGGCTATGGATAACAGTCAGGATATCGGCGATGTTGTAAGCCGTGTGACAATGCTTGAAGGACAGTTACAGAAAGTTCTTGATGACATAAAGAGCGGTAAACTTGTAAGTGCGGGGGCTGCACAGGGTCAGACAGTGGCAGTGCAGCAGGCACCGAAGAAGCCTGTAGTTAAGCGTGTGTATGACGCAGTTCCGGAAGATGTTAAGGCAATTGCGGCAGGATGGAAAGATATCGTTGCAACGATAGATGACCCGGTTAATCAGACATTTTTACAGGCTGCACATGTTACATTAGCAGAAGATGGAATTAGTCTTGAAATTATGGTAGAATCACTTAGTGCCTATAATTCACTCAGCAGACAGGAAGTTATGGAAAGCATAGAGAATGTCATTGAGGAGAGAACAGGAGTAAGGGTTTCAATTAAAGTGACTAAGCTTAACGATGATGAAGATTTCCACAGCAGATTCGTGGATCTTAAGGAACTCGTAGGCATAGATATAGAAGTAGATGATAAGGAGGAACTTATATAATGGCTAAAAGAGGTGGTTTTCCAGGAGGAATGCCTGGTAATATGAATAATCTGATGAAGCAGGCACAGAGAATGCAGCGTCAGATGGAGGAGCAGCAGGCAGAGCTTGAGAATAAGGAATTCAGCGCTACAGCAGGCGGCGGAGTAGTTGAGGTAACTGTTACAGGTAAGAGAGAAGTTTCTAAGGTTAAGATTGACCCTGAAGCAGTTGATCCAGATGATGTAGAGATGCTTGAGGACTTAATCGTAGCAGCTACTAATGAAGCATTAAGAAAATGTGAAGAAGAGTCACAGGCACAGATGGCTAAGATTACTGGAGGACTTGGAGGATTAGGCGGAGGCTTATTCTAATGGACATCTACAGTGGTCATATTAACAGATTAATTGAAGAATTGTCGAGATTACCAGGGGTTGGGGCGAAGAGCGCCCAGCGCCTGGCATTTCACATTATAAACATGCCTGAGTCTGAGGTTAAAAGCCTTGCAGATACAATGATTGATGCAAAGCAGCATATTCACTACTGTAAGGAGTGTTTTACACTTACAGATGAAGAACTGTGTCCGATATGCCGTGACCAGAAAAGAGACCATAAGACAATTATGGTTGTTGAACATACAAGAGATATGGCGGCATATGAAAAGACAGGCAAGTATGAGGGCGTATATCATGTCCTTCATGGAGCAATAAGCCCGATGCTTGGAATCGGACCGGCTGATATCAAGTTAAAGGAGCTTATGGTAAGACTTCAGGGAGATGTTGATGAGGTTATTATCGCAACTAATTCTAATCTTGAAGGCGAGACAACAGCAATGTACATAAGCAAAATGATAAAGCCAACAGGAATTAAGGTGACAAGAATTGCAAGCGGAGTACCTGTCGGCGGCGACCTTGAATACATCGATGAGGTTACACTCTTAAGAGCGTTAGACGGAAGAACGGAGCTTTAAGAACGAGATTGAAAACAGGGATTTAAGAACACAGTTAAGAACTGAGTTGTAAGTTTAGTACCTTGGCGCACCAGGCACTAGACAGCATGTGTAAAATGTGTGCGCAGAAATGAAGAATAATATGGCAGAGAATATGACAGGTGATATCATATCGGATCACCGTGAACGAATGCTTAATCTGAAGAAATATTATCCTTTCTTCAGACTGATAGACACATCATTTTCTAATTTCAAGGACGGTAAGTACGAAATTCTTGATATGGGCTATATAGTTATGGCGGTTCTCCGTTTCTTTATAGAGGAGAATAATTTTAAGGAAAAGGATGTTACATATCCCGAATATCTCGATTTCTTAAGGCTGATACTTAAGAGAGATTTCGGGCTTGATTTGAATGAACAGGACAGCAAGGAGATTGCTGATTATATATTTGACAAGATAAAGAATGATGGCAGACCATTTGAATTCTCGTATTTTGATCCGGTGGACAGGAAAAAGAGAGTCTCAAGAATGAAGATAATCGAGAGTTCAATAAGGGACAATACCGTGTGGTATTCGATAAGCCCTGATGCTATTGAATTCTATCTTGATACCAAGGAAATCAAGGATGAGAGCAGGATAAGCGTATCCCAGCTTCTTCTTGAAAAAATGATTAATTCACAGAACTTTCGTGGCGGAGTTGAGGTGGTTGAAAGAATCAACGAAGAGGTCAACCGCCTTAAGTTAAAGAAGAATGAAGTGCTGACAATCCTGTCAGGTGATGTATTTGCAGGAATAGAGGCATATGAGGAATTCGTCAAGACAGGAATGAAATGGTTTGATGATGAGGAAAAGCTTTTTAAGAAGAACCGTGACCTTATTGCAAAGTCTATTGAGAAGCTTAATGCGTCGGGCAGTACAGGAGAAGGCTATTACAGGACGATGAACGAGATATACAGTCTTGAGACACAGCTTAAGCAGGCAATGAACAGGCACAGCGAGCTGTTAAAGGATTGTACAGAAATGCAGAAGATGACCGATGATGCAGTAAGACGCGCTAAGCTTGGCAGATTAAGAAGCCATATGGATTTCACATCGGCACTTTCAGATATGATTAAGAGGGACAATGCAGATATATTAGTCACAATGTTAAGTCCGCTTCTAAAGCCTAACATAAGAAAAACATTTGACCTGATAAGCATTGATGATGCACTTATGGTGAAGCCTCCAAGATATGAGGAGAGAGAACTCATAAGCAATGAAAGACCGGAAGACATTGAGTTTGCAGATGAGATTGAAGAGAAGCGAATTAAAGATAATTACATATTCCTTATGAAAAATCTTGTTGCATGTTTGAAAAAATCGGACATTATAACACTTGGTCAGTTTGCAGATGCAATGAAGAGGGCGTATGGTGAGCAGATTCTAAGAAATGCGGACTTCTTCTCTTTCTTTGTTAATCTGTGCCAGAAGGATGAGTACCATCTTGGCGGTGATGCGGGAGAAGATACATTTCTTGATGCATACTTAGAGGAAGGCTTTAAAGATACGGAAAGTTTTACATTTGCAATAAGAAAAGGACTTGGCGGGCAGGTTATATTGTCGGATAACTGTATGATGGCTGATGTTGAATTGGTACGAAAGGAAGCACATGGAGAATAGAAATCTAGATAAGGCACTGGACATAGTTTCCAAGCTTATCACAGGGGAAAATGTGTCTGAGAGGGGCGAGAATGCAGCTCTTTATCAGGAATACAATAATAATGCAGAAGTGTATGACATCGTTCATATGTCATTGAAGAAACTTAATCTTAACATATATGAATATAACAATGGTCTGTATGTGAGCGCGGGTGATAATAACAAGGTGTTCGGATATTCCAACGAGGAATTAAGAAATGTACTGGGTTTAAGGGTTAACAAAGAGTTATATCTTGCGTATTTCATAATCTACAACATAATAACAGAGTTTTATTCAGATACAATGAGTTCAACTTATGCTGAGTTCATAAGGCTTGAGGATATCATTAAAAATGTCGATAAGACAACAGGCGGTATTGTCGATAAGAGTGCGGGGCTTGTGCTTGATGAGGTTGAGGAAAACAGCTTCAAGCAGATAGCACTTACATGGGACGAGCTGCCGGTGACAACAGTAGAGGATCAGACTGGAGCGAGAGCAGCAAGAAATTCCAAGTCGGGTATGGTAAAGCTTGTGCTTAATTTCTGTGTTGCACAGGAACTCCTGGTTGAGAGTCAGGACAGATATTATCCGACAGACAGATTCAGAAGTCTTATAGAGAATTATTTTGATGATTACAGAGGACGATTTGCCGAACTTATGAATGGAGGACGCGATGCCACAGATTAACAGAATCAGAGTTAATAATGTTAAATATAATTTCGGTACACAGGTGTACGACGATTTCGTGATGCGCTTCAACTGCCAGAATACTATATACGACCTTGCTAATGGTGGTGGTAAGAGTCTGCTTATGCTGCTTCTTATGCAGAATATGCTCCCTAACTGTACGCTTGATGACAAGCAGCCAATTGAGAAGCTTTTCAGACAGGGAAGCGGTAACACATGTATTCATTCATTAGTAGAGTGGAAGTTAGACCCATGCTATCAGAAGGATGGCTTCAGATTCATGACAACTGGTTTCTGTGCAAGAAAAGGAAGAGGCACAGATGATGAGAATCAGGATGGACAGGAGCAGACATCTGCACCGACAGCAAGCGTAGAATACTTTAATTACTGCATATTCTACAGAGAGTTTGGCGATAACGATATTAAGAATCTTCCACTTGTAAGCAATGGAGAGAGAATTACATATAACGGACTTAAGGCTTATCTTCGTGACCTTGAGAAGAGCGAATACAAATATGTTGTTAAGATATTTGACAGAAAAGGTGATTACCAGAGTTTCATAAGCAATTATGGAATATATGAGAGTGCATGGGAAATTGTCCGTGGAATTAATAAGACAGAGGGACATGTAAGAACATATTTCGAGTCTAATTATAAGACAAGCCGTAAGGTTGTAGAGGATCTTCTTATAGAGGAGATTATCCAGAAGTCTTTCAATAACAAGCTGTCAGTTGATAATGACGAGGGTATGATGGCACAGACTCTTATGGATATTAAGGACAAGCTGGTGGAGCTTTCCAAGAAACATTCACAGCTTGGAGCATATGACAGCCAGATTGCAGCTATCGACAGTTTTAAAGAATATCTGTCGACATATGAAGCATTTTACAATAGAAAAGAAGAAATCGAGAAGCAGCTTTATGACCTGCTTCTTGTTGCCATGAGCGAAAGTGATAAGAAGGATAAGGAACTTAAGAGTCAGGATGACCTCATCAATAAGATGCATGATGAGCTGGCACACGAGAAAGAAGCAATTGCAGTTGCTGAGGTTATGTCTGAAAAGAATTCAATGGCAGGAGTAGAGAGCCTTGTCAATGAGACAAGAAAATCTCTTGAACTTAAGAACGCCGCAATTGCAGATGCAAGAGGAAAGCTTTCTTTGATGGAATCTGCGGGCGATTATAAAGACTATGCAGAATATGAGAAGTCTTATAAAGGGCTTCAGATTGCTATAGATAACAGATTAAGAGAAGATACGGATATAACAGCAGAGTTAAAGATACTTGCAGCAGGTTATAGAAAGTTCTATGAGACAGAGACTAAGAGACTTAAAGAAAAGCTTGATATAGCATCTAACCGCGTTAAGGCTCTTGAAGTCAGATTATCAGAGGCAAAGGATAATCTTAGAAATGCTGATAAAGAGGCAGCAGGTCTTGGCAGTCTTTCAGATAATCTTGAGAACGAGATACAGGAGTTACAGACACAGCTTGGAGTATCTTTATCAGAGGCTGGAACTGTTGTATGTGAAAATGCGTCTGAAGAATATGATAAGTTATTCAGGGACAAAGAACTGTTAAAAAATGAAGAGACAAGAATGTCCGAAAAATTCAATGATGTGCAGCAGCAGTTAATGTCACTTAATGAGACAATATCTGCCAATAAGGCGCTTATTGATATATTTACAGAGCAGTCAGATAAGCTTGAAAAGGCTGGTGAAGCTGGAAATGCTGATACAGAGCGCATGGGTAAAATCCGTGAAATATATAGTGCAGATAATGACGAGGCAATGCTTTCAGTTATTCTTGAGACTTACCAGAAGATGCGCAGTGAATATACAGAAGAGTGTAAGGCAGCAGAAGAACTTGAGAGATTTATTGATAATGCAAGAAAGGGAACATACATCTGCAAGAGTCCTGAAAGAGACAGACTTAAGGAATACCTTGAGAGCCAGTATGGTTCAGATGTTGTTGAAGGCCATGAGTGGTTTGCTAATCTGAATGCAGGACAGAAGCGTGATGTATTAAAGAGAACACCTTTCGTTGAGTATGCATTTATAATAAAGAACGATTTCGAGAGAATTAAAGCTGATGAGATGCTTAAGGATTTCGGAAAAGGTGCCGCAGCCTATCCTGTTATAAGCGAGCAGGTGCTTATCGACACTAAGTTAGAGATTAACAAAGACCTGATTGTATTCGCATTAAAGGATATGTCATTCCTTCGTGATGAGACAAAGCTTGAGACACAGATTAAGCTTGCACAGGAGGAACTTGAGTCGCACAAGGCACAGGCAGGAAAGCTGTCAGACAGAATGGAACTTGTGTGGAGTGATTATACATTTGCACTTGTATATAATGCTGCGTCTGGAAAATCTGATGAGTCCGAGGCAGAAGCAATCAGATTAAAGATTGCTGACGGTGAGGCTGCAATTATTGACGCAGAAAAGAAGAGAAGTACATTAAATGAGGTAAAAGAGCAGCTTGCCGCACAGCTTTCACAGACAAGGGCTGACATTGAAGAAAAGGAAAATTCATGCAGACTTCTTTCACGGATTATTGAGATGAATTCTTCTATAGATAAGAAGTATGAGCGTTTAAAGAGTCTGAAGGCTGATGTGGACAGTGCAAGAAACCGCATATATGAGTGCGAGGAGGCAGCAGCTTCTGCTAATTCTGAGTATGAGACTGCAAGGGATTTCGAGGACAGTACAAGAAAGGCATATGATGAAATCATTAAGTCATGGGAGGAGCAGTACGCACCTTACTATGATGAAAATGTTTCAATAGAAATCGATGACGATACATACCGCCTTGATAAGGATGAAATCGAAAGCAGATTCACCGGATTAAAGACAGCACTTTCACAGAAGAACAGTGACTTTGCAGATAAGCAGGCGCTGATGAATCATCTGTCTGCATCTATGAACAAATGTCGTGATGCAATAGAGTACAGAGGCTATACATTTGACGATATTAAGGCAAAGTATGAAGCCGGTGAGATTATGGCGGCAGGTTCACAGCAGTTAAGAACTGCCAAGGACGCTCTTAATAATCTTGTTAAGGGCAGTGATTCTGTAAGGGAAGAGCTTGAGTCGCAGGAAGCACTTCTTAACAGACTTGAGGGAAGTATTGCACATGGTATTAACCAGATTGAGAATAATTATGGAAGCTTTAACGAGTTCCCATGTGATGACCCTGATGGATTCATTACACAGCACAAGGCGCTTATTAAGAAGTTAGAGGATAATACTAAGGTTCAGGAAAAGACACGCAGACAGATGTCTGATTCATTGAAAGACATACTTGTATGCAGAAAAGACCTTGAAAGAATCGTGTCTGATGCGGGCATGCATGTTCCGGAAGAATTCCGTCCTGAGGATGCACAAGGAATTACAGCTAACCTTACTGAATATGAGGATGTACATAAAGAATATGCTTCAATCAACAGATTAGAGTACAAGAAGGTTGATGAATTTAACAAGAATAAAGCTAAACTTATTGACCTGCTTAATGGATTTAATGCAGTTGAACTTGCAGATGAAGTAAGAATATCACTTAATGTTCCTGAAAATGTGGCTAAGACCAGAAGTATGATTGAATCGTTAAATGAGACGAACACATTTATACAGCTGGAAAAAGACCGTGTTGCCAAGGGCATAGAGGATATGCAGATGATTAAGGATAACTTCGAGAACCGTTGTATCCAGACATGCAGTAATATTAAGACAGAGCTTGACCGTCTGCCACAGTTGTCTAACATCAATCTTGACGGTGAACAGATTGCAATTATCAGTTTACAGATTCCTTATATAAAGGAAGAATTATATAAGGAAAAGATGTCTGAATATATTGATGAGACTGTATTCATGGCGGAAAGTTTTAAAGAGCCGGCAGAAAGACTTAAGTATATAAGAAACAGACTTTCATGGAAGAGACTTTTCTCAGTTATTGTCACAGATATGAATTCAATCAGAATTAATCTGTATAAGAGAGAGAGAATCAAGGATCAGAGCCGTTACTTAAGATACGAAGAAGCGGTCGGTTCAACAGGACAGTCACAGGGTATATATATCCAGTTCCTTATTGCGATTATCAACTACATATCTAATATGAATTCTTCAGGTAATGAAGGCGTTGAAGGCAAGACAATATTCATAGATAACCCATTTGGTGCGGCTAAGGATATATACATATGGGAGCCAATATTCAAGCTGCTTGCTACTAACCATGTCCAGCTTGTCGTTCCGGCAAGAGGAGCAACTCCTGCAATTACGGGAAGATTCGATGTTAATTATATACTCGGACAGAAACTTGTTGATTCAAGACAGCAGACTGTAGTTGTTGATTATTACAGCAGCACGAAGGAATCAGAATTAGAATATACAAGAATGGATTATGAACAGGCTACATTTGATTTTTTGTAACATATTTGTAACATTTCTGTGAACTCGGTTTACAATGAACTTAGGCTGTGCTAAACTTTAATGAGTTGTAAAATACGACAATTAGATTATTCACAACATTCAACGAGTAAGCATTGGAATGAGGAATATATATTTATGAATAAATACGAATTAGGAATTAAGATAGACCAGATTAAGAAACTGGCAGCAAAAAAAGAATATGCAGAGGCAGCAGCCATAGCTAAGGATATTAACTGGACCAAGGTTAAAGACTGGCAGGCACTGGCTACTGTTATCAATGTACAGGAAGCAGTCGGTGACTTTGAAGAAGCAAGAGATATGGCTATTCTTGCTTATAATAGAAACCTCGGAGGAAGAAAGCTTGTATATAAGCTTACTGAATTCTTTATTAAAGTTGGAGATTATGACAATGCCAACGAGCTTTATGAAGAATACAGCAAATCTTCACAGCATGATGTAAGCAGATTCATTCTGTATTATGACCTCAGAAAAGCGCAGAACGCATCTGATAATGAACTTGTAAGTATCTTAGAGGAATACAGAGATCATGAGATTGATGAGAAGTATATGTATGAGCTTGCAAGACTTTATTATAAGACTGGAAGAAAAGAAGAATGTATTAAGACATGTGATAATATTGTTCTGTGGTTTCAGGATGGTACATATGTTGAGAAAGCAGTACAGTTAAAGGAGAAGCTTGGCGTTGTTCTTACTAAGACACAGAAGGGCATCTTAGATGATGTCATGAAGAGAAAGAGTGATGTTGAAGCTAATAAGGAAGAACTTTTTGCAAAGCAGAAAGAGCTTGCTAATCTTAAGAGAGATGAAGTTGAAGATGTTTTCCGCGAAGACGACGAGGAAGAGCAGAAAGCATCTGGCAAACAGCCTGCACCAGAGGTAAGTCTTAATGTTCCAGAATATGACAAGGAACAGGAAGAAGGACCTCTTTCAATAGACCTTGTACAGAATGATCAGAATGATGATATCAAAGCATTTTTAATGAAAGCTCTGAATAAGGATGAGGATGCAGATAATACTAAGGACAGCGCTGTTGTTATGTCTAAGATAGAGACTCCTCAGGTGGAGAAGCCAGAGGTTTCTGAGACACTTAGCGAAGATGGAGAGAAGAATTTCTCAAGCGAGATTAATAAGGCAAATGTTTCACTTAAGGAACTTATTGAGAATGCAAAGCAGAAGTTAGCTAATAATTATGAGCAGATTCATAAAGAAGATGAAGCTGAACAGAGAAAAGAAGCTGAGGAAAGAATCAATAAGGAAGCAGAGAATATTGATATCAATGTTCCAGTACCAGAATATAACAGTCTCTATGATACAAGAAATCTTCAGGAAGAACTTGCAGCCAAGATGAATGACTTATTCGGTGATGAGGAAGAAGATGACGATGTCAAGACATTTGTACCAGCTTCCAAGAATAAGGAAGAACAGCCTGCAGAGGAGGTTAAGACTCCTGCTCCTGTAGTTGAACAGGTTGTTAATGAAGATGCAGAAGCTCAGGAAGATGATGACCAGATTGAAGGTCAGATGGATATAACAGAGTGGATGCAGTCTGTCAGAGAAGAAAAGTATGGTAAGCAGGATACTAAGGAATTCTCTAAGTCAGAGCTTGAGCGTTATCTTGATGAGAAAGACGAGAAGAGTGCAGCTTACGAAAAGCTTGTAGAGCAGAAGAAGGAAGAGGCAAAGGCTGACGGCAAAGAGATTGACAAGGAAGAAGCCAAGAGAGCTGCTATAGCACAGATGGCAGTTGATTCTGCAAGAATGGATCTTGCCATAAGAACAGGTAAGGCAGCAGCAAGACTTGAGCAGGCAGCAACAGTTGTGGCAAGTGAAGTTGTTCCATTGGTAACAGCACAGATACCAACTGTTTCAGAGACAATGATTTCAGATATCAATTCAATAATGAATGAAGATATTGATAATAAAGACAATAAAGAAGAAGGTGAGGAGGCTGTTGTACTAGATGAGGTAGCTGCAGGTGTTGAGCCGGAAGAAACAGTAGATCCTTTCACCAGACATGAAGAAGAACAGCCATTAATTATGGAAGAAGAGATTGAAGAAACTGAGCAGAAAGAGAAGAAGCTTACAGGAGAGCTGGCTAAGATATTCAGAAAATACAGAGATATGCCAGGTCTTGAGGAACAGTTAGCAGATCTTTTTGATTCAATTGATGGAGAGATGAATATGAGTTCTTCATCAAGAGGTAATATACTTATATCAGGTAATTCAAGTTCTGATAAAACAGATCTTGCAAGAACTATAGTAAGAGCCATTAATACTTTATATCCAGACCAGCAGAAGAAGATTGCCAAGACATCAGGAGAGAGTATTAACCAGAGAGGTATTGCCAAGGCAATGGGCAGACTTAAGGGAACAGCTCTTATTGTCGAAGGCGCGGGCACAATCCAGCCTAAGAGAATTAATGAACTGCTTAACTGTCTTGAACAGGATACAGACAGAATGATTGTTATATTTGAGGATTCAGATACAGACATGAATGTTCTTATCAACTTTAATCCTGAACTTACCAAGACATTCAATCACAGAATTGTACTTAAGCAGTACACAGTTAATGAGCTTGTTGAGATGGCAAAGAGATTTGCAAGAAAGAGACAGTACGAGGTTGACGATAATGCGTTACTTGAGCTGTATCTTAAGATTGACAAACTCCATAACGTGAATGATAATATTAAACTTGATGATATCAAGGAAATAATCAATCAGGCTATCGTTAATTCTGAGAAGAGAGCATCAAGAAGATTCTTTGGCGGACTTAAGAAGAAGAGAAGCGAGAATGGTGATGTTATATTCTTGACAGAGGCAGATTTTAAAGACAGATAACTTATATATCTATAATATGCACAGATGTGCTTACACAGGGAGGAAACTATGACTAACATCGATGAAATGTCAATTAATGCAATCAGAGTATTGTCAGCAGATGCAATCCAGAAGGCTAATTCAGGACATCCTGGACTTCCACTTGGAACTGCACCAACAGCTTATGAATTATGGACTAACCATATGAATTACAATCCAGCTAATCCAGAATGGGAGAACAGAGACAGATTCGTTCTTTCTGGTGGACATGGTTCAATGCTTCTTTACTCATTGTTCCATTTACTTGGAATTGGCAATCTTTCTTTAGATGATGTAAAGAATTTCAGACAGATGGGTTCTAAGACACCAGGTCATCCAGAATATGGCCACACAGTTGGTGTTGAAGCTACAACAGGACCTCTTGGACAGGGTATGGCTATGGCAGTTGGTATGGCTATGGCAGAAGCACATCTTGCATCAGTATTTAATAAAGACGGATACAATGTAGTTGACCATTACACATATGTACTTGGTGGAGACGGCTGTATGATGGAAGGTATTTCATCAGAGTGTTTCTCACTTGCAGGAACATTAGGTCTTTCAAAGCTTATTGTATTCTATGATTCTAACAATATATCAATCGAAGGAAGTACAGATATTGCATTTACAGAAAATGTAATGAAGAGATTTGAAGCATTTGGCTTCCAGACAATCGAAGTTGCTGATGGCAATGATATCGAAGCTATCGGCAAGGCTATTGAAGAAGCTAAGGCAGATAAAGAAAGACCATCACTTATCAAGGTTAACACTATGATTGGATATGGCTGTCCTGCAAAGCAGGGTAAGGCAAGTGCACACGGCGAGCCTCTTGGTGTTGATAATGTTGCAGCACTTAAGGAAAACCTCAACTGGTCATGCAAGGGTGATTTCGAAGTACCACAGGAAGTATATGACCATTATAAAGAGATAGCTGCAAGAATGGCTAAGCCAGAAGAAGAATGGAATAAGCTTTTTGCAGAGTATTGTGAGAAGTTCCCTGAGATGAAAGAACTCTGGGATAAGTATTACAATGGTTGTGATATGTCCGATTTATTCAATTCAGAAGAATATCTTGCAAAGCCTGAGAAGGCAGAGGCAACAAGAAGTTCAAGTGGAACAATTCTTAATATGATTAAGAATGTAATGCCTAACCTTATCGGTGGTTCAGCAGATTTAGCACCATCTAATAAGACTAATATGAAGGATGCCGGTGACTTCTCTAAGCAGAACTATGCAGGAACTAACCTTCACTTTGGTGTAAGAGAGCAGGCTATGGCAGCAATTGGTAACGGACTTGCACTTCACGGTGGATTAAGACCATTCGTTGCAACATTCTTCGTATTCAGTGATTATACAAAGCCAATGGCAAGACTTACATCACTTATGAAGTTACCAGTTGTATATGTATTCACACATGACAGTATCGGAGTTGGCGAGGACGGACCTACACATGAGCCAATCGAGCAGCTTGCAGCATTCCGCTCAATGCCTGATTTCACAGTATTCAGACCATGTGACAGAACAGAGACAGCACTTGCGTGGGAATATGCTATTGAGTCTAAGGATGAGCCAACAGCATTAGTTCTTACAAGACAGAATCTTCCACAGATGGCAGGTTCATCTAAGGAAGCACTTAAGGGTGCATATATTCTTGAGGATTCTGATAAAGAGACTCCAGATGGAATCATTATTGCAAGCGGTTCAGAAGTGAACTTAGCTGTATCTGCAAAGGCAGAACTTAAGAATGCAGGAATTGATGTAAGAGTAGTAAGTATGCCATCTATGGATGTATTCGAGAAGCAGTCAGATGAATACAAGGAATCAGTACTTCCTAAGAGTGTAAGAAAGAGAGTTGCAGTTGAAGCACTTTCAGACTTTGGATGGTACAGATATGTAGGTCTTGACGGCAAGGTTATCTGCATGAAGGGCTTCGGAGCTTCAGGTCCGGCTAACCAGTTATTCGAGCATTTCGGATTCACAGTAGAGAATGTAGTTAACACTGTTAAGAGCCTTTTCTAAGATGATAGAACAATATAAGATGAATTAATATTAATGAAGAATTAATATAATAAAATCAGGGATTTCGGTTATTAAATATAACTGGAATCCCTGATTTTTATGTTGTCAAGTGCAGAATGTGCCATATATTACCGAATGTGCCAAAACTACCCGATGCATATGTAAAGTATATTACCGAATATGCCATATATTGCAGAATATGCCAAAACTATTGCATGATGCCAGGGTGTTGTATTAATATAGTGTATTTAAAATAATGGTCTTTCTCATCGTACGAATATTGCATAATTCCATCGTAACTGTCAGCAATTCTTTTAATGCTTCGTGTTCCAAGACCATGATTAATAGTGTCCGCTTTGGTTGTATGTAAAGTTCCATCAGGGGCAATCGGATTATTACTGCATGAGTTGGTAACGATGATAAGATCTGCATTGCCATTCTGTATAAGTGAGACATTACAGTCAATAAATGCATGCGGAGTACCGCTTGCAGCGGCAACAGCATTGTCAAGCAGATTACCGAACAATGAAGCATAATCGTTAGCAGAAAAATATTCCAATGTCCTGTATCTTATGTCAGCAGCAAAACTGATATCTTTGCTGGCACATATCTGTGCATAACGTGACAGAATTGCATTAAATATAGGATTACGGCAATATGTTCTTGATCTTTTAAGTGCATCACTGTCAGAAAGCTCAGATATATAATCAGATATTTCTTTCGTATGACTTCCATCATTGAGGGCTGCGATTGTATTAAGGTGCTCTTTGATATCATGAATCAATATCCGCTGTTTATCATAATTGTCTTTGAGAGAATTATAATACTGTACATTATCCGATTCGCGTTGTAATTCAAGTAAAAGGCGGGCATTTTCATTGTTCTTTCTGACAATAATCTGCTGCATATAAAATGTGAACATGTTAATTGCCAGTAACAGCAGTATGGACACAGAAATACATGTATTAACCTTTGAGGGAAGTGGCATGCTTATACATATAAAACACAGACATAACATAATAATTATAGATATTGCAGGAATGATAGAAAGAAAAAGCGTGCTTCTATCAGAGTAAGGATATGAACCTTTTCTTTTTTTCAGGATTGTGGATACAGCCTGTGATATGAATAGATAAATTGTTTTACTTATGAAAACATAAAGTGCAGTATTATTAATAGTGCTTGATTCACGGTAAAATAATATACAAAGATTAGGGACAAAGCCTACAACTAATAATTCAGATAACCCCATTATAATTGTCAGCATAAGGCTGTGAAAAATAGCAGAAAAAAAGGAAATATCAGATATTATAATGGTAACAATATATGTAATAAGAATAAAAGAAATAATATTCAAAACAGGAAAATGTAACATATATACAGGCGCTGATAACAAATTCATAATTATTGCTATTAATATTGAGAGCGGAGTGTTCAATCTCTGCTTGAAGAGTTTATTACAATAAAGCCATAAAATAAATGCTTCAATCACAGAGGCAACCGTATAATATGTAAGTGAATTATCCATAAATCTCCTTTATCTAAACATGCGAGTTAACATATGCAGCATAGTGTTCTTTAAAATCTGTATATTTTCTAGCTGCAACATCTGCAGACAAGTTACTATTAAGATATATATTGTGCGAATTGTGAGAAACCACATAATTCAAGTTAATAATAAAACTTCTATGGCACTGATAAAAATAATTGTGCTCCAGCTTTTCTTTTATTTCTGAAAATGACTGATAAGTTTTAAAATTACCATTAGTTGTATATATAATGGTCTGTCTCAAAGAAGCTTCAACCATTATGATATCATTCTGATTGATAACCACATAGTCAGAACCACATTTTACATATAGTGTTGAGTTCTGGCTATTGTATGCGGCGACAGCATCCTGCATATTGCGAAAGAGACGGTCTTTATCAATTGGTTTCGATATATATCTGAAAACATTAAAACGCATGGCATCATCCAGATAATCCATGAAAGAGGTTATTACTATAATAATAGAATCAGGATACTTGTTGTGTAATATGTTCCCCACATCTATACCAGACAATTCCGGCATCTGAATATCAAGAAAGACAATATCTGGTCTGACATTAGATGATAAAAGAGATTTCCCATCAGTAAATGTATGAAAAACAGGCATTGTCATATTATTGGTTCTGAAAAATTCAGATACGAGCGAATTAATTTCATTACATATAAGAGTATTGTCGTCACATATAATAATATTCATAAGGTCTCCGTAACATTTAAAAATATAAATATATTATACAATACCGAAATAAAATAGCAACGAAAAATATCAGTGTAATATGATTAAAGATGCATTTCATGCCGCTTTTTCGTCATTTCGTGACATATATCTAGGATAATATATAAAATAAAGCTATAATCAATGTAACAGATATTGTGAAAAACAGGTTGCATTGGTTATAGCTTTTTATTTTCGGGGGGAATGGCGGAATTGAGTATGAAAAGACAAATAGCATGTGTATTATTAGCAGCAATGTCGCTGCAGTTGTTGTCTTGCGGACAACATGACAGTAACGAGACACTGACTGAGCCAAACTATGTGCTTCAGGAATATGAGACAACAAAGAGTGAGAGTGGATATACAGTTGTTAATGATTTTATTGTTTTTGATGAACCAACTTCTACTGGACTGTATGTGTATTATCCTTATATAGAGGAAAAGAAAAAGGGCGTGCGTTACATTGAGGAGGATAGGTATTTAAAAGGGAATGCATTATATAATAGATGGTCAGAATTACAAGGGGAAGCAAGACCAGAAGGAACATCAAGTAAAGAAGGAAATTCAGCATGTGATAGTATGGTTGCCAATGCATGGTCTACTCCGGAGTTTGCATTAAAATACAACTCAGATTCAGCCAAAGGAATAGGTGATGAATATGTACATTTGGCATTTGCATATTTTGTTGGGGATAATGATAAAGAATATAAATCCGGTGACGATACAATGGCAGATGTTGATGTTGCAGCATATTCCTTTGCATTGTATGAGGATTTTAAAGATTATGGCGGACCGGTATGCACTGTAGAGGTATATGGAATACCACAGTCTTTATTTAAAGAAAAACTTGGCAAGAAATTTTATAGCAAGAAATTTTTTGATTTTTATGACAAGCTGGAAAAAGATAATCTAGAATCATGTGAGCTGCTAGCGACAAAAAAGATTACTGAGACCGGTGTATATTATATAGATTATTCTGAGTTTAGTAAAAAGGCACAGTATGGAAATTATATTGTAAAGTATACATTTAGTGAAAAACCGCGTTATAACTGGGTCTATACCATAAATGTCGGCCGTTACAATATTAATGATGAAGCAAAGTATACAAGCTGGAAAAAGGAACATGCAGACATGTTCATCAATATAAATGATAAAGGTTAGACAACCGAATGGGGAAAAGGAGGGGCTTATGAGAAAGGTATTATTAACAGCAGCATTATTGGGAGTTATGTTTACAGTGAGTGCTTGTTCAGGAAACAAAGATGTTGTATCAGATGAAAATTCTGAACTGCTTGCTAATCCAGAGGTTACACAGGCATCAACTAAGGAAAGTGAAAGTGTTAATGGTGATTCAGGAACAGATGAGACAGGAAAATATGAGAAAATCCAGTATGGAATATATGAAATATATTTTCCAATAATAAAAGAAAGTGACAAGATACGAGGTGTACAGTATCTGTATGATGCGTATTTTGAAATCAACTCGAAAAATTTGAGAATGTATCAGTCAATAAACCGTCCAGATGGTACTTCTTCAGTAGAAGGTAATATGCAATTAAGTTGTTGTGCTGCAGCGTTTCCAGAATTTGCAGTTGACTCAGAAGAAAAGGAAATTACAAGAGATGGAATGGCTGAATCAAAGAATGAATTAATTAAGACAAGAGTGGCAAGGGCATATAGAGAAGAAAATGAAGGTTATGCAAGAGATGAAGAAGCTGATAGAAATAAAAAAATGAAGAACGAGTTCAAACATGTAGATGTACAGGCAGTGTCATTTGCTTTATATGAGAGCTTTTATGAAACTATACCTAATCTTACAGTAAATGTATATGGAATGAGTTATTCAACGTGGAATAAATACATGCCGGAAGACGATGTATATTCTTATAATGATAGTGAAGCCATGATGTCAGCACTGGCTGAAAATAATTATTCAGACTGTGATAAACTCGCCAGTAGGGAAATTGATAAAAGTGGCGTATATTATATGGATTATAGTGAGTATAACAAGGATAACAGATATAAGCAGTTATTCATAGTGGCAGAATTTGATGAAATGCCGGTTGATTATGCAGTGGTTATTAATGATGCCATGAATTATAACATAAGTAAACCGGAAGATTATGCTAAGTGGAAAGAGAATAATAAGGATAAGTTCATAGAGTAGTTATGCGTATACGATAAGCCGTGTAAGTTAGATGTAAGTTACATATTATATAATACAGAAAACAAGGTAGCATACAAACTAAAAGAGAAAAGGAGGCGGCTTATGAGAAAGGTATTATTAACAGCAGCATTATTGGGAGTTATGTTTACAGTGAGTGCATGTTCTGGAAACAAAGATGTAGTATCAGATGAAAGTTCCAAACTGCTTGATAAACCAGAGGTTACACAGGCAGCGACTAAGGAAAAAGAAAGCGGAAGCTCAGATTCAGATAACGATTCGGAGGACAGGTACAAGAAAATTCAGTTTGGGGAAGATGAACTGTTTTTTCCGAATATTGCAGAGACTTATAGAAAAAGAGGTGTCCAATATGCAGAGACTGCTTATTCACTGGAGATGGATTATGATATTTATGAAAAAATTAATAAGCCTGCTGGCATGAAAATAAAGAATGTAACCGGATTTGGTATTGCTAAGCCTAGTCAGGAATATAGTGATGAACTGGAAAAGCAAACCAATGAGGCATTTAATTATACAGTAAGTCAAGCGTTTTCTGACTCACACATAATAGAGGAAGATGAGTCAGCCAGTATGGGGAAAGATGATGATAAAATAATGAAACATGAAGTTTCACCTGTTGATGTGATAGCAATATCGTTTGCTATATATGAGGACTTTTTTGACAGTGTTCCAGATATTAAGTTGAGTATATATGGTATACCACATGAGGTGTGGAACAGATATCTTTCTGAAGATGACAGATATTCATCGAATCAAAAGCTGAACACCTGGGATACATTTAAGGATAATAATTACTCTGAATGTGACCTGCTGGCAGCCAGACAGATAGAGACAACAGATGTATATTATATTGATTATGCTGAATTTAATAAGGATAACAGATATAAACAGTTTCTGATGGTTCTTGAGATGGGGCATATTCCATGTGAGTATTCATTCTATATAACTGGTAATATGGGGTATGTAATAGATGAAGACGGGGAGTCTGCATATGCCGCATGGAAGGAAGCCAATAGGGATATGTTCATAGAATAGACGACAGGAAAATGTGAGAAAAGGGGGGATACTATCAAGATGAGGCTGATTAATAAATTTATTGTTATATACAGGGAGTATATAAAGAGAGCATTTGTAACGCTTATGCTTATATTTATATGTGTGATATCGTTCTATATGACAGACAGGACATGGAATACATATATGAAGAACAGATGTGAGACAGGAATAAAGCGGAAGGCTTACAGTATAAGTCCTTATAATATTAATAAGATTAAATTTTCTACCAGAAGTGTTCATGCTGAACAGAGTGACATGATGGAAGGACTTGCTTCAATAGAAGAAATATCAGCATATGGCTTAGTATTGTCAACTAATGGACGTTTTGGGGATGAACTGGTTGACTTTGTTATAAGTGACAGTTCTATAGCTGATATGTGTAATACAGGAGTGAGCAGGGAAGATATTGAACAGATGCAGGATGAGTGGGGAGATACTGACATTCTATGGCTTGGAAGTTCATATAAAGGAGTCTATGAGATAGGACAGAGATGCCAGACAATGTCATCAGAATGCGTAGTTGTGGGATTTCTTAAGGACGATGCACAATGGCTTGTTAATGAGACCATAACACTTGAGAAACCGGATCTGTCGGAGAGTGGACTTGTGGTAACAAAGGATACATCTAAGTATGACTGGGGAGAAAGTCTGGAATATACAACACCTGTCTATTATGTCGCAGATTATAAAGACAATGATGTAATAAAGAGCAAGCTTATGGATTATCAGGCTGAGAATGGGATAAGGGCGTCTATTATTAATGAAGGAGAGCAGCTTGATAAGGATGTTAAAGATAATTCAATAACCAATGACAAGACATTTATAGCATCGGTGCTTCTGTATGTTATAGCAATAGTTGCAATATCGGCAGTTACAATTATTGAGTGTCTTATTAACAGAAGGGATTATGCAATATTCATAATTAACGGAATCAGCAGAAAAGCTGTCTATTCGATGATACTGATTAAGAACCTGATGCTGATTATAGTATCTGCACTTGCTGCATGGCTGTATTGTCAGTGGGAGACATTCGGAAAGATAATAGTAAGTGCTTCTACCATGGAGTCTACACTTGAAGTAACCAATAAAGCAATGGTAATGGCACATTGTATATATGTTCCTCTTATTATTGCAGCAGAGGCTGTGATTATGACAGTCATATCGTGCATAGTACCTGTTGTATATCTGCATGGAAAAGGTCTTATCGACCTTATGAAGAAATGAGGTGGAGTGTGGTATGAATATAATAAAGAGAATTATGCATAGTGTATTCAGATACAGACTTACAGCCTGCTTCTTCATAATAGGACAGCTTATAATGTATGTTACGATATTCGGGGCACTGGGGATATACAACAAGGCATACCAGAAGGAAGCGGACAGGCTTGCGGCACTGTATAAGAACCGTATAGAGATGTCGGTTGTGTCATTGAATAAATCGTACATACTGTCAGCATGTACGGCTGGTGTTACAGAAGGCAATATAAGGGCGAAGAAGGTAGGCTTATATTATACTGAAAGAAAATCATCCACTGTTGCACCGGAAATTATACTGGCAGTGAACGAAGAACTGCCGTATGTGATGGAGAGCGGAAGGATTCCCGGAACATCAGAAGAAGATTATGGGAAGAGACTCGTAGCACTCGGAAGGTCACAGTACAGGTATGCGTATGAAGAAAACGGAAAGCATTATGCAACATTTGAAAATGAGACCTACGAGGTTACAGGCGTAATCGGCAATGAAGGCTCTGATTATTCTGACAACATGATTGTATTCGATAACAGATGTCTTGGAGATAATGTAAGAAAAGCTGTCAATGAGCTGAAGGAATACACGATTATGATTGACAGCAATACAGTGGAACTTAATGATACATATGAAAAGGTATATAACAATGTATACGGAGCTGATATTAACTGTGCAATTGAGAGCCGTTCAGTATCGGGAAACGGACAGAGTACAGTTGAAAAAACTCTCCAGAAAGAGAACATCAGGATAAATAAAGTCGTGTACATCTTCTGTATTCTTAACTGTATGCTTATGTCTGAATTCTGGATTATAGAAAGAAATAAGGAATTTGCAATAAAGAGGACTTATGGCTTCGGGCAGTTAAGATTAATCGGAGGAATTGCAAGGGACATTCTTATACTTGGCGCGGCATCGCTTGTTATATATGTTCTGGTTCATCTGTTTGCAGCGGGAGTTCTTGGAATAAAGCTGTATACGATAAGCTGGAACTTAAGGCTTATAGCGTCTGTACTGTTTATTAACTTTACGGCGCTTGTATGTACAATAATTGTTCCTGTATACAGGATAATGAAGATGAACCCGGCTGTTACATTGGAGGATATGGAATGATAAGATTAGAGAATATTACAAAGATATATAATGAAAAGGTTGATGATACTAAGGCACTTGATGATGTAAGCCTTAGGATAGAGGATGGCGAATTCGTTGCAGTCATGGGAGCGTCAGGAAGCGGAAAGAGTACACTTCTTAAGATTATAGGCTGCATGGACAGTCCGACAGCAGGAAAGTATTTTCTTGATGATACTGAGGTGACAGCGGCAAGCCGTTCACAGGTACATAAGCTGCGTAAGGAAAAGATTGGGTATGTGTTCCAGCATTTTGCACTGATGGATTACTATACTGCATATGAGAATATAGAGCTTCCGCTTCTTGCAGCTAATGTTAAACGTAAGGAAAGAAAGAGAATCATATTAAAGCAGATGGAGCATCTTGGAATATTATCGGAAAGAAACAAGCTGCCGGGAAAGATGTCCGGCGGACAGCAGCAGAGAGTTGCAATAGCAAGGGCTTTGGTTACTAATGCGGATATTATACTTGCTGATGAACCGACAGGAGCGCTTGATCAGAAGACAGGACATGAGGTGCTTGAGCTTCTTAAGGAGATTAATAAGTCTGGAAAGACAGTTATTATAGTAACCCATGATGAGGGTATTGCTAAGATGACGAACAGGATTATTACTATCAGTGATGGCAGGATTGTAAGTGATAATAAAAATATATAAATGTTCATGGAATATTTACAAAAAATTATAATAAAATTTACTTGAATTATGATATGGGCAAGCCTATAATAAAAGCATAGGGTTTGTTTATAATTTAACAATCTAATATTTCATGTATGGAGGTTTTATTATGGTTCGATTTACTTTACCAAGAGATTTGTATCATGGAAAGGGTTCTTTGGAAGCTCTTAAGACACTTGAAGGAAAGAAAGCTATCATCTGCGTTGGTGGCGGATCAATGAAGCGTAATGGTTTCCTTCAGAAAGCAGAAGATTACCTCAAGGAAGCAGGAATGGAAGTTAAGCTTTTCGAGGGTATCGAGTCTGATCCATCAGTTGAGACTGTTATGAAGGGCGCTGCTGTTATGACAGAGTTCGAGCCAGACTGGATTGTTGCTATTGGTGGTGGTTCTCCTATTGATGCTGCTAAGGCAATGTGGATTAAGTATGAATATCCTGATACAACATTCGAAGATATGTGCAAGGTATTCGGTCTTCCTAAGCTTCGTAAGAAAGCTCATTTCTGTGCAGTTTCATCTACATCAGGAACAGCTACAGAGGTAACAGCATTCTCTATTATTACAGATTATGAGAAAGGTATTAAGTATCCTATAGCAGACTTTGAGATTACTCCTGATGTTGCTATTGTTGATCCAGAACTTGCAGAGACTATGCCAGTTAAGCTTGTAGCACATACAGGTATGGATGCCATGACACATGCAATTGAGGCTTATGTATCAACAGCTAACTGTGATTACACAGATCCATTAGCACTTCATGCTATGGAGATGATTCAGGCTAATCTCGTTAAATCATACAACGGAGATATGGCAGCAAGAGATTCAATGCATAATGCACAGTGCCTTGCAGGTATGGCATTCTCTAATGCATTACTTGGTATTGTCCATTCAATGGCACACAAGACTGGTGCAGCATTTGAAGGTGGACATATTATCCACGGTGCAGCTAATGCCATGTATCTTCCTAAGGTTATCAAGTTCAATGCCAAGGACGAGACAGCAGCTAAGAGATATGCATTTATTGCAGATTTCTTACATCTTGGTGGCAATACACAGGATGAGAAGATTGACAATCTTATCGCTATGTTAAGAAAGATGAATGATGACCTTAATATTCCACACTGCATTAAGCATTATGGAGAGGGTGGTCTCCCAGCAGAGACAGGATTTGTATCAGAGGAAGAGTTCAAGGCTAAGTTACATGACATCGCAGCTAATGCTATTCTTGATGCATGTACAGGTTCTAATCCTCGTCAGCCAAGTCAGGAAGAGATGGAGAAGCTTCTTACATGCTGCTACTATGATACAGAAGTTGACTTCTAATAATTACATATCAGAATAAATCTTAAGCCTTCTGGTAATAATACGGTTGTATTAATTATCAGGAGGCTTTTTATTATGGCATTGAATGAAAAAGAAAAGACTACGATTAAGGATTTACAGACTCAGGAGCAGACCTGCGTGCAGAAGTACAAGAAGTATGGTCAGGACGCCAAAGACCCTGTATTAAAGGATTTGTTCTCTACATTAGAGAAGAATGAGCAGAAGCATTTTGACACATTAGGACAGATTCTTGAGGGAAAAGTTCCTGAGTGTGACTGCAACGACTGTGAGGGAAAAGAGTATGAGCCTAAGGCAACATATGATGTGATGAGCAAGTCAGAGGATAAGGAGAGCGATGCATTTTTAGCAACCGACAGTATTGGCTCTGAGAAGATGGTTTCGGGTGAATACAACTCGAATGTATTCGTATTTGCTGATACAGCCATCAGAAAGATTCTTGCTGATATCCAGATTGAGGAGCAGAATCATGCAGAAATGCTCTATAAATACAAGACAGTTAACGGAATGGCATAATTTTATGCAAACTTTTTTGAAAAATGTTACAATTATCTAAACTTTTTTGAAAAGTATTCCGTATAAAGATATGAACGGGACATGAGACTTTGATTTATGTTCCGTCAGTACATACCAACCGGGGGTGAGTAGATGGTTTTGCTATTAAGGAATCACGATGTTGATCTGATAAGCAGAATCCTGAATAATAATGACAGAGATGCGGCGGATGAGCTGGTAACACGGTATTATAAGACTGTGTATAAGCACATATATATCAAGCTGAAGGATGAGGAGTTAAGTATGGATCTTACTCAGGAGACCTTCATATCTGCGTTAAGAGGATTGGGGAGCTTCAACGTGGATAAAGCGGCATTTAAGACATGGATTATGAGAATCGCAGATAATAAGGTCACAGATTATTTCAGGAGCAGACAGTATCACGAGAGTATTGTTACACAGATTATGGATGATACCATACAGGAACCTGCTGATGAGAGGGCTGGCACGGAGACGAGTGTGCTGGGAAAGCTTTCTTATGAGGAGATGGAGAAAATGTATGGTCATCACCAGAATAAGGAATGGGAAACTTTCAGACTTAAAGTGTATGAAGGTTACACATTTGGCGAGATAAGTGCTAATCAGGGGGTTGATCTTAGCACGGTCAAGAGCAGGTATTATGCAATGGTTAAGAGAGTAAGAAAGGAGTGGGATTATCTTGAATAAGGTTAAGTATCCAGATAAGGAAAAGATTAGAATACAGATAGATGAAATCCTTGATAAGTCTGAATTGTTTGATGCTTCTGAAGATAAGTCGTCTACATATACGAATGATAAGATAGTACAATTGAAACCAGTAAAACAACACCTGCCAGTCAGAAAGTATGTTACAGTTGTTGCTGCAGTGGCAGCGATATTGGTATTTGTTACAGCAGTTAAGAATTACAAAGCTGTTAACAGTGGAAAGCAATACAAGTCAAGCAGTCTGGTTCCACTTGCAACGAGCAGTACACAGGCGGATGAACAATCAGTGGCGGACAATGCTGATATTGTTGATGAGGCTGATGAAATCTACGGATATAACAGCTATGAAAGGCTGTATTCTTCACTTGATTATAAGGATGTCAGTACAATATATAACAATAAGAGAATAGAGTATGGCTATACATATATTATGAGATATGACAAGGTTACAATGAATAATGGTGCCACTATATATGTTGAAGTTCCATATGATATTAGTTATAATATTAATCAGACGTATTTAGACTGGGTTAATGATTCTGCGGCGGTCATGATAGAAGAGACAATTAAATCATATGTTGATAAGAATAATGTTAGTGGAGATGTCAAAATAACATGTAACATAGTTAATGATACTTTACAGATTTATGTGAATAACACTATATATGATACCCTGTCGCTGATTCAATAATAATGCTTATGGGGGATTACATGAACGAGAATAACTATTACTTAAAGAAATCTAAAGCAGTTTTAAGAGAGGTAAGGAAGTCTGTTATTGGTAAAGATGATGTCATATGCAAGGTATATATGGCGATAATAGCAGGGGGACATGTACTTCTGGATGATATTCCGGGAGTTGGTAAGACAACAATGGCTCATGCATTTGCGAATGCACTTGGGCTGCAATACAACAGAATACAGTTTACGCCGGATGTTATGCCATCGGATATAACAGGATTTTCGATGTATAACAGGCAGACTGGCAAATTTGAATTCAAGCAGGGGGCAGCTATGTGCAACCTGCTTCTTGCTGATGAAATAAACAGAACATCACCTAAGACACAGTCAGCTTTATTGCAGATAATGGAAGAGTCTAAGGTGACCGTTGACGGTAATACATATGAGCTTCCAGACCCATTTATGGTAATAGCAACCCAGAATCCTATCGGTTCTATTGGAACTCAGAAGCTTCCTGAATCACAGCTTGACAGATTCATGATAAAGCTTTCTATGGGATATCCACAGATTGAGGATGAAGTTGCTATTATGAAGAGCAGACTTGAGAATGGAAAGAATACACAGTTTTCTGCATGTGTCCTTGAAAAAGGTGATATAGAAGGAATCCGTCAGGAAGTTGCAGGAATATATGTTGATGATTCTATATATGAATATGTAGCTAAGATTGTAGCTAAGACAAGGAACAGGGAGAATATAATACAGGGTGTTTCACCAAGAGGAAGTATTGCAGTGATTGCGATGGCTAAGGCGGAAGCATTTCTTCGTGGCAATAATTATGTTCTTCCATCAGATATTAAGAATATTGCAGTTGAAACATTTGCACACAGAATAGTTACTAATGTTACCGGAGCCGCTGGTGCAGAGGCAGCTAAGAAAGAGATTACTGAGATATTAAGAAATGTACCAGTGCCAGAGATGAATAAGTAAGGGTGGCAGTATGCTTAAAAGAAGGATTTTGTATTTTATCTGTCTTGCAGTTGTTTTCGGGATTAATATATTTTATGTGGAATATCAGATATTTATATTGCTTGTCCTGATGATTGCGATACCGCTTGTTTCATGGATTATGTTCGTTATATCGGACATCGGGCTGGGACTCAGTCTGCAGATTAATAAGAATGTTGCACAGGTGGGAAGCAGGATTAAGATAAGAGTTGTTAAGAAGAATGTATGTAATCTTGGATTTGTTAATGGCAATATAACCGTGAAATATACATATTGTCATACAGGTGATGAGTTCAGGATAGTTGTGCCTATAAGACCGGGAATCAGAAAGAGTGCAGGTGCTACGGAGATTGCTGCCGATTATTGTGGTAATATCCGCATCGGGGTTGAATCTATAGAGATATATGACTGCCTTGGGCTTTGTGGCAGTAAGAAAGCATTTGCAGGAGTTACGAAGGTATCAGTTATGCCGGAAAAGGTACCTGCGGATAATGTAGAGACAGACAGGGTTAATGCTTATTACGATGAAGACAATGAAATATATGTAAAAAGTTTTTCTGATGAGATTAATGAACTCAGGGAATACAGGGATGGGGACAGTCCGAGAAATATTCACTGGAAGAAGAGCAGTACGCTGCCAGATGATGATTTTATTGTTAAAGAGTATAACACGAGTATTAATAAGACTATACTGATTGTGGTAGATACTGATTCTACAGAGTCTGTCCAGGGCAGACTTGTAAGGATGAGTGGAATATATTCAAGGGCAATGTCGTATGGTATTGCCTGTGTTGATAATGGAATTAATGGAGAATATGTGGTATGGGATGCTTCGAAATCAGAAGCAGTAAGAATTCCATTCTATGATTACAACAGTGTGACAGCGGCGATGAGTGCTGTCATGGATATACGATGCAGCCGTAATGCTGCTAATAAGGCATGTCAGGAGTTATACGAGGATGACACGCTTGAGATTACGACTGAACCGGTGGTTATTACAGATAACAGATAATGTGGCAAGAGGGTATTAATGAATAAGGGAAGGCATATATATACAGACAATTTAATACTTAGAATTATTGTGACATATTTCGGAACATTTGGCGCAGCTTCAGTGATAGAGAGGATTACATATCCGGCTGTTGATATGGGATTTATTGGGATTACTGCGCTTATATTCAGTATCGCTTATACATTAATGCTGTCATATTATGGAAAAGGTGCAAGGCTTGTAAGAATTATAGGAATGGCAGTCTTACCTGTGGCATATGTTGTGACTAATCTTGGGGCGTTTATAAGTGGCGTCAGGACATTAGTTAATGTGTTCATGTCGATGTCGGCTTTTACAGGCAGTGATGCATTAACGGTTGCGGGAGCAGGGGTATCTTCTGTAAGATGCGTATGCGTGGTTGTTATTATGGTTATTGCAATTCTTGCAGCTACGGAGGTTAATGTATTTCCTAATATGCTTGTAAGTCTTGCTATCGTACTTCCTATGTTAAGCATATTCATAGCGGCAGTAATTGTGCCGGATATTGTAAGTATTGTTTTTTCTGTCCTTTTTATCTTTGATTCAATGGCACTTGGAAGGAAAAAACAGGCTAATCAGAATGTTAAGACGATTGTAATTATGTCAGCTGTTATTGCTACTGTTGTTACATTTGTTATACCTCAGGAAACTTACAAAAGGAATTCGTTCTTTGACGATGCCAGAGAAATGGTGACAGATATTGTCTATGATACTTTCGGAATTGACTTAAACGGTGACAAATCAGAGCAGCAGGAGGAAAAGAATAAGGTTAATGCATCAATCGGTATCGGAAATGGTGATGTAGGTCTTGTTGATGAGGTGTATTATAACGACACATACGCAGGCGAGCTTAAGACGATGTCTGATATAGGAATTGCCTATGCGAAGATATATACAGGAAGAAACTTCAACAGAAATAACTGGCAGAGATGGAATGACACAAGAGAAATGCAGTATTCATACACAAGTGCTGTGCATGAATTTGTTCTTGATATGACTAAGAGAAACAATATCAGTCTTGATGCAGATGAACAGAAGCTGGCTGACCGTTATATATACTATCAGCAGAGTTTCACAGCAACCGATTCCAGTGTGTATGATAATGGCATACAGTACAGGATAATTGGCGGCGACGTATATGATTATGCAGATATGGGCGGCATTATGAAGAAGTACCGCAGTTCTGCAACAATTAACTCATATGAAAGCTATGTGCATGACCAGTATCTGTTCGTTAATGCGGAAGATTCTATTGTTGTAAATGAGATGTTTGGAGCAAGGGAACTTCAGACAGCACAGGAAAAAGCTGATTACATACAGAGCGTGGTTACTTATCTTAAGGATAATTATACTTACACATTGAAGCCGGGAAAAGTTCCTGAGGGAAAGAGTGTTGTCGAGTATTTCCTGAAAGACAGCAAGAAAGGTTATTGTACATATTTTGCTACTTCGGCAGCAATTATATTAAGATGCTCAGGTATACCGACAAGATATTGTGCCGGATACACTGTTAATACAAGAACTGCGCAGGCACATACATTTGGACAGGATAATGAGTATATGAATTATGAGGTGTATGATAATGCAGCGCATGCATGGGTTGAAGCATATATTGACGGTTACGGCTGGGTAACTGTAGACCCTACACCGGGCTATGGAGAGAGTGACGTTGATGAGGAAGTTTCTACAGAGCAGACAAGTGAGGGAGCAAGCCAGTCATACAGCAGTGAATCAACAGATAATAATACAGAACCAGATAATACCAGTGATACACAGCAGCAGGAGGTTACTACACAGCAGGCGGCAGATGTTAATAGCAGACATTTTTCTGGAAAGATAAGAATAAGCAGCTTGTTCGTTGTGATATGTGTAGCAATACTTATTGTTATTGCAGCATTTGCATACGTCATAATAAGAATTGTTTCGAGAATACATTTGTTAAGAAATAATTCAGTTGATGAGAAACAATTATTAAAAATGTATGCATATCTTGAACGATTGCTTGCAAGTCTTGGATACAGGCGTAATCCTGATTCGGATTATGAGGAATATATTGATTCGATTGTACAGTCAGATGAATATCTTAAGAATGTCGGACTTGAAGACACTGTGCAGACAATTCTTGCGGTTAGATTTGGTAATGCAAAATGTGTTGACAAAGCTGACATAACTGGGATAATAAATACTATAAGACAGGTGCGAAGCTACGCACTTAAGAAAGCCAGAGGATTGAAGAAGCTTATAGTATGTTTAATTTAGAAGAAGAGCTTAAGAAACTCCCGGCAAAACCGGGAGTTTATATTATGCATGATAAATGGGACAACATAATATATATAGGTAAGGCGAAGATTTTAAAGAATCGTGTAAGACAGTATTTCCAGAGCAGCAGGAATAAGTCTGCCAAGATTGTGCAGATGGTGTCGCATATTCAGTATTTTGAATATATTATCACGGATTCTGAACTTGAGGCGCTTGTTTTAGAGTGCAATCTTATCAAGGAGCACAGACCTAAGTACAACACTATGTTAAAGGATGACAAGAGTTATCCTTTTATTAAGATTACCGTTGGCGAGGAGTATCCGAGGGTGCTTTTTGCAAGGAAAATGAAGCATGGAGCGGGCAAGTATTTCGGACCTTACACTTCTGCGGCAGCAGTCAAGGACACTATTGAACTGTTATGCAAGCTGTATAAGGTAAGAACCTGTAACAGAAATCTGCCTAAAGATGAAGGTAAGGACAGACCATGCCTTAATTACCATATCGGACAGTGTGATGCACCGTGTCAGGGATATGTAAGCGGTGAGGAATACAGAAGAAGAATTGATGAGGTTGTAAGTTTCCTGAATGGTGATTACAAGAAGATTATGGACAGGCTTACAACACAGATGCAGGAAGCGTCTGAAAAGATGGAGTATGAGGAAGCTGCCAGATACAGAGACCTGTTAATGAGCGTTAAGCAGGTTGCACAGAAGCAGAAGATTACAGCGGATGATGTCAACGACAGGGATGTTATTGCATGTGCAAGTGACGGTCAGGACGCAGTTGTGCAGGTGTTCTTTATCAGACAGGGTAAGCTTCTTGGAAGAGACCATTTCCATATGAAGGTTGCAGAGGGGGATACTAAGAGCGACATAATTTCGGAATTTATGAAGCAGTATTACGGTGGAACTCCATTTATACCCAATATTATTATGGTGCAGTATGAGATAGAAGATTCGGATACAATAGCACAGTGGCTCAGCGCAAGAAAGGACCGTAAGGTAAGCATTGTCACACCTAAGAAGGGTGACAAGGAGAAGATGGTTGAACTTGCATATAAGAATGCACAGCTTGTTCTTACACAGGACGCTGAGAAGATTAAGCGTGAGGAGAGCAGGACAACAGGCGCAATGAAAGAGATTGCCGACTGGCTTGGACTGGGAACGCTTCACAGGGCAGAGGCATACGATATATCTAATACCAATGGTGTTGAGAGTGTTGGTTCTATGGTTGTGTTCGAGGACGGAAGACCTAAGAAGAATGATTACCGTAAGTTCAAGATAAGGACTGTAAAAGGTCCTGATGACTATAAGAGCATGAGAGAGGTTCTTACAAGACGATTCACAAGAGGTATGCGTGAGAGGGAAGGACTTGAGGAGAGCCACGGATTTTCAAGATATCCAGACCTTATTATGATGGATGGTGGACGAGGTCAGGTAAATATTGCACTTGATGTTCTTAAGGAGCTGGGGCTTAACATTCCTGTATGCGGTATGGTAAAGGATGATACCCATAGCACAAGAGGTCTGTACTATAATAATGTAGAGATACCGATAGACAAGCACAGCGAGGGCTTTAAACTGATTACAAGAGTGCAGGATGAGGCACACAGATTTGCAATAACTTACCACAGAAGCTTAAGAGACAAGGCTCAGGTATCTTCTGTTCTTGATTCGATTGAAGGAATCGGACCTGTAAGAAGAAAGGCACTTATGAAGCATTTTCTTGACATAGAAAAGATACGACAGGCATCGGTGGACGAGCTTATGAAGGCAGATGGTATTACTGAAAATGTGGCAGAGAATATATACAAATTCTTCCATTGATAATACTTTTATAATAGCTTTTAAGGCTTGTCTGTGATAAACTTAGGATATATGAAATCGTAAACATGAGTTTGGAGGCAGTGAATATATGAGTAATGGTAAAGAGAGGGTAAAGTTATCTAAAGTTATCCAGAAAATGAATCTTGTTAATCTTACACCGCAGATAGATGCGTCAGGAATCTGGCTTAATCTTCCGGATGTAAACAGACCGGCTTTGCAGCTTACAGGTTTCTATGACCAGTTTGACAATGACCGTTTACAGATTATCGGTAATGTTGAGCATGCTTATCTTGCAAGTCTTTCTGAGCAGGAGAGATATGAAAGATATATGCAGCTTTTATCAAGTAATATTCCATGTATTATATTCTGCAGGAATTTAAAGCCAGAGCCTAAGGTTATTGAGCTTGCGGTTAAGTATCAGATTCCGCTTCTTATGACAGATCAGGCAACATCTTCATTCACAGCAGAAGTAATCCGCTGGTTGAAGGTACAGCTTGCGCCTTGTATCGTAATCCACGGTGTACTTGTTGATGTATATGGTGTCGGCGTGCTTATCACAGGTGAGTCTGGTATCGGTAAGAGCGAGGCTGCGCTTGAACTTATTAAGAGAGGTCATCGTCTTGTAACTGATGATGCGGTTGAGATAAGAAAGGTCAGTGATGAGACTTTAGTCGGAAGCGCACCTGGAGTTACCAAGTACTTTATTGAGCTTAGAGGTATTGGTATTATCGATGTTAAGACACTTTTCGGTGTTGAAAGTGTTAAGGAAACTCAGGAAATCGATATGGTTATCAAGCTTGAGGACTGGAATAAGGACAGAGAATATGACAGACTCGGACTTGAAGAAGAATATATAGAATATCTTGGCAATAAGGTTGTGTGTCATACACTTCCAATCAGACCGGGACGAAATCTTGCTGTTATTGTTGAGTCAGCAGCGGTTAACCACAGACAGAAGAAGATGGGATATAATGCAGCTAAGGAGTTGTACAGAAGAGTACAGGAGAACCTCATGAGAGGTGGAGAGGAAGACGATGAGTAAGATTGTATTTGGAATCGATGTCGGAGGAACAACCTGCAAATGTGGAACATTTTCTGAAGAAGGTGAACTCTTAAGAAAAGAAGAGATTCCTACAAGAAAGGATGAGGGCGGAAGCCTGATTCTTCCTGATATAAGTGAATATATCAAAGGTGTTCTTGCAGATATGAATCTGACAGCAGAAGATGTTAAAGGAATCGGAATGGGACTTCCTGGCGCATGTCTTGAAGATGGAACGGTCAACAAATGTATTAACTTAGGCTGGGGTGTATTCAATGCAGCCAATGTATTATCAGAGCTTACAGGTATTCCTGTTAAGATTGGTAATGATGCCAATATGGCAGCACTCGGGGAATTCTGGGTAGGCGGCGGAAGCGAATACAACAGTATGATTATGGTGACAATAGGCACCGGTGTAGGCGGCGGAGTTATCATTGATGGAAAGCCGCTTTATGGATTTAACGGGGCAGCAGGCGAGATAGGACATATTCCGCTTGTTGAAGGTGAGACTGAGAGCTGCAACTGTGGCAAGAAGGGCTGTCTTGAACAGGTCGCTTCTGCGACAGGTATTGTAAGAACAGCTAACCGTATGCTTGCAGAGAGTGATATGCCTTCTTCTTTAAGAAGTGTTCCATACATATCAGCAAAGGTTATATTTGACGAGGCTAAGGGAGGAGATGCCCTTGCTATACAGGTAACAGAGTATGTATGCAGATATCTTGGCAAAGGACTTGCATGTGCAGCCGGAATGGTTGACCCTGAGGTATTTGTAATTGGAGGAGGAGTTTCTGCTGCAGGGGAATATTTTATCAATCTTATTGATAAGTATTATAAGGAATGTGTGTTCCATGCGAGCAGACAGACTAAGATAGTTAAGGCTACACTTGGTAATGATGCAGGAATGTACGGAGCAGCAAAGCTTATTCTTGGAAATTAATATTAAGGATAGTGAGATTGTATATGGATAATAAGATGTTATCAGAAGCATTGATATCGATGCTTGGTACTGGGAATGTAAGAATAGGTGAACCGATGAAGTCACATACTACATTCAGAATCGGAGGTGCTGCTGATTATTATGTAACACCACAGACAGAGAAGCAGATAGCAGATGTTATTACATTTTTGAAAAAATCGGACATTGAATATATTGTTATTGGTAATGGAAGTAATATTCTTGTAAGTGATGAAGGCTTCAGGGGAGTAGTTGTTGAGCTTGGCGATGCGTTCTCAGGGTTTGAGATACTTGATGGTTCACAGACGGATTCAGATGATGTGTTCGTCAAAGCAAGTGCAGGCATGAAGCTGACAAGACTTGGTAACCAGCTTGCATCTGATGGAATTGCAGGATTCGAGTTTGCAACAGGTATTCCGGGATGCATAGGCGGTGCAGTAAGAATGAATGCAGGTGCTTATGGAGGAGAATTAAAGGATATTATTGTCAGTGCAAAGGTTATTGATGATGAAGGTGTTATCAGGGAGCTTTCTGCTGATGAGCTTGAACTTGGATACAGAACAAGTATTGTCGCAAGGAGCAATATGATTGTTCTTGAAGCAATATTAAGATTAAGAAAAGGCGAGCTTGATACAATCAGAAAGAATATCTCAGAGCTTGCAGCTAAGAGAAGAGAAAAACAGCCTCTTGAGTATCCTAGTGCCGGAAGCACATTTAAGAGACCGGAAGGATATTTTGCAGCGAAACTTATTGAGGATGCAGGTCTTAAGGGATGTGCAAGAGGTGGTGCACAGGTATCTGAGAAGCACGCGGGATTCGTTGTCAATAAGGGTGATGCAACTGCGAAGGATGTATGTGAACTTACTGATTATATTAAGAACGTTGTTATGGATAAGTTCGGTGTTAAGCTTGAACTGGAAGTTGTTAAGGTCGGATTCTAAGCCGTCTGATAGTTGAAAAGAATGGCAATTAAAGACAGACATAAAGACTGATAAGAAAGAGAAGATGATAAGATGAAGATGATTATTGTTACAGGTATGTCAGGTGCAGGTAAATCTACGGCACTTAATGTGTTAGAAGATGAGGGATATTATTGTGTTGATAATATGCCAATATCTCTGATTCCTAAGTTCGCAGAGCTTGCTAATGCTGGTGATGATGGTTACAGTAATATAGCCATTGGCGTAGATATAAGAAGTGGTCACGCACTTGCAGAGCTGGATTCAGTGCTTGATGATATGCTGGAGAAGCATTTTAACTATACAATTCTGTTTCTTGAGTCTAGAGATGATGTGCTGGTCAAGCGGTATAAGGAGACAAGAAGAACTCATCCGCTTGCGAAGGATGACCATGACAGAATAGATAATGTAATAAAGCTTGAGAGAGATGAGCTTAAGTTCTTAAAGAACAGAGCTGATGTCATAATCGACACAAGCCAGATGCTTACAAGAGAACTTAAGGCAGAGCTTGAGAGTATATTCTTTGACGATAAGAATTTCAAGAATCTGTTTGTTACGGTTCTTTCTTTCGGCTTCAAATATGGAATACCTGCAGATGCAGACCTTGTGTTTGATGTAAGATTTCTGCCTAATCCATATTATATTGAAGAACTTAAGCATCTTACCGGCAATGATAAGCCAGTACAGGATTATGTGAAGAAAGCTCCGGAAACAACAGAATTTCTGGAAAAGATAGATGATTTATTGAAGTTCCTTCTGCCTAATTATGTTAAGGAAGGAAAGAACAGCCTTGTTATTGCAATTGGATGCACGGGAGGAAAGCACCGTTCAGTTACTCTTGCGAATGAGATATATAACATTATAAGCAAGACCGAATATGGCTGTAAGGTTGAACACAGAGATATTGAGAAAGATTCTAAGAGAAAAGGTTAAGTATGTCGTTTTCATCAGAAGTAAAAGAAGAGTTAGTTAAGAAGACAGATTCCGCGAGGCATTGCCAGATTGCGGAATTTGCTGCATTTATGGGAATGTCTGGCAATGTAAGCGAGACAGATAATGGAGAGCTGTGTCTGGAGTTCGTTACAGAGAATGAATTATCTGTAGAGAAGTTTGGTGACCTGTTATTGAGAATATTTAGCATTAAGATGGATGCTGATACTAATGAAGTGGTTAAGAATGGCAAGGAAACTATTGTAAGAATCACAGGACAGAGTGATGTTGCCAAGATATTACAGACTTTAAAATGGTGTGATGACCAGTTCACACAGATTGAGCCGGTCTTTGTAGATTCAAGGATTGTAGCTATGGACTGCTGTAAGAAAGCATTTATAAGAGGAGCTTTCATGGAACGAGGTTCTATAAGCGACCCGAATAAGTTCTATCACTATGAGATTGTGTGCAAATATGAAGAGGACGCTGATATTCTTATGGATATGCTGCGGTTCTTCGGGCTTGATGCCAAGGTCATCGTAAGAAAAAATAGTTTTGTTGTATACATGAAAGAGGGTAATAATATAACTGATACCCTTAACCTTATGGGAGCGGTTGTTTCACAGATGAATCTGTTTAATGTCATGATTCTTAAGGGAATCAGCAACGATGTCAACAGGAAGGTAAACTGTGAGACTGCTAATCTTAACAAGACGATTGAGGCGGCGGTCAAGCAGATTAAGGATATTGAACTTATAAGAGACACTGTCGGACTGGACAGTTTAAGCGACAGCCTGATGCAGGTTGCTCTTTTAAGACTTGAGAATCCTGACATGAGCCTTCAGGGACTTGGCGAGATGTTAGACCCGCCGGTTGGTAAATCAGGTGTGAATCACAGGTTGAGAAAGATTGGTGAGAAGGCTGATGAATTAAGACAGAGCATGGGAATTTCCGTCTGATTAAAACATTTTTAATAAAATTTTACATTTTCTTTTCAAATAGGGATTGACAAGAAGTGTATAATTGAAAATATGAGAGAAAAGAGCAGTCATATACTGCGGAAAGGTTGATTAAGATGACTAAAGTAGATATAATTTCAGGCTTTTTAGGAGCCGGTAAAACAACACTTATAAGCAAGCTTTTAAAGGAAGCTTTAAAGGGAGAGCAGGTAGTTCTTATTGAGAATGAGTTTGGTGAAATCGGTATTGACGGAGGATTCCTTAAGGATTCCGGCGTTGAGATAAGAGAGATGAACTCAGGCTGTATCTGCTGTTCACTTGTTGGTGATTTCGGAACTTCTCTTAAGGAAGTTGTGGACAAGTATCACCCAGACAGAATTATTATTGAACCTTCAGGTGTAGGCAAGCTTTCAGATGTTATCAAGGCTGTTAAAGACCTTCACATTGAGAATGAAATCGTTCTTAACAGTGCATCAACAGTTGCAGATGCTTCTAAGGTTAAGGTATATATGAAGAACTTCGGTGAGTTCTTTAATAATCAGATTGAGCATGCAGGAACTGTTATCTTAAGCAGAACACAGAATGTTTCTGAAGAAAAGTTAAAGACAGCTATTGAGCTTATTAAGAGTGTTAATCCTAATGCACATATCATCACAACTCCTTGGGATGATATTGATGGAACTAAGATTCTTGGTGCAATGGAGAATGTTACTAACCTTGAGTTAGACATGCTTGCAGAGGCAGCACAGAAGGCTTATGAGGAGCATGAGAAGGAACATCACCACCATCATCATGAAGATGGAGAGTGCTGCTGTTGTGGCGGACATCA
Organism: Evtepia sp.; assembly: GCA_963597265.1. GTDB lineage: Bacteria > Bacillota > Clostridia > Lachnospirales > Lachnospiraceae > Lachnospira. Next base: position 23,928 of record CAVBPJ010000005.1, on the reverse strand, counting down.
TGACGATGATGATGACGAGCATGAGCATCATCACGACCATGACCACGAGCATGAACATCACCACGACCATGATGAGGAACATGAGCATCATCACGACCATGACCACGAGCATGAACATCATCACGACCATGATGAGGAACATGAGCATCATCACGACCATGACCACGAGCATGAACATCATCACGACCATGATGAGGAACATGAGCATCATCACGACCATGACCACGAGCATGAACATCATCACGACCATGATGAGGAACATGAGCATCATCACGACCATGACCACGAGCATGAACATCATCACGACCATGATGAGGAACATGAGCATCATCACGACCATGACCACGAGCATGAACATCATCATGACCATGATCATCACCATCATCATGCAGATGATGTATTCACAAGCTGGGGAACAGAGACTCCTAAGAAGTATGAGAAGGCAGAACTTGACAGCATATTAAAGAAGCTTTCTGAGAGTGAAGATTATGGTAAGGTTCTCCGTTCTAAGGGTATGCTTCCTTGCACAGATGGAACATGGATGTATTTCGACCTTGTACCAGAAGAATATGAGATTCGTGAAGGAAGTGCTGATTTCACAGGAAGAATCTGCGTAATCGGTTCTGAACTTAAGGAAGATGCTCTTAAGGAACTTTTCGAAGTTTAATTAGTGTTTAATAGAAGAACACATTTTTACAACGCATTTATAATGAAATGATAGCGCAGATGCGCGGAAATGAGGATAAATATGGCAAATGAGGAATATCAGATTCCGATTTTCTTGATTAACGGTCAGCTTGACAGCGGTAAAACAAGATTTATCTCCGATACTATAGCAATGGGACAGTTTGCAGATGCTAAGAACAAGCTTCTTATTGTGTGCGAAGAAGGTGAAGAGGAGTACAGCGAGAAGCTTCTTAAGGACAACGGTGTTGATATGGTTGTTGTTGAGAAGGAAGATTTTAATATCAAGACTCTTAATGAGCTGGACAAGAAGTATGATCCATGGATTGTTATTGTAGAATATAACGGAATGTGGGATCCAGCGCTTATTCTTGGAAGTGAGAAGCCAAGAGGATGGCAGGTATACCAGTCTATAACTTTAGTTGACGCCAATTCATTTGGCTTACAGTGGGCTAACATGAAGTCTATTATTGCAGAGTCTGTTAAGTATGCTGATATGGTTATCTTTAACAGATGCAAGTCAGGTATGGATCTTGGCAGCTACAGAAGAAGCATGAGAGCATTAAATCCTGCACTTCAGATTATCTTCGAGGATGAGAAGGGTGATCAGGTTGCTATATCTGAGCAGCTTCCATATGATATCAATGCTGATGTTATTCAGGTTGATGATGAAGATTATGGTATCTGGTATATGGATGTGTCTGAAAGACCGGAAGTATATGCAGGCAAGAAGGTAAGATTCAAGGGACAGGTTCTTAAGAACAAGTACTTTAAGGATAAGAATTTCGTTCCGGGAAGAAAAGTTATGACATGCTGTGCAGAAGATACACAGTTTATTGGTTATATCAGCTTCTACAACAACATAGCTTCTCTTGAAAACAGAGAGTGGATATGGGTTACAGCTACTATTAAGTATGAATTCCAGATGGCATATAAGAAGAAAGGTCCTGTTCTTTACGTTGAAAGCGTAGAAAAGACAGGAGCACCTAAGGAAGAGATGGTGTTCTTCTAATATGATACAGGATATATGGCCAAAGCATCTGGATAACCAGTATAAGAATCTTAAGCCATGCGATGAGGACACTGTGTTTTATTTTCAGGGGTCCTCATTGCTTGCAAAACCATCAGGACATTTTAACTCAGAGAATCCTGAAGAAAATGTATTAATATATCCACAGTATGGTGAGTTCGTTCAGGGGATAAAGTCCTCTTACGGAGACAAAGCTGTGGATAACTTTGAATTTATCTATCTGTTATCAATTGATGAGGAGCATTTTTTCCTTGCAAGAAAGACGGGAAGCCTTGAAAGAGGTACGTTCTTAGGTGAGATGGCAGATTCAGCGGTACACAAGGATATGTATTCTTTCGTCAGAGGGTATGAATTCATCGGAGTTGATTCATTCCGTAAGGCACAGCCTAGAGAGCACGCATATGCAGCTATCACTGCATTTCATCTGTATGGCTGGTACAGGGATAATCATTTCTGTGGAAGATGCGGAAAACCACTTAAGCATGATGACAAGCAGAGAATGTTACGCTGTGACTGCTGTAAGAATATGGTATTTCCTAAGATATGCCCTGCTGTTATCGTTGCAGTTACTGATAAGGACAGAATTCTTCTTACTAAATACGCGGGAAGAACTTACAGGAATTATGCACTTATTGCCGGATTCACTGAGATTGGTGAGACAACAGAGGAAACTGTAAGCAGAGAGGTTATGGAAGAAGTAGGTGTGAAGGTTAAGAACATCACATATTACAAGAGCCAGCCTTGGGGACTTAGCGGTTCTCAGCTTCTTGGTTACTTCTGTGAGCTTGACGGTGACGACACAATAACTCTTGAAGAAGATGAGTTATCGGTCGGCACATGGGTCAAGGCAGATGATATAGATGTAATTGATGACCATATCAGTCTCACAAGGGAAATGATTGAGAAATTCCGTAGTGAGCATGTGAGTCACAATTAATTGTAATCTTTAAAACTAATATTAAGATCTATGGTATTACCACTGACACCGTCTAACTTGGCAGATTCAGTGTACTGCCACATAGAGAATTCGTATGGGAAGTAAGGTGTGTCTGAATAGTAGGCAAACCACTTCTCATATTTTTCTAAGCGGGTAAGGTCAAGTCTTCCAACGAATCCTTTCAGGTTGGAATATATCATTGGCTTATAGCCTGCTTTTTCTATCTTATCGCAGAATGTGATTATTATGTCTGTAAGTTCCTGCTCAGACAGATTCTCCTGTCTGTAAGAATCCCCTGAGATTTCTTCGAAGTCAATAACTACAGGATATGTAATCTTGTAAGGCTTGATAATGTTAAGGACATAATCAGCCTCTTCTATAGCTTCTTCTTTCGTAATCGCAGATGAGAAGAAGTATGCACCAATCTTGATATCATTCTTGATTGCGTCTTTTGCAAATGTACCAAATGAAGAATCAGTATTCAGAATTCCGTTGCCATAGCTTCTGAATCCGCATCTTAACATGGCAAATTCTACGCCCTGTTCTTTTAATTTCTTAAAGTCAATATTTCCCTGAAACTTGGAAGCGTCAACACCCATATGTGTTGTAACCTTACCATCTTCGTTGTATGTAATAATGCCATTGTCGTCCTGCTTGAAATTCTCGTCCTTATAATTATTCTTGGCAAGTTCAGGAAGTATCTGTGCGAATACATACTGGTTCTTATTATTCACATATACGATATTGTCAGGAAAATAACTTTTTAATATTGAAAGAGAACCTTCTCCGTTAGTGAATCTTAACTTCATATCAGAAAGAAGATCCTCTTTCTCTTCAGACTTTAGCTTTTCTATTTCTTCATCGCTAAGCTTATCAGTATTAGTTGTAACAGTTGCTTTTCTGTACTTCATAATAACACCGGTGGTCAGCAGACCAAACATTACTGTTGTCATAAAGAATATTAAAGTTGTTATTACAAATGGATTGGTTTTCTTGGATTTCATAGTGTATCACCTCTATAATAGTTAATTATGAGTTATTCATAAAAAGTATTTCTTGTATAAATGGTATATTAGCTTTAACGAAATGTCAATTAGAATTCGTATGATTTTCTAAATAAAAATATAGAAAAGGTATTGACAATTTATTGAATAGAATATATAGTATCTGTACAACACAACAATTCTTATAGAATCAGAATCCAGACGTGGATAACTGAGATTCTTTTGCCTTCGCAAGAAGGTAATTGTACCGTTTCTGTTCTGAATTAAGCTGGTAGATATAACAGTCTATCAGGTCAGGATCAGTAACATTATCAAGATTAGAATAGGCAGTATACATTGCCTTTTTAGTCATCATAAGTTCCTGTAACAGATATTTTTCATCATATGTAGCAGGACTCTTTTTTTTACCAAACATTTTCAATAGAATTACTCCTTAATATTCAAGATTAGGGGCATCATATGCCTTTGTTAGAAGTATAGGCAGTAAATGGTAATTCTATACATGTTTTTTTGAGGAGGTGGATACGTGCCATACGTTATATCAGTAGTTATTGCACTGGTATTCATTATATGGTCAGTGAGGGAAGACGTAAAAGCTTTCAGAATACCGAATCATCTGATTATAACAGGATTAATTGTGGGAACAGGAATACTTGTTATAAGAGGATTGGCAGGTGAGGATATAAGGGACTACATACTTGGCACCCTGGCGGGATTAGCAGGAATGATGCTTCTTTATATAATCAGGGCTGTCGGTGCGGGAGATGTGAAGCTTTTTGCAGTGATTGGGATGCTGACAGGATTAGAATTCGTGGTACAGCTTATTGTTGTGTCGCTTATCGCAGGACTTCTTACAGGAATTGTTGAGTTGTGTTTTAAAAAGACCAGTCTGGTCAGAGTTGGAAGTACGGGGATACAAGGACACGGATTTCATTATGCGGTTGCGGTTCTGATTGGATATGTTGTTGTGTTGGGATACAGAGTTGTTGTGGTTTTATGAATATTTAAGGGGAGGTAAATAATGGGGAGGAATAACATTTGTGTTATATACGATTCAGATGAGAATTATGCAAAGCGTCTGATGTCAGTAATTAACGATGATAATGATATTCCTTATAATGCACAGGTGTTTACACAGGAGCAGGAACTTGATAAGTATCTGCAGGAGAAGAAGGCGGACATGCTTATGATATGCGAAGGTGCATATGAGTATGATGCGACAAGAACGGGAAATAAGACAGTTGTGTTGTGTGAGGAAGAACAGGATGCCGACGAAATCAATTCTAAAGATGAGAGGGGGCTGGTTGGCATATGCAAATATCAGCCTTCATACCAGCTCCTTCAGTCGGTAATGAGATATGAAAAGAGAGAAATTAACCAGAGAAGAGGAAGTCTTAAGGTAGTTGGTGTGTATGGATTTAACAATACATCACGGATGGTATTGTCACTGGCAGCTGCAAAGCTGCTGTCAGAAAAGTGTAATACATTATTCATGAATTTTGAGACATTTGGCGGATTTAAAGGAATATTAAAAGGAGAGGAGGAGCAGAATCTTTCAGATGCTTTATATGCGTTCAGACAGAATCATAACCAGTTTCATAAGAATATTGTTAATGCAATAAGTCATTATGACAGGCTTGATTACATACCTGATGCGTCGTGTGCAGATGATATAGATGACATAAAAGCAGAGGAACTTGGAACATTTATCCAGGGAGTTGGAAGGGAGCTTGGTTATTCATATATTGTGGTCGACATAGGTGATGGGCTGAGAATGCCATGGAACATGATGGACTGCTTTGATGAGATATATGTCTGTGACGGTGATAATTATATAGAACAGGCTAAAGTCAGAAACTTTGAAAATATGGCAATGGAGCGGGGAATGAACAATATTGTCAGTGCATTTAAGAAGGTCAGGGTAAGAGTGGAAGATGGTGTTCTTAATCCGGATATGTGGAGCAGACTGCCTTTCTGCAGCTTCTACGATGAATTAAGCTCTTTAATTGAAACTGGAGAAATATAATGGAAGAACTATATATGAAGATAAGGAAACTTGTGTATGAACGTCTCGATATAGGCAGGGATATTGCTGACAGTGAATTGTATCAGGTGATAGATACATGCATATATGAGGAAAGCCGTAATATTGTAATCTCTATAAGGCAGAAGGAGGAGTTAAAGAAGAGACTTTATAATTCTATCAAGAAACTCGATATTCTACAGGAACTTTTAGAGGATGACAGCGTAACAGAGATTATGGTAAATGGAAGCGACAATATCTTTATAGAGCGGAGCGGCCACATAGAAAAGTGGGATAAGAAGTTTGAGAGTAGTGAGAGACTGTCGGATGTAGCACAGCGTATAGCAGCCATGTCTAACAGAATGGTTAATGAAGCATCACCGGTGGCAGATACCAGATTACCGGATGGTTCAAGGGTGAGTATAGTATTGCCGCCCATTGCTATTAATGGACCTGTAATAACTATTAGAAAATTCTATGATACGCCACTTACAATTGAGAGACTTATTGAACTTGAATCAATTACGGCTGAAGCTGCGGAATTTTTAAGCAGACTGGTAAAGAGCAGATATAACATTTTCATATCAGGAGGCACCGGAAGTGGTAAGACAACATTTTTAAATGTGTTGTCAGATTATATTCCACAAGATGAAAGAGTGGTGACGATTGAAGACTCAGCGGAATTACAGCTTCATAATGTCAGTAATCTTGTCAGGCTTGAAGCAAGGATGGCTAATCTGGAAGGATGCAATGCCGTGGGGATAAGAGACCTTATTAAAGCGAGTCTCAGAATGAGACCAGACCGCATAGTTGTCGGTGAAGTCAGGGGTGCAGAAGCAATAGATATGCTTCAGGCTATGAATACAGGGCATGACGGAAGTCTGTCAACAGGGCATGGAAACAGCCCAAAAGATATGATGACAAGACTTGAGACAATGGTACTTATGGGGATGGAGATGCCAGTAACAGCAATCCGTTCACAGATATCGTCAGCTATAGATATTGTTGTACATCTGGCAAGATTAAGGGATAAAAGCAGGAAGGTGGTGCAGATTGCAGAGGTTGGAGATTATATCGGAGGTGAAGTTGCGCTTACACCATTATACAAGTTTGTTGAAACAGGTCAGAACAAGGATGGAAAAGTACTTGGAAAACTTGTCAGACAGGAAAATAATCTTATCAGAACCGGGAAACTTAAGGCTGCCGGATATATGTAATAGCGACGTGAGGTATATAGCAGAGGGAATGGGGATTGTCTGTATTGCTGCATATATCTTCTATGAAAATATATTAATGGCTCTTATACTGTCGCCATACGTATATCTGCATTACAGGCAGAGAAAAAAGGAGCGTGTTAAGAAGGATAATAATGAATTTCGTAAGAAGTTCAGAGATGGAATTATGTCAGTATCATTTGCGTTAAATGTAGGCTATTCGATAGAGAATGCATTTGTGCAGGCAGTAGGAGAGCTGGAAATGATATATGGCAGAGAGTCAGATATTGTTATTAAATTCAGACATATTGTTATAAGACTTGGTCAGAACGAGAATATTGAGGATATATTTATGGATTTTGCAGAGGAAAGTAAAGTGGAAGATATCATATATTTTGCTGAGATATTCAGATATGCCAAGAGAAGTGGAGGGGATTTGATATCAATTATCAGAAATACGACGCAGATTATACAGCAGAAGGAAGAGGTTTTATCAGAGATAGACACGATTATTAGTGGTAAAAGGATGGAACAGAAGGTAATGAGCATAATACCGGCTGCTATAGTTGCATACCTTAAGCTTACTGCGGCTGAATTCATACAGCCGTTATATGGCAATGTATATGGGGCAGTTATTATGACTGTATGTCTGATAGTGTATGTTATCTCTGATATGTGGGCAAAGAGGATTGTTAATATTGAAGTTTAAGAAAATGGGGAAAATACCACTTATTATTATTGTCAGTGTTGCACTGGCAATAATCAGTGTATGTATGTCGGGAATGCCGGCTGCAATTGACGGTGTTATTAAGAGACCTGAACCGGGAGAGGATGCCAGTAATAAATATGTTGATGTAATAGGAGAGGATGGGCAGCAGATAGCGTCTGTTAATCTTGAAATTAATCCGAGAATAATGTCAGCAGATGAAGTGTATGAAAGTTTTGATAAGGCATATGAGGACGTGATAGTTACCATGCTTGGGGATAATGAGAGTTGTGATTATGTAACTGGAGATCTTGTATTGCCTGAGAAAGATAAGACGGGGGTAATTGAGCTTGCATGGTATTCATCAGATTATCAGTTGATTAATTATAACGGTAAGGTCAATAACAGAGGCTTTGATGAAGGTGAATCCAGGGATGTGTCTCTTAAGCTTGTTATGGAGTATGAAGATTACAGGAGTGAATATGAGATATCTGTAACTGTATATGCTCCGGAATACAATGGCAAGGCTGGGAAACAGGTGCGTGTGGAAAAAGCAATAGAGGATGTTCTTAATAACAATCCGACAGATACAGATATTAATCTTCCGGAATATATAGATGGGGAAAAAGTTACATATGAGGAACAGGATAAACCTGTATCTCCAGTAATATTTCTTATTCTTGGAGGAATTGCGGCAGCAGTTGTTGTCATATCTGACAGAAAAAAAGAAAATGACCGGATTGCAAGAAGAAAAAGAGAACTTACATATGACTATTCAGAAGTTGTATCCAAGCTGACACTGCTTCTGGAAGCAGGGATGACAACAAGAATGGCATGGCATAAGATAGTGTCTGATTACAGAGAAAAGACTGGAAGGGGAGAAATCAAAAGACCTGTATATGAGGAAATGTGTAAAACTGACTATAACATACAGGCGGGAATCCCAGAGACTAAGGCATATGAGCAATTTGGTAAACGCTGTGATACAAGGGAATATATGAAGCTTGCAACTCTATTGCAGACCAATATCAGAAAAGGTACTAAGGAACTTAGCAGTCTGCTCGAAAAGGAAGCAGAAGATGCATTTGAGAAAAGAAAGAATATGGCGCGGGTAAAGGGCGAAGAGGCAACAACCAGACTTCTTATGCCAATGATGCTTATGCTTATAACGGTAATGATGATAATTATGATACCGGCAATATGGTCTTTTCGTATGTAGTGAGCGGACAACGAATTGGAAATATGTGGTGAGTTAGTAAAAGGAAAGGTTGTGGGGATATGAATAATATAATGAACAATATTAAGAGAGGAACTAAGAAATTCTGGAATGATGAGGATGGAATGGGAGTTGTTGAGGTTGTATTAATAACGATTGTCCTCGTTGGACTGGTTGTGCTTTTCAAGAAACAGATAACGGACCTTGTTAATTCTGTTCTCTCAAAGATGACTAATCAGGCTAATAAAATATGATTGATGGAGGATACATGTGTCGGAGAAAAGAATTAATGCACATATAACGATAATGGCAGCATTAAGCATGACTATTATTCTTTCTTTGATATGCGCGTGTGTACGGTCAGCATCAGATTGCTATTATAATACGCAGATTAAAGAGGCCTGTATGTTATCAGTAGAAGCAGCATTTTCTTCATATCATAATGATATGCTGAATGAATTTGACATATTTCTTCTTGAAGATAATGACAGAATAGAGGCTAAGATTGAGAAATATGTTGAGAAAAATCTGTCTTCGTGTGGAAAAGACATTTCTTTATTGGGAATTAATGTGGATAACATAGAACATATAACTGATAATGGCGGTATGTATCTTAAGAAAGAGATTGCGATGTATATGCAATATGAAATATACGGGGATATATTGGGAATATCGCAACAGTCACAGGCTGAGCTGGAAAAATCACAGAAGGTGCAGGAAATAACAGATGATATAACAGAATGTGAAGAGATGCTGTGGGATGCAGATATGAAAACATTACGCCTTATTGAACTGGTTGATGGGATTGAGACAACTGAGACAGGTATTGTTATAAGAAGAGGAGAACCTGTTGCTGTGTCTGATTATTTTGTTAAATCAGCAGTTAATGGAACGGTTTCTAAAGAGGCTGTGTATGTTGATGAGGATAAAGTTTATAAGAGTGTGAGTGCTTCACAACCGGGTTATATAGATGTATCAAAGATACTGGATGATATGTATGAGAATGCAGAAGGTGTTAAAGAGGATATGAAAGATTCCGGAGATATCAGTTCGTATGCAGATTTTTATAAAAAGAATTATGGAATGTTAAAGGCTGTTATTGATGGAGGAATAGATAAAACAGAAGAGGCATTAAGGCTGCTTGGCGAATATGAGGATGCAAAGACGGGTGCAAAGGACAAGCTGGGCAATTGTGTTGAGAAGGTCATATCATACAGAGATATATTGGGAGATGAACTGCGGAAAGGATTGTTGGAAGATATTGAGATTATAAGGCAGGATAACCAGACTGATAAGAAAATGTTATGTAATGTTGAAGAACTAACAACTGCACTTGAAAGAAATAAAGTTGTGATGTGTGGAGTACGGGATATTATCAATGAACTGGATGAGGAGCTTTCTTACAGTAACAGACAGGAGATTATGGCACTTGTTGTTAAATGCAGGCAGTCATTATATGGCTTATCGGCAAAGGGGATGAAATTCGATTATTCACAGATAGATTTTGATTCGGATTCCTCAGGTTTATCAGCTATAAAGAAAGTCAGACAGATGATAACTGATGGGATTCTGGCACTTGTAATGGATACAGACAATATATCATCGAAGACAGTTACATATACAGATCTTGCAACTAATATGACGGGAAAATATGAGGGCAGTAATTCAATAGCAGAATCTGTTAAAGAAGATGCTTTGATGAATGAGTATCTGATGACTAGATTTAAATGCTTTACAGATTATCTTGAAGGATCTGCAAATGATGCTGACTGTCTTGATTATACACTCGAATATATTCTGTGTGGCAGAGACAGTGATAAAGAAAATCTGGAGCAGACAATGCTTGAGTTGTCGGGAATAAGAACGGGTATGAATATGGCATATCTTATCACAGATCAGAATAAGAAAGCGCAGGCTTTAACACTTGCAACCAGTGCTTTGGGATTTACCGGCAATATGGCACTTATTAAGGGCGGACAGTATCTGATAATGTCAATATGGGCATATGGAGAGGCAGTTATGGATATGCGTGATATATATGCTGGTAAGAAGATAAAGCTGTTCAAAAGTAATGAGTCATGGAAGTTATCGCTGGAAGGACTCTTAAATATGCGCTTTGAATCAGATAAGGAAGCTGATAATGACGGGCTTGATTATAAGGCATATATAAGGATGCTGCTTTTGATTGAAAGTGAGGAACATAGGAACTACAGGACAATGGGGGCAATGGAACTGAGAATGATAAGCATGGGGCATAACGATTTCAGAATGAAGAATTATATTGTCAGTGCAAAAGGTCAGGCAGTATTCCAGTTATCAGGAAGAAAGCAGTTATATATACAGTCAATCGGATGTTCATATATTTAACAGTTTATATATTTAATTAGGTTTAGCAGCATTTGCTTCTAAATTACAGTTGGATGCAGGATTGATAATTATGAAAGGAGTTGTAGTCAGATTATAAAAAAAGATAACCATAAATTGAACAAAAAATATATTCCTGCATCGGCAACTGTTGAAGCGGCTATTGTAATTCCGTTGGTCATATATGCTGTTGCTACGGTTATGTTTCTTTTACAGGTAATATCTATAAAAATACATGTGAACGATGCACTATATAATGCACTTAGAAAATTTAATACATATTCATATGCAAATGAAGCGATTATGGGAGATATAAGTGAGTCTACATTTTTTGCGATTTTTGTAGATGAAGTTGGGGCTGGTTATGCGGGGAAGCACTATATTGCAGGAGGTAATGCGGGGTGGAATTTTTATGGCTCGAGAATAGCCGAGGATGACTCTACAGTCAGTGTATCACTGGCGTACACAATAAAGAATCCTTTCAACATCTTTGGCAGAAGAGGTATTACAGTACGCGAAGAAAGAATAACAGACATATGGCTGGGCAGGGATAAAGATGGATTCTCTTCACAATCAGATGAGGATTCAGAGTATGTGTATATAACACAATATGGTGAAGTCTATCATACAGATGTGGCATGTACTTATCTTAGAAGAGATATTAAGACAGAAAGCTTGTCAGGAATCGGTGAATTAAGGAATGATTCGGGTGCTAAATACTACAGGTGCACTCAGTGTAGCGGAACATCGTTGGTTGTGTACTATACGGATTATGGAGATAAGTATCATATGTCAGCTAATTGCTATACATTGCAAAGGACGATATTAAGGGTAAAAAGAGATAAAGTTCAAGGAATGGAGTGTTGTATGAAATGCAGCAGGTCATAATCTGAGAGGAGGTATATGGGAATATGGGAAGTGTGATTATTCTGGCGGGATTAATTGTTATGTCAGTTATAGACATAAAAAGAAAGTCAGTTCATATTGGCATGTTAATAATTATGGGGATTATTGCAGTGGGAATAAGAGCAGTAGAGAGTATGTGTGGAAAGGCAGAGTTTAACATATATGAATTACTGATTATAACAGGTTGTACTCTTGCTGTGGCATTAATATGTGCAATAACGCATATGCTTGGGGCAGCAGATGCAGTTGTCATTGGTATAGTGGCATTAGTAATAGGAATTCGTAAGGCAATATCAGTATTTATTGGAGCAATGATGGTTGTGTGCGTTGTATGTGGGATTTTGCTGATATTAAAGAAGTTAAGAAGAAAAGATACTATTCCATTTATTCCGTTTATACTGATTTCTTATATGGGGGTTACGTTATGCGGATAAAAGCATCATATACTGTTGAAAATGCGGTAATAGTACCTATGTTTATGATAATAATTGTAGTAATGCTGAGAGTGTGCTGCAATATGCATGATGAACTTATAAAGACGAGTGTTAACAGTCAGGTAGTTGTGCAGGCGGAATTGAATGATTTTGATAGAGATGATGAACAGATATATGATGAAGAAGCATCACAGTATTTAAAAGAGAGAACAATTTTTCTTAATGATTATAAGGTGGATGGGGATTCATCACTCGTAAAGACGAATTCACCAGAGAAAGCAATAAGAATATTTAATGCGTTGAGAAAACTGGGGATTGATTGAGGAGGTTTTGGTATTGGAGAAGGAAGATATTAATATCAGGTATGAGCATCAGAATAACAGTAATTACCTTGTGATAGAGGATTCTGATGAGTATGAAGATTATCAGTATAAGATGTTGAAACGCAATAAACCAGAGCATTTTTTGCATTTTTCAATGTATTCGGTTAATGGCAGATATGGTATTTATTATGATATTACATCAAGACAACAGCTTAGCAAATATTATGAATATGGAAAGATGACAATGGAAGATGTTAAATCCATATGTGTCAATATATCAGAGATGGTGAGAATAGCAGAAGATTATATGCTTGATATTGACCATGTAAAGATAGAACCAAGATACATATATATGGATGTAGGAACAAAGAAACTGCAGTTTGTATATCATACCAGATTGAATAATCATACATTTAATGAGAGTCTTAAAATTTTATTTGAATTCATTCTGGAGCATTTTGACCATAGTCTTGATAAAGAGAGCATTGTTAAGTTGTATGAGGTTTATCAGAAAGTGATAGTTGGTGATTATGATCCATACAATCTGATGAGAATGTTTGGAGTGGTTACAAGGAAGAAAACAGAGACTGATAATACAGAAGATAATATAGCAGATAACATAGAAAACAATACCGGCAATAATATTGAGAGTAATAACATGGAGAGTAATAAGCGGTCTGTCGAAAAGAAGCAGGTTAAGACTGTTATGCCAGAGCAGATTGTATCTGATGTAGAGGAGAAATCTGATAAACATGACACTAAATCAGCGCGCATAATAATTGCTGCTGTAGTTATGGTATTTGGACTGGTTAATTTACTGGCACCGGGAGTTATTCCGTATAATGTTCCGTCAATATTGAGTTTTATATGTATTGGAGCTGGCGTCGGAATGCTTACTTCGCTTAAGAAAAGGGGTACTAAGCATGTCAGAACCGTTGTTGTATCAGAAAAACAGGCAATTCCTTATTCTGTAAAGGATGAAACGAAAGAAGAAAAACGGCAGGAGCAGCAAAAAGAGCGTAAGAAAGAACAGAAGGAGAATACAATTTCCTATGATGACATATGTAATGAGACAATGCTGTTGTCAGATTATATGCCGGAGATTAACAGGAAAAAGACGTTAAATCTTATATTGCAGGATGAAGAACTTATAGGAAATGTGCAGATATATATAAGAGGGGTGCAGAATAATGATAATGTAATACATATGGATAAGTATCCATATGTATTAGGAAGCTTTGATAAAATGTCAGATGTCGTGATTAAGGCGCAGGTTGTCAGCAGAATGCATTGCTGTATATATCATGAAGATTTCAAAGAAGATAAGTATCTGGTTGAGGACCTTAATGCAACCAATGGAACATATCTTAATGGAGAAAGGCTGGGTAATCATGAAAAGAAAGAACTCCATAATGGAGATATATTAAAGCTTGCTGCCATATCATTTATTGTTGAAATAATATAGACAAGACAGTTTTTTCCTCATGCTCGTATATATCAGCTTTGGCATTATTAGAAAGACATATCTGATGGATAATTGAAAGTCCGACACCAACATGTTCTTTTTTTGTGGAAAAGAATGGTTTGATAAGCTGGTTGTAATCAAGCGGAGCATTATCAGACGGATTCTTGTCAGAAATAATGCGGTTATTTACAATCTGAACTAATACACCGGAAATCTCTTTCTTAGTTATTAATGTTATTTCACCGGTGCATCCGGATGCTTCACATGCATTGAGGACAGCTTCGGTAAGAAGAGTTTTTAAGTGTTCAGGATTAATAAGAATATCAGGTGTTTCATTCAGACAGAAAGAGAATTCGCAGGAATTATCAAGTGTATCATCGATTATATCAGGAATCTCATACATGATATCGTTGATACTGACAGGCTCTTTTTCAGTTTTCTTCATGCTGTATCTGTATAGAGTTGTTCTTTCCATATGATATATGAGCTGCGATATAACTTTTTCCATACGGTTGAAATATGGATTATCACATATTTCAGGGGATTTTTTCTTAAGAAGCTGAAAAGTTGTTTTCATGTATGCAATATAATTCTTAATGTCATGGGAATCAATTGACAGCTCTGAAAGAGAGAATGATGACATATTGTTAACTATTGGCTCTAACTCAGGATTGGATTCAATTAATCTGCATAATTGCTGATATTCATCAAAGTTTAACATTATTATGATATGTCCTTTCAAACATTAATTTGATAAGTTTTTTGCTACAAGGTTGTAATCGAACCCTGTTTAAGTTATGATATTAAAGTATATACATATTAGAAATACATGTAAACAAAAGTATTTCGACAAATTTCGCGCAAAGTGAGGAAATAGTATGAAAAAGGATGATTGTATTTTTTGCAAGCTGGCAAACGGCGAGATTCCAACGAATGCTCTTTATGAGGATGATATCGTAAAAGTTATTTTCGATGCCAATCCTGCCGCTAAAGGACATGTACTTATATTGCCGAAGGAACATTTTGACAATATATATGAACTTGATGATGACACTGCTGCTCATGTATTTAAGGTGGCAGCTAAGATTTCTAAAGCATATAAGAAAGCACTGGATTTTGATGGACTTAATATTGTTCAGAACAATGGAGAAGTAGCAGGGCAGACAGTATTTCATTTTCATATGCATATTATTCCTAGAATTAAAGGTGATACAGTTAATGTTGGCTGGGTTCCGGGAACTGCAGACAGTGATACTGTAGCATCAATTGTAGAAAAGGTTACACCTTATCTCTAATATTGCGATGATTATAACAGAGTTATATAGATATGGTTTATTAAGCGGGAAACCGTAATGATATAAAGAAAGAGGAGAAAACATGATTAAATTAAGTGATGGAGGGGCATATCTTATCAATGGCGTTGACATTGTAGAAGATAGTGCTTCGGCTGTGAATGAAGTAGCTGCCAAGACAGGATGTTCAGTAACTAAAGAAGATGCTGCCAAGAATACTATTGCATATGGAATTCTTGAAAGCCATAACACATCTGGAAACATGGAGAAGTTAAAGATTAAGTTTGATAAGATGACTTCACATGATATTACATTTGTTGGAATTATCCAGACAGCAAGAGCTTCAGGTCTTGAGAAATTCCCAATTCCTTATGTACTTACTAACTGCCATAACAGTCTCTGTGCTGTTGGTGGAACTATTAATGAAGATGACCATATGTTTGGACTTACATGTGCAAAGAAATATGGTGGAATATATGTACCACCTCATCAGGCAGTAATCCACCAGTTTGCAAGAGAGATGCTGGCTGAGGGTGGAAAGATGATTCTTGGATCAGACAGTCATACACGTTATGGTGCTCTTGGAACAATGGCTATGGGCGAGGGTGGTCCTGAGCTTGTTAAGCAGCTTCTTAATAAGACATATGATATTAACAGACCTGGAGTAGTAGCTATCTATATGACAGGAGAACCAGCAAAGGGTGTTGGTCCTCAGGATGTTGCACTTGCTATTATTGGTGCTGTATTCGGTAACGGTTATGTTAAGAATAAGGTTATGGAGTTCGTTGGACCTGGTGTTTCATCTCTTAGTGCTGATTTCAGAATTGGCGTAGATGTTATGACTACAGAGACAACATGTCTTTCATCTATCTGGAGAACAGATGATAAGGTTAAGGAATTCTATGATATTCACGGAAGAAGTGAGAGCTATAAGGAACTTAATCCTGGAAATGTTGCTTATTACGATGGTGTTGTATATGTAGACTTAAGTACAATCAAGCCAATGATTGCTATGCCATTCCATCCAAGCAATACTTATACAATTGAAGAACTTAATGCTAACCTTGAGGATATTCTTCATGATGTAGAGAAGAAGGCTCTTGTAAGTCTTGATGGACAGGTTGAATATAAGCTTACAGATAAGATTAAGAATGGTAAGCTTTATGTAGATCAGGGAATTATCGCCGGATGTGCTGGTGGTGGTTTTGAGAATATATGTGCAGCAGCAGACATCCTTAAAGGAAAGTCTATTGGTGCAGATGAGTTTACACTTAGCGTATATCCTGCAAGTACACCTATTTATGTTGAACTTGCAAGAAACGGAAGACTTGCAGACCTTATGGAAACAGGTGCAATTGTTAAGACTGCATTCTGTGGACCATGCTTTGGTGCAGGAGATACACCTGCTAATAATGCGTTCTCAATCAGACATTCAACAAGAAACTTCCCTAACAGAGAAGGTTCTAAGTTACAGAATGGTCAGATATCATCTGTTGCACTTATGGATGCACGTTCTATCGCAGCAACAGCAGCTAATAAGGGATTCCTTACAGCAGCAACAGATATGGATGTAGAATTCACAGGACCAGCATATCATTTTGACAGCTCAATCTATGCTAACAGAGTATTTGACAGTAAGGGTGTTGCAGATCCAGATCAGGAAATCCAGTTCGGCCCTAATATCAAGGACTGGCCAGAGATGGTTGCACTTCCAGAGAACCTTATTATTAAGGTTGTATCTGAAATACATGATCCTGTTACAACAACAGATGAACTTATTCCATCAGGAGAGACATCATCATTCAGATCTAATCCTCTTGGTCTTGCTGAATTTGCACTTTCAAGAAAGGATCCTGCATATGTAGGACGTGCTAAGGAAGTACAGAAGGCAGAGAAGGCAAGAGAAGCCGGTCAGTGCATGGGAGAAGCTTTACCAGAACTTAGAGATATCATGCATAAGATTAAAGAAACATATGATGTTCATAAGTCTAATGTTGGTGTAGGAAGTACTATATTCGCAGTTAAGCCGGGTGATGGATCAGCAAGAGAACAGGCTGCTTCATGCCAGAAGGTACTTGGCGGATGGGCTAATATAGCTAATGAATATGCTACTAAGAGATATCGTTCTAACCTTATCAACTGGGGTATGCTTCCATTTATTATTGATAAGGGAGAACTTCCATTTGAGAATGGAGACTATATCTTTATTCCAGAGATTCAGGATGCTATTAAGAATAAGGTATCTACAATCAAGGCTTTTGTTGTTAATAAAGATATGAAAGAGTTTGAACTTAAGCTTGATGAACTTACAGATGATGAGAGACAGATAATTCTTGATGGTTGTCTTATCAATTATTATCGTGAGAATAAGTAATTAGATGAATTATTAGTATATACGGAAGTTGGTGGATCGATGGCAGAACAGAATATACTGAATGGTAATCAGAAGAAGCTTGAGCAGATTATTGGAGACATAAAAGAGCATACTGCAAAGAAAGAAAGACTCGAGAAGCTTGCAGAAAGTGTTAAAGACATTTCTAAGGAATTAGATAATGCAAGAAAAGAAAAGCAGAATGAAATGGACTCTAAGATAAAAGCGAGTACAGATGCTATATGTGACGGTTATGATAAGTCTATTAATGCGGATAAAGACAAGATTAAAGATGTTTCCGCTGCAAGAGATAAAGCCAAGATGGCTGGAGTTAAAGAACGTATCAATGCAGAAACAGCATCGTTAAGGGCTCAGAATGAAGACCTTGCTGACCAGATTAATGAAGCATTTATACATGAGAATATTTCTAAATTCTTTAATAGCCAGTTATTCATAGCAGTGTTTAATCCAAAGAAACTGCGTGACTATGTAATAGATATAGCAATTATGTTACTTCTATTTATAGCTGTTCCAGTTGTATTATTTTTACTGCCAATGATTCCACAGTGGATACTTTTGGTATATTGTACGGTAATAACTGTTGTAAGTGTTATTGTTATCAAATGTATTTTCAGAAAAGTTGTATTGAAGCATGCTGAGACTATAATGGCTGCACAGAATACAAGAATACAGATAACAGATAATAAGAAACGTATTAAGAAGATTGAGAAGAATATCAGAAAAGATAAGAATGAAGATATGTATGGACTTGAATCATTTGATTCTGATATTAATGCTTTACATGATGATATAGCACGCATTGAAGAAGAAAAGAATGCAGCCCTGGAAGAATTTGAAAAGAATACCAAGGCTGATATAATCTCAGAAATCAATGAGCGTTATGCTGACAAAATAAGCAATATGGAAACAGAACTTGATAAAAAGAAAACAGAGTATGATGAGCTGGATGATTTAGTAAAGAAACAGCGAATATATATATCATCTAACTATGAGGCATATCTTGGTAAGGAATTTATTAATCTCGATAAGCTCTCAGAACTGAATTCTATTATGAAGTCTGACTCAGCAGATACGATAGCTCAGGCGCTTGCTGTATATAATAATCGTCATTAAATATTCTTAATGCAAGAACGATAGCATCAGCTATCTGAAATATAATGGCCAGACGGGTTGTCTGAAGTGTGGAAGATGCCGTGTCATGGGAAGAATTGACAATTCCTGTGATGTGGATATCGCCAACTTCAGGCAATCTTTTTTTTACGCCAAGTCCAGGTTTTAACGGACCTTTTCCAAGTGTAATCATACCAATGTGTTCTTCTTTACCTAATGAGGCGTCAATCGCAATTATGAAAGGATTGTCGAAAGTCTTTTGAATGGACTTTATGCAGTAATTCAGATTGGCGGCATGAACAGGCTGGTCAAGGTCGCCAAGAAGATAAAGACCGGGTGTAATAAAGTTCCGGAACTTGTGACCTATTATAGGACCGAGACTGTCTCCTGTTGAACGGTCGCTTCCTATGCAGAGAATTATAATTTCCTGATCAGGAAGAATGTTATTAGTGACCATATTGGTAAGAATTTGTCCTATCTGAGATGGTGCTTTGGGATTTTTGGAATCAAAATAATAAAGCATAATTTCCTCCTGAACATTTTGAAAGCCCGGACAGGCTCTTTATAATGTGTACGCCATTGCACTGATAATTATTACAAAAAATGTTTTTGATATTTTTTGGATTGGTGACAAAATCTGATAATTTTTTTCTTTAGACAGTGCTATTATTCAAGCGAGTAATAGTATAAGGAGGCACCATGATAGAAATAATATGTAATGAAGAGAATTCAGACAAGTCTAAACAAGTTACAAGAGGTGCGGCCATAAGAAGACCGAAAAACATTAAACAGATAGGTGATGTGAGTTCTGACAAGAAAATATATATAGAGGATTATGCTTTTACATATATAAACTCAATTGCGTATAACAATCCGTCAGATTCACAGGCAGGAGTACTTCTTGGAGAAAGTCAGACTGATGGTGATGAAAAATGTGTTTTTATTAAGGGAATAATAAAAGCAAAACTGGGGACAGAAGTTGAAGAAAAGGGAGTATACTTCAATGAAAATGTATGGAATGGGATATATTCGGATGTGGAAAAATATTTTCCGGATTTGTCAGTGGTTGGCTGGTTTGCAGCGATTCCAGAGGTTACGCCAGAAAGAATGATGAAATTAAAGAAGATACATCTTGATAATTTTGCAGGTTCTATGAAAACATTTTATCTGATTGATACAGTTGAAAAGGAGGAGAATTTTTATCTGTATGAGAATGGTGAACTAAAGAAACAAAAAGGATATGTCTGCTTTTATGAAAGAAACTACGAGATGCAGGAATATATGCTTGAACGACGTGAAAGAAGTTCGTGTGAAGATGGACAGGACAAGGTTATGAAATCCATCCGAAACATAATAAAAGAGAAAGAAGAAATGCATGAACAGAAAAAGAGCGCAAGATTCATGTACGGTGTCAGTGCATTTATGGTAGTTGTAATTCTTGTTATAAGCATTAATCTTATGAATAACTATCAGAAGATGAAGAAATTTGATAAATCAATAAGCAGTCTGATGGTACAGATGTCAGGGAATGATACCGCAACGGAAGAGAATATAGTTCCTGTTAATAGACTTGAAGGTGGCGTGTATCCAACGGAACCAGAGACAGAAAGCGAATCAGCAAGTGTAAGCGCTACTTCAACGGAAAATGTAACAGTAACCCTGCCTCAGCAGACAGAAGAACAGACAGTTGCAGCTACAGTAAGCGAAGTAAGTGTATACACGGTTAAAGCTGGTGATACAATAATGGGAATATGCAAGAGATATTATGGAGATACATCAAAATGCAATGAAGTCATAGCCTATAATAATATTAAAGATGGAAACGTACTTTACATAGGTCAGCAGATAAAACTTCCTTGATAAAATCCCCCAATATTGTATAATTATCTCAGCATAAGTATGCGATAGAAAAGGGGAAATATATGGCAGATATAATATCTGGAAAGTCCAGATTTAATGGAGACAGGAATGCTCCGGTAAAGAAGATTGTTAATATTAATAAAGAAACAGCAGCATCTAATGAGGCAGATGATGATGTTCTCGATGAGGCTGTGGTCAGAAGAAAGATACGCAGACATAAAACAAGAGTAGCAGTCATAGCAGTTGTAGTGGTTGTGGTTCTTCTTATAATAGCGTATATAGTATCGCGGGTAATCGATAACTATGATTATTCTACATATATGATTTCTGCTTCAGTGAACAGGGATGATATAGAGTCGTCGAAATACATCGCATTTGCAGATGGGTATGTAAGATATAGTAATGATGGTATTTCATATTATAAGAGCAATGGAAAAGTAATATGGAACCAGACATATTCAATGCAGAATCCGAAAGTCAGCATATGTGGTAATTCAATAGCGGTTGCAGATATTAATGGAAGCAGTGCATATTCATTTAATACGAGTGGACAGGTTGGTAAAGCAGATACTTCCATGCCGATACTTCAGATAGAAGTGTCAGACAGTGGTAAGATGGCGGCTGTTCTGGAAGATAATTATGCTAACTACATTAACATGTATGATACTAACGGAGAGAAGATATATAGTGTTAAAACAACATTATCAGGGGATGGATATCCAATAGATATAAGTATTTCAGCAGATGCGAAGAAACTTATAGCTTCATTTATTAAGGTAAGTGGGGATGAGATTAAGACAAATGTTGTGTTCTATAACTTCTCAGATGTAGGAAAGAATGAGACAGAACGAGTTGTTGGTGGATTCAATTACGATGATGTCATAGTTGGAGATGTAAAGTTCATTAATGACACAATGGCCATTGCTGTTGGAGAAAATGTTATAAGCATATATAAGATAAAAGAGTATCCAAGTCTTGAGCACACTATCAAGATAGATAACGAGATAGAAAAAGTATTTTATAGTGACCAGTATATAGGGCTTGTACTTGATAACTCAGAGTCTGGAGATCCATATAAATTAGTAGTTTATAATACTTCCGGCAAGCAGGTGTTTGACACAACATTTGGCATACAGTATACCAATGTACAGTTTGATGGAAAGAGTGTGATAATGAGTAATGCATCATCATTTGTACTTATGAATATGCGTGGTAAGAAGTTAGCTGATATAAGCTTTGATATGCCGGTTATAGATGTCCTGCCAACAGGAAGCAGAGGAAGCTATACACTGGTTAATTCAAAATACATACAATCAATTAGACTTAAATGATAAGGGGGACGGCGTATGCTGTTGACAGGAGTAATACTGATTCTCGCAATATTTGCAATAATAGGCTGGAGAAAGGGCGTGATAAGACTTGTTTTATCGCTTGTATCCATGGTTATAACAATATTAGCTGCAGTCATAATAGCACCGCTTGCTACAACTGCAATCAAGAATGGAACTAATATTGATGAAAATGTGGCACAGTCAATATACACAATACTTTCAGAAAATAAGGAAGTGGACAAGTATTTTTCAAATGAACAGATAATTCCGGATGGAATTGATATAAGTCAGGCTGGAGAGCACATACAGAATATAAGTGCGGCTGTAGCAGAGGTTGGGGACAGAATTAATCTTCCGGAAAGTCTTACAGATGCTATTAAGGCTATGCCAGAGTCAGAGCTGATGACAATTATCAATGAACAGGGACAGGCTTCTATTAAAGAGATAAGTTTAAGAATAATATCAGTAAGATTGGCAGATATTGTATTGACATCTATCATATATATAGTGATAATGGTAGTGGTATTTATAGCACTTAGGGTAATTATTAGTGCAACAGGAATAATAAGAAGACTTCCGGTTATAAAGCAGGCAGACAAGTTAGGTGGAGTATTAGTTGGATTGATAGAAGGACTTGTTGTCGTATGGATATTCTTCACTGTTGTAACAGCTATGAGTGGAACAGAGAATGCATCTAATATATTAGTACAGATACATAGAGATGCATTTCTGGAAACTTTATATAACAACAATCCAATTACCAGATTGCTATTCAGTACAATAAGATAAAATAGGGAGGATAGAAAGATGATATGTCAATCATGTGGAAGAGCAAACGAACAGGGGGCAAGATTCTGTAAAAGTTGTGGAGCACCATTAGAGGTCAATGCAAATGTGCAGCAGAACAATGGAGCTGGATATCAGCAGAACAATGCGGCTGGATATCAGCAGAATAATATGGGATACCAGCAGTATGATATGTCAGGAAATATGAATGTTGGAACAACTAGAATGACTAAAGAAGAATTCAGTCAGTGTGCCAACATAAAACCGCTTATAAAGAACATAACAGCTGCAGCTATAATCTCATATGTTGTCGGAGTTATATCATTAATTACTAATGTTATAATAGGAGGCAATATATTTGGATTATTAGATGTAATTATTGTAATTGGACTTGGCGTAGGAATCCATATTGCAAAAAGCAGAGCTTGTGCCGTTGTTCTTCTTGTGTATTCAGTGGTTAATATGATTTACATGCTTTTACTTGCAGGCATGCCTGGAGGATGGCTTATTTTAGTATGCGGCATATATGCTACTATATATACATTCAAATATCAGAATGCATGGCAGAGATATCAGCAGACAGGACAGTTCTGATTAACAACATTATAATATAAGTACAAACACCTTATCTTGAAAAAACTGTTTAGAATCAGCTTTTTTAGATAAGGTGTTTTTTTATATGTTAAATGTATCAGGAATTTAAATCAATATATAGTGTGCAAATGGCAGATGACACATATATATTGTATTAATTTGGACGAGATAATAAAAAATTCAAAAAAACTCAAAAAAAATAAAAAAAGTTGTTGACAATAGGTAGACCGGGTGATATTATATACAAGTCGCCGCGG
>CAVBPJ010000004.1:0-90658 GCA_963597265.1 Evtepia sp. | reverse complement strand
ATATATAAGACATAAAATCTAAATATTTTACGAATAATATCCCATCCATCCGCCAATCCTAATACCGAAATTATTATCAGGAGGCGGATATGGGCAAATCTGACGATGAAAAAACAGATAACGATTATAAAGATGGTGCAGTTACTAAGAATTCTGTTGAGGTGATAACAATTATTGGAGAGATAGAAGGACATGATAATCTTCCAGCAGCGAGCAAAGCAACCAAGTATGAACATATGCTTCCTAAGCTGGCGGAGATTGAGATGGATAAGGATATTAAAGGCGTACTTTTTATTATGAATACAGTTGGTGGTGATGTCAGTGCGGGACTGGCACTGGCTGAGATGATTGCCTCAATGAAAAAGCCTACAGTTTCATTAATCATAGGTGATTCGCATAGTATAGGTGTGCCGCTTGCTGTGAGTACAGATTATTCATTTATTGTGCCTACAGCTACAATGATAATACATCCTGTCAGGATGAACGGAACACTTATCGGAGTGCAGCAGACATATGATTATTTTGAACGGATATCTGACAGAATAACATCATTTATTGCAGACCATAGCAGTGTAAGTAAAGAAAGAGTAGAGGAAATGATGGTTGATACCACCCAGTTATCTAAAGATTTAGGAACAGTGCTGGTGGGTAGACAGGCTGTTGAAGAAGGTTTAATATGTGAGGTAGGAGGAATCAGTGATGCGCTTGCAAAGCTGGATTCCATGATTAATGAGGATTAAGGGGTAAGTATGAAATGTAATATATGCCCGAGAGCCTGCAATGTCGACAGGAGTGTTAACAGAGGCTTTTGTGGAATGACTAATGATATATATGCGGCGAGAGCCGCACTACATATGTGGGAAGAACCATGCATATCGGGTGAACATGGAAGCGGTGCGGTGTTCTTTTCAGGGTGTACATTAAGGTGCATATTCTGCCAGAATTCTGAGATTGCTGCGGCACAGGTTGGAAAGAAGATAACAGTTGACAGACTTTCCGACATATTTCTTGAACTTCAGGACAAATGTGCCAATAATATCAACCTTGTTACAGCAACACATTTTGTACCACAGGTTGCAGAAGCACTTATTAAGGCAAAGAATAAAGGACTTGTGATACCCGTTGTATACAATTCCAGTGCTTATGAGAATGTAAGCACTGTTAAGATGCTCGACGGATTAGTGGATGTGTATCTTCCAGACATGAAATATATTGACAGCAGCCTTTCAGCAGAGTACTCAAAAGCACCAGATTATGCCGATGTGGCTAAGGCTGCAATTCAGGAGATGGTCAGACAGACTGGGAAGCCGGAATTCTTTACAGAAGATGATGAACTCGTGAAGAGCGGAAGAGTTGAAGATGGAATTATGAAGAAAGGTGTAATTGTAAGACATCTTGTACTTCCGGGAACAACCAAAGATTCCAAGGCAGTTATAAAATACCTTCTTGATACATATGGAGATGATATATACATAAGTATAATGAGCCAGTATACGCCATTTGAGAGACTGAAAAATCACCCTCTGCTGTCGCGTAAGGTAACGAGAAAAGAATATGATTCGGTAGTTGATTATGCGATAGACTGTGGAATTAATAATGGATTTATTCAGGAGGGCGATGTGGCAGAGGAAAGCTTCATACCTGAATTTGACTATGAGGGCATATGATTATATAATCGTAACAGAATTATTATAAATGTATTGTGTATTGGCGGGATTGATATATGGAGAATAAGCATGGACATATAGAGCAAAACAGCGCCAGAATATGGCAGATTGGGTTGTTTTCTCTTAATAATACATCAACGAACCTGTTTCTTGCTATGATGGGATATGTCTCATATTATGCTAACGGAATAGCAGGTCTTTCAGTTGTGCTTATCTCGGTTATTCTTACGGGTATGAGAATATTCGATGGTATAACAGACCCTGTGATAGGATATTTTATAGATAAAACTAACGGAAAGTACGGCAAATTCAGACCTTACATAGTTATAGGGTATGTTCTTATGGCGGTAAGCAGCCTTGTGCTGTTCTTTACTACAAGCCTTGTTCCGGTTATTTTAAGACCATTGTATTTTATAATTGTGTACTCAGTGTATATAATCGGGTATACATTTCAGACGGCAGTAGTAAAGTCGGGACAATCAGTAATTACTAATGACATGAAGCAGAGACCGATGATAACATTTTTTGATTCAACATTTATAATGTTCGCACATGGTCTGGTAGCTTTCTATGTTTCTGTATATCTTATTGAGAAATACAAGACATTCCAGTCACAGGCACTTTTCTCAGAGTTTGTTATTACTGTTGTAATCGTTGCGGGAATATGTTCTGCGCTTGCTGTTGTTGGAATATGGAGTAAGGATAATGTTAAATATTTCAAGCTGGATGAAGACAAGAAACAGCAGATACATTTCAGGGATTATGTTACTATAATTAAGCATAACAAACCAATCAGGATGCTTGTTATAGCAGCGGCATCTAACAAATTCGCACAGATGGTATATGGCAATTCAACAGTTCTTGTAATGCTTTATGGAATTCTGATGCAGAATTACCCGCTTGCTGGTATAATTGGAATAATTGTAGGTATTCCGAATCTTGGAATAATATATCTTGGAATAGAACATGCCAAGCGATGCGGACAGAAGAAGACACTTGTAAGATCAACATATCTTGCAATTATTTTCCAGACGATACTTATGCTTATGATGATATTTACAGATCTTACAAATGTATCATTAAAGCACATTAACTTTATTACGGTTGCATTCCTGCTGGTATTTACATTACTTAATGGAGTGAAATCAATATCTAATAATATAGTTGTGCCTATGATTGCTGACTGTACTGATTATGAATATACACTGAGCGGACATTTTGTGCCGGGAATAATGGGGGCACTGTTTTCCTTCATTGATAAGTCATTTTCAGCGCTTGGAACAGGATTTGTAGGAATTGCACTGGCGGTAGCGGGGTATTCTAAAGTTTTTCCGCAGGTGGAGGACCCACTGACACCACAGCTTAAGTTTCTGACAATATTTTTCTATTGTATAATTCCGATAATTGGATGGATTGTGACAATATTTATTATGAGATTCTATAAGCTGGATAAGAATACTATGAGGGGCTTGTATAAGAAATAGAGTGGAGAGTGGAATATGCTTATTAATAAAGGTAATCCAATGCTGATGGGATGCAGCAGATATAAGGACGGATATAATTTTACATATGAGGCAGAATGTGACAGTGTAGCACTGCTTATTTTTGATGCCCATATGAAACTTAAAGAACGTATAGAACTTGATTCATCAATGAAATGTGGCAACATATTTTCAGTTTATGTATGTGACAGGAAACTGGATAAATGTTTCTATTGTTATGAAATTGATGGACAGATGTATATTGATCCATATGCCAAGGCGGTTACAGATTGTGGAAGATTTGGACAGGCAGATGAGAATGATAAGCTTCTTGCAGCTGTTGATGTGGCAGATTATGACTGGGAAGATGACAGACCGCTTAATTATGATTACAGCGACTGTATATTCTACAAGATGAATGTGAGGGGATTTACTAAAAGCAGAACATCCAAAGTTAAGGATAAAGGAACATTTTCAGGAATAATCAACAAGATTCCATATCTTAAGGAACTTGGAATTACAACTCTGGAGTTACAGCCGGCATATGAATTTGATGAGATAGGCCGTTTTCCACAGTTATCAGATACAATTATGGCGAAATACGGAGCCGGAACACACTATAGTGTGGACAAGAATACCAGAAAGGTTAATTACTGGGGATATGTCGGAGGATTTTATTTCGCACCCAAGGCATCATACTCAGGAACAGCATCAAGACATCAGGGAATATACAGAGATTATACAGTAGAATTTAAAGATATGGTTAAGGCTCTTCATAAGAATGGAATAGAAGTTGTTATGGAGATGTTTTTTACAGATGAAAGTACAGGATTTATTCTGCAGTGTGTAAGACACTGGGTTACAGAATATCATATTGATGGTGTACATGTGTATTGCGATGAGTCTGCTCTTAAAGCACTTTCTCAGGATGCGCTTCTGTCAGATACTAAGATTATAACAGTGTACTGGGGCGGAAAAACCGGAAGCAGAAAACATATGGCAGGCTATAATAATGATTTTCAGAATATTGCAAGACGTCTGTTAAAAGGTGATGAGAACATGCTTGGTGAGTTTGCTTCAATATCAAGAAAGAATGAATCAAACAGCGCAAGCATTAATTATATTGCCAATAATAACGGTTTCACACTTCACGACCTTGTAAGCTTTGACAGAAAGCATAATGAGCTTAATGGAGAGAATAACAGGGATGGCGAGGATTTTAATTTCAGCTGGAACTGTGGCGAAGAAGGCGCTACAAGAAAGAGAAAGATTAAAGAATTAAGATTACGCCAGATTAAAAATGCGTTGGCAATGGTTATTTTATCGGCAGGAACTCCACTTATACTTGCAGGAGATGAATTTGGCAATTCACAGAATGGCAATAATAATCCATATTGTGTTGACAGTGAAATTTCGTGGGTTAACTGGAAAGAAACGAAAGAAGGACATGAGATTCTTGAATGGACTAAGAACCTTATAAGTTTCAGAAAGAATAACAGAATACTTCATATGCCACAGTCACTTACTTTAAGTGACAGGATATCATGCGGTTATCCTGATATATCATATCATGGAACTAATGCATGGTATGCACAGATGAATACATATGACAGACATATTGGTGTAATGTATTCATGTGTATATGGAGATGAGAAAGACCATAGTCTGATATATGTTGCATATAATATGCACTGGGAAACTCACAGCTTTGCACTTCCAAAGATTAACGGTACATGGAAGACCAGGATGAGTTCTAATGATTCAGGTGCAGTGATTGATGAAGATAACAGAAGTGTTATTGTAGAGCCAAGAAGCATTGCAATACTTACCGGAACATACAAGCTTCCTGTAAAGAAGGAGAAGTAATGGATTACAAGAAATTAGCAGACGTTAAAGACAGATTTGCAGATTATGAAAAGATATTTAATTCGGGCGATTATGAAAGGTCTGCAGATATATTATCAGCAATACTTGAAAGAATAGAAGAATGTGCAGATGAGCGCAAAGCCGGAAAGATGGAAGACACATTAGTGAAGAAATCGGACATGGATGAAAGACCAATATATATAAGCCTTAATCATGTTATGGAATATTATGTGTATGCATGTTATTTTGAACCGGAGACAGAGGTCTTGTGTACAGAGCTTCCTGTTGGAGAATATTACAGAACTTACGGAAGTCTCTGCCTTAAACTTTCCAAGTACAGAAGGGCAGAGGATGCATTTAAGAAGGCAATATGCTGGAATCCGGTAGACCTTGATTCATATCTTGGACTTGCAGAATGTTATAAGAATCTTAATATGTTATCGAGATATCTTGATGTTACAAAGCAGGCATACAGATTCTGCTGCAGCCGTGCAACAATGGCAAGATATTACAGAAATATGGGATTCTACTTTGTGGCAAAGTATAATACTGAGGCGGCAAGAGTGTGCTACACATACAGTAATATATATTATAAGACAGATAATGCCGACAGTGAACTTAAGTATCTTGAGCAGGCGTTAAATGATAAGACACCAGAGTATTCAATTAAAGAAATGCAGGATGTACTCGATAAGAACGAAGTTGAACCGGGACCTGATTCCAAGACAATCGGTATTATATACAGAGTTGGCGAAATAATGATGAATGATAAAGATTATAAGCTGGCAAGAGACTGTTTCTCAATTGTGTATGATATAACTCAGGAAGGACAGTTAAAGAATCTGCTTGATGAACTCGATAAGGAGCTGGAGGTTAATAATGCTTAACAGGACTTATGATGGAATAATATTCGACCTTGATGGAACTATGTGGGATACGAGAAAGCCGATATGTGAGGCGTGGAATATAATACTTTCACGTCATGAAGAGATTCACAGGGCACCAATAGTGGAAGCTGACCTTAATGACTGTATGGGGCTTCCTATGTATGATATTGCGGCAAAGCTTTTTCCTAATGAAGCTGAGTCAGTAAGAAATGCACTTATGGACGAGCTGTGTACATTCGAGAACGGATATCTGGCAGAAAGAGGCGGTATTCTTTATCCAAAGCTGGCAGAAACATTATATGCACTCAGTCAGAAATATCCATTGTACATTGTAAGCAACTGTCAGGATGGTTATATAGAGAGTTTTCTTACGGCACATCTTATGTCTGATTTCTTCAAAGACACAGAGTGCTGGGGAAGAACATTTCTGCCAAAGGGAGAATCTAATAAGATACTTATGGAAAGAAACGGTCTTAAGAATCCTGTATATGTTGGCGATACATCAGGAGATGCAAAGTCTGCCGAAGATGCAGGAATAGATTTCATCTATGCGGCATATGGATTCGGAGATGTTTCACAGGACAGGTATGTTGCGAAGATTGATTCATTCTCGGAACTGGAAGAGATACTTTGATCATATATGTCATAATTATTATTTGGAATTTTGCAGATTTTACATGAAATTCTGCTTGACGCATAATAAACATAGTGTTATTATAGGTGGCAGTTAAATATTTAAAGTCGATGATCAAAAGAGTACTTTCGGAAGGTACATCACAGAGAGCTGACGGTGGTGGAAAGTCAGCATGGAGAGCCGTAAGGAATGGGTTTGTGAGATGCGTAGATGAATTAACAGTAGTTTACGACGCGGCCTCGCGTTACAGGGGAAGGATATATTAATGTATCTGATAATGAGTTGAGCATACAGGTGGCATATCCGGTAAGGAGTGTCACTTTTTTTATTAGCAGAAAGCCTGTGAATAAAGTATGATTATGTTCATAAACAAGGGTGGCACCACGATAATTCGTCCCTGACCAGAATCTGCAGAACAACAGATTCCGGTCAGGGACTTTTTGTAAGCAGAAAGACCTGGCTTACAAAAAATAAAGAGAAGTGAACGCCAGTAATGAACAACAAAGGACAGGGAGGAATTATGAAACGAAGATTAAGAGCTTATAAAAAGACAGTAAGTATTGTTAATGAGAAAGCTATTGAACTTTACAAAGGACTTGGCATTGAGAAGAAGGGATTTCTTCTTGAAGGAACTGACAAAGAAAGCGGTCAGTACACATTTATGGGTGTCGAGCCTAATGAGATAATCCAGTCAGATAAGAACAGTCTTGTTATTACAAGAAAAGATGGCAGCAGGGAAGTAAGAGAGGGAAATCCTCTTGTAAGGCTTAAAGAGTATTTTGATGAATTTGAGATAGTAAAGGAACCGGGAGAACTTGATTTTATTGGTGGTCTTGTGGGAAGTCTCGGATATGACTATATAAGATATACAGAGGTGCTTCCAGACGACAATCCTGATGAGATAGGAATTGAGACAATACAGCTTATGCTTGCAGATAAGTTTATCGCTATTAATCATACAGCAGAAACATTTACAGCAGTTGTACTTGGCGAAGATTCACAGGAAGGTAAGATAAATGCTTTAAAGGAAGCAGATGAGCTTATAAAGACTGCAAGAGAAGGCGTTGAAAAGTATAAAGATGACGAACCGGACATGACACTGGACGGAGTTATATTGAAGAAATCGGACACTCTTGAAGAGTACAGCGAGAAGGTTAATAAGATTAAGGATTATATTAAAGAAGGACATATATTCCAGACAGTACTTTCACAGAGATGGACAGTTCAGACTGGACAAAGCGGTTTTAATCTGTATGAGAAGTTAAGAGAGCTTAACCCATCACCATATATGTATTACTTCAATTTCGGGGATTTCGAGATTATAGGAAGCTCTCCTGAGATGATTGTAAAACAGTCAGATAACCGCGTATATACATGTCCTATTGCAGGAACAAGAAAAAGAGGAGTAACTAAGGAACAGGATATTGCTTTAGAGGAAGAACTTCTTGCAGATGAGAAGGAAAGAGCAGAGCATGTAATGTTAGTTGACCTTGCCCGTAATGATATGGGAAAGATAAGCGAGATAGGAACGGTAAAGGTTGACCAGTTCATGAATATTCAGAGATATTCACATGTTATGCATATTGTTTCACTTGTTGAAGGAAGAAAGAACGGAGAGTATCATCCACTTGATCTTGTGTCATCATTCCTTCCTGCAGGAACATTAAGCGGAGCTCCTAAGATAAGAGCGATGGAGATTATAGATGAGCTTGAAACAGTAAGAAGAGGATTGTATGGCGGAGCTACAGGATATCTTGATTTTGGCGGTAATATGAACTTCTGTATTACAATCAGAACTATGATTAAGAAGGGCGACAAAGTATATCTTCAGGCTGGTGCCGGTATCGTTGCTGATTCAAAGCCTGAGATGGAATATCAGGAGTGCTGTAATAAAGTAATGGCACTTGCCAAGACACTTGTTAAGGAGGAACATTTATGATTCTGCTGATTGATAACTATGATTCATTTACATATAACCTGTATCAGTTTATTGGAATATTTAATAGTGATATCAAGGTTGTAAGAAACGATAAGATAACAATTGAGGAGATAGAGGAGCTTAATCCTGAATCAATTGTTGTGTCACCTGGACCTAAGAGTCCTAAAGAGGCTGGAATATGTGTTGATGTAATAAAGCATTTTACAGGAAAGAAGCCAATACTTGGCATATGCTTAGGACATCAGTGCATAGGTGAAGCATTTGGAGCAACGGTTTCATATGCCAAGAATATTATGCATGGAAAGCAGTCAGAGATATACCATGATGGTACAGGAATATTTACCGGACTTGATTCACCTGTAAAGGTTGCAAGATATCACTCACTCGCTATAATTGAAGAGACTCTTCCAGATGACTTAAAGGTTATTGCCAAAACTGATGATGGAGAGATTATGGCGGTAAGACATAGAGATTATCCGGTAGTCGGATTACAGTTCCATCCTGAGTCAATATATACAGAGCATGGTAAGAGAATGATAGAGAATTTCGTCAACGGGGTGATTTAATGATATTAGATGTTATTGTACAGGATAAGTTAAAAAGGCTTCCAGAGCATAAGAGCAGAATAAGCGAAGAAGAGATGATTAAGCTTGCAACAGAGAGCAAAAGAACATCAATCAGCTTCTATGATGCACTTGCTAAGGACGGACTTTCAATTATAAGTGAATTTAAGAAGGCATCACCAAGCCATGGAAAGATGGATAATAAGATTTCTCTGGAAGACAGAATACAGCAGTATGGAAAGAGCGCAGATGCGATTTCGTGCCTTACTGAGGAAAATCATTTTAATGGAAGCACAGATTATCTTAAGCAGATAAGACAGATGACAGACCTTCCGATTATAAGAAAGGATTTCATAATTGATCCGTATCAGGTGTATGAAGCCAAGGTTATTGGAGCAGATGCAATTCTTCTTATAGCAGCTATTCTTGATGATGAACAGTTTAAGAAGTTA
The DNA here is from genome assembly GCA_963597265.1 of Evtepia sp. Taxonomy (GTDB): domain Bacteria; phylum Bacillota; class Clostridia; order Lachnospirales; family Lachnospiraceae; genus Lachnospira. The sequence goes on along the minus strand of CAVBPJ010000004.1, from coordinate 81,169 downwards.
TATGATCTTGCATACAGCTTAGGACTTGATGTTTTATGTGAAGTACATGATGAGGAAGAGATGAAGAGAATGCTTGACCTTGATGTTAAGATTATAGGAATTAATAACCGTAATCTTAAGACATTTGAGGTTGATCTTGAAACCACAAGAAAGCTTAGCAGTATGGTTACTTCTGATATGAGAGATTCAGGAAAGATTCTTGTATCAGAAAGCGGTGTAGCAGGTACAGACGATATTAAGGTTCTGGCAAAGAGCGGTGCAGATGCACTTCTTATAGGAACAGTTCTTATGGAAGCTCCTAAGCCTGAAGAATTAATATCAGAATTTAAAGAGGTATATGATGCAGCAAGAAAATAATTCTCTTGTAAAAGTTAAGATATGCGGACTTACAAGTGATGCTGATGTGCAGATTATAGAAAAATATGGTGCTGACTATGCAGGTATGGTACTATATTATCCGAAAAGCAGACGCAATATTGATATCACTTTGGCAGCAACATTTGTTGAACAATTGAAGAAATCGGACATCAAAACGGTTGCGGTTGTTGTATCACCTGATGTATCACAGCTTGAAGCAATACAGAATTCAGGATTTGATTATATACAGATTCATGGAGAATTAAGTGAAGATGTGTATGACGGATGCAATATTGGTATTATAAGAGCTGTTAATATTAAACATCAGTCAGATGAAGATATATATCTGGAGACTAAACGATGGCGCAGCTTAGATAAAGTGAAGGGACTGCTTTTTGATGCGGGAGTTCCGGGAAGCGGCAAAACATTTGACTGGAACAGCCTGAAAAAAGTGGATTGCGGTGATAAGAAGTTATTCCTTGCAGGAGGTCTTACACCAGACAATGTAAGAACCGCAATAGAAGCTGTTACACCTGATGTTGTTGATATCAGTTCAGGCGTTGAATATGATGATATATCAGTTAAAGGAAAAGATGAGAATAAGGTAAAAACATTTATTCAGAATGCAAAATATTAAGAAAAAGAGGTAAAGAGAAAATGGCAGAAAGCAAGTATTATGGACAGTTCGGCGGACAGTATGTATCAGAATCACTTATGAATACACTGGCAGAACTTGAGAAAGCATTTGATGAGGCATTAAGAGATCCTGAATTCGCTAGGGATTACATCTATTATTTACAGGAATATGTTGGAAGAGCTACACCACTTTATTATGCAGAGAGAATCAGCGAGAAGTATGGTGCAGATATCTTCTTAAAGAGAGAAGACCTTAACCATACAGGCGCTCATAAGATTAATAATGTTATTGGACAGATTCTTCTTGCAAAGAGAATGGGTAAGACTAAGGTTATTGCAGAGACTGGTGCAGGACAGCACGGCGTTGCAACAGCTACAGGCGCAGCTCTTTTCAATATGGAGTGTACAGTTTTCATGGGTGCTGAGGATATTGAAAGACAGAAGCTTAATGTATTCAGAATGGAAATGCTTGGAGCAAAGGTTCAGCCTGTAACAACAGGAAGTGCAACATTAAAGGATGCAACTAACGAGGCTATCAGAACATGGGCTGAAAAGGCAGAGGATACATTTTACATTATTGGTTCTGCTGTAGGACCACATCCATATCCTAAGATGGTTAAAGAGTTCCAGAGAATCATCAGTACAGAGGCAAGAAAGCAGATTCTTGAAAAGACAGGAAAGCTTCCTGATGCAGTTGTTGCCTGTGTTGGCGGTGGTTCTAATTCAATCGGAATGTTTGCAGACTTCATCAATGATAAAGATGTTGACCTTATTGGTGTTGAGGCAGGAGGACTTGGTATTGAGACAGGAAAGCATGCTTCTGCAATGGCACTCGGACAGGTTGGTGTCCTTCATGGAATGAAGACATATCTTTTACAGGATGAAATCGGTAATATCCAGCTTGCACATTCAATCTCAGCAGGACTTGATTACCCTGGTGTAGGACCAGAACATGCTTACTTAAGAGATTCTGGAAGAGCTAAATATGTTTCAGTAACAGATAAGGAATGTATGGATGCACTTATGGAACTTTGCAGAATGGAAGGTATTATCCCAGCGATTGAAAGTGCACATGCACTTGCACATGTGTTTAAGATGGCACAGGGTGAATATAAAGGTAAGACAATTATCATGTGTCTTTCAGGCCGTGGTGATAAGGATGTTAATACAGTTCAGAAATATCTTAACGGAGAGGAGACTAACAAGTAATGAATAGAATAGAAGAAAAACTCGCAGCACTCAAGGAAGAGGGAAAGAAAGCATTTATTACATATACAACAGCAGGACTTCCAGATTATGATACAACTAAGAAGCTTATGTTTGCACAGGAGAAGGCAGGAATTGATATTATGGAAATCGGTGTTCCATTCTCAGATCCTATTGCAGATGGTCCTGTAATTCAGGATGCTTCATATAAGGCTATCCAGAATGGTGCTTCGCTTGAAGGTACATTTACAATGATGGGAGAAGTAAGAAAAGCTGGTCTTACAAGTCCGGTAGTATTCATGCTTTACTATAATACTGTATATCATTATGGCGTTGAGAACTTCGTAAACAAATGTATTGAAAACGGCGTGGACGGACTTATCATACCTGATCTTCCATTCGAGGAACAGGGGGAGATTAAGGCAGTTCTTGCAAAGAATGAGAATTCTCCAATTCTTATCCAGCTTGTTTCACCTGTATCTAAGGGCAGAATTCCAATGCTTTTAGAGAATGCAAGAGGTTTCGTATACTGCGTTTCACAGATGGGTGTTACGGGTAAGGGAGCTAACTTCCATTCACAGATAAGAGAATATCTTACAGAAGTTAAGAAAGAATCTAAGATTCCAGTTATGATGGGATTCGGAATAAGAACAGCAGCAGATGTTGCTCCACTTGAAGATATTATTGATGGTGCAATTGTAGGTTCGCATTTTATCAAGCTTCTTGAAGCTAATAATTATTCAGAAGAAGCTGCAGCAGATTATGTTGCAACATTTAAGAAGGAGCTTAATGCATAATGGTACCTATATTAGCTAAGCAGGCACTTGCACGCAAATGCGGATTTCCTAATGCAAAGATGACTGGTAATTATGAATGTGCCTATGCCCTTGGAGTTGTGTCAGGGGCACTGGCAATTCCTAAAGAAGAGAATATTACCAATCTTGTGGAACTTAAAAACAGAATTGAACCACAATATAAAGAGGCAGTTTCTGATAATGAGCAGATTAAAAAACTCATTACGCTGCTGTGTGACTATGAACCTTCTGATATATTTGATGAGCAGATGATGGAACTTTACAATGATGGTTATGTAGACAAAAACATTAATCTGAGGGCTGATTGATAATGTAATATTAATTAAATTCTAAATGCAGATGTTGACTTATATTTACTATTAGGGTATATTTACAAAAGTAACTGAAATTTAACGAAAGTAAGGTGTAATTTGTAATGACTGAGACAATCAACGTTGCTAACATTGATAAAGTACATAAGAATCCAATTGCAGAGCTTGTTCAGACAGCATGCCAGTTCGAGAGCCATATTGATATATCATCAGAGGGCAAGAATATTAATGCTAAGAGCTTAATGGGGATTATGGCATTTGGATTAAGAGACGGAATGTCTGTTACTATTTCAGCAGAAGGCAATGATGCGGATAAAGCTGTAGAAGCAATCAAGAAGTTTCTTATTGGGGAATAGTATTTTTATTAAGGAGGATGGAAACATGGCAAACAATGATAAGAAGGAAAACATGGTATTTGGTGGAGATGCTGTAAAGACAGCAGAGGTAAAGGCTGCAGAAGCTAAGACAGCTGTTAAGAAAACTACTAAGACAGCAGCTAAGAAAGCAGTAGCTAAGACAGAGACAGCCAAGAAGGCTGTTGAAACAGCAGCAGTTAAGGCTGAGACTAAGGTAGAGGCTAAGGTTGAAGAAGCTAAAGAGACTGTTAAGGAAGCAGCTAAAGCTACAACAAAGAAAGTGGCAGCTAAGAAGACAGCTGTTAAGACTACAGCTAAGAAGGTTGTTGCCAAGAAGGAAGTTAAGACTGAGACATTTATCCAGTACAACGATGAGCAGACAGATATGGATGCTGTATTAAAGAGAGTTGAAGCTGACCTTAAGGCACAGAAAGTAGCAGCTACAGATATTAAGTTATACATAAAGCCACAGGATGGAGCATGCTATTATGTAGCAGATGGCAAGGTTGCAGGAAGAGTAGATTTATTCTAATTAATAACCAGATTGCTATTAGAACGCCGTTTTGATGATTAAGTCATTGAAACGGCGCTTTTTTATTTATAATGTCATATGTCAGACAGGTTTTGTTTCGAAATTCCAGTAAAAATATACTTTGAAAAATTTTTTAAAATGTAATATAATAATAAATAATTGATACGGATTTAACGAAGAATTGGAAGGAAGTACGAAAAGCATGTTTGAGATTGGTGATAAAGTAGTATACGGAGTTGTTGGAGTGTGCGAGGTTGAACAGATTGATACACCACCTATTAAGGGAATATCAGGTGATTATTATTTTCTTCAGCCAGTATTTGACAGCAAGGGAATTATATATTCACCCGTTGACAGCAATAAGGTTATGATAAGAAGTATTATGACTGTTAAGGAATGTGACAAGTTAAAGGAGAGAGCAAGAAATTGCAAGAAAGATTCAGAACTTTTAGAAAAAGTTACACCTATGCAGTATGATGAATATATGAAATCTCAGGATGCTTTAAAGCTTATGCATCTGATTCGTGCATTATATGTTATTAAGAATGAAAGAGCTAAGGATTTAAGAAAGATGAAATCAGCAGACAGCAGAATGCTGCTTGCAGCAAGAAAGCTTCTGTATGGTGAATTTGCAGCTGTTTACAATCAGACTTTTGATGAAGTTGCTGAAGAGATGGATGCATTTTTATCAGTAGATTAATCGGACGGAATTAAGAATTATATAGGAATATTTGTATGAAAGATTTAACTAAGGGAAGTATAACGAAACTTATATTCTGGTTTGCATTACCGGTGTTTATAGGTTCGCTGCTTCAGATGACTTATAATCTTGTGGATACTAAGATTATAGGCTATGTGTTAGGAGAAAGTTCACTGGCAGCAGTAGGTTCTACTAATTCAGTGAACACCCTTGTTATAGGCTTTTTGCAGGGACTGACTAATGGATTTGCCGTTATAGCTGCACAGTTTTTCGGGGCAGGTGATACCGCGAATTTCAAGAGGACAGTAGCAGGTTCGTTCAAATACGGAATTATGATATCAGCAGGTCTTACAGTGGTTGTGCTGATATTTTTACGACCTCTTCTTAAAGTCCTGAATACCCCACAGGACTTATTAAAAGAAGCCTATGATTATATATTTATAATATTTGCAGGCATGACAATACTTATGCTTTACAATGTCTGCGCAGCCCTGTTAAGGTCAATAGGAGATTCATTTACTCCGCTTATATTCCTGGGAATATCAGTTGTACTTAACATTGGTGGAGATCTGTTTTTCCTTAAGGTTATTCCAATGGGAGTAAGAGGAGCGGCAGTTGCAACAGTGCTTTCACAGTTTATAGCACTTATTGCCTGTCTTATATATTCACTTAAAAGATACGATATCTTATGGATTGGAAAGAAAGATTTTAAGATTGATTCGTCACTTTGTGGAAAGCTTATGTCTACAGGATGTTCAATGGGATTTATGAGCAGTCTTGTATCAATTGGTTCTGTTACATTGCAGAGTGCAATCAATTCATTTGGACAGGATATAATACTTGCCCATACTACGGCAAGAAGAATTTCAGAGCTTTTTATGATGATGTTCGGTGTGCTTGGAACTACCATGGCGACATTCTGCGGACAGAATCTTGGAGCTGGAAAGTACGAAAGAATAAGAAAAGGCATATTAACATCTATTCTAATGGGATGGGTATGGTGTGTGTTATGTATAATCACATCTTATACGGTAGTTCCAGCATTTGTTAAAATGCTTATCAGTTCGGACAACAGAAAAGTAATAGATACAGCTACACTGTATCTGAGAGTGGATTCGCTGCTTTATTTTGTGACGGCGATGATAACTATTATAAGAAATTCACTGCAGGGAATAGGAGACAGGCTTACTCCTATTATATCAAGTGGAATCGAACTTGTTGGAAAGGTTGTTATAACATTTACACTTGTTCCATTCATGGGATACTGGGGCGTAATTGTTTCAGAGCCTATTGTATGGGTACTGATGGTTATTCCACTTATTGTGCAGTTAATAAAGAATCCGGCATTTGCCAGAGGAAAGAATAACGGAGGATGATTTATGGCAGAGAATACTAAGAATGTTGAATTTAAGAATCCACATCCTGAGCTTCCTGTAAGAGAACCAATTCTTAAGCTTGGAAAGATGGTTACAGACAGAATTCCTATTAAGCTTGGATTGGAAAAGCTTACTGCTGATGACCCTGAATACTGGGGACTTGCAGCAATGTGTACAGACGAGATGGCAGAGATTGCCCTTAAGATGGGTGTAAGAAAGCCAAGAACTTTAAAGGATATGGTTAAGCTTACAGGAAAGGATGAAGCTTATCTTGAGGATATCTTACAGCAGATGTCTGTTAATGGTGTTATTGAGTATAACTGGGAGAATCCACAGCATGAGAAGCAGTATGTGCTTCCTATGTTTGTTCCGGGAAGTGCAGAGTTCTCTAATATGAATTCTGATATGCTTGAGAAGAATCCTGAACTTGGAAGATTCTTCGAGAGAATGAGCCGTCTTCCACTTGAGAAGGTAACTCCAATGGTGCCGCCAGGAGGAGCCGGAATCGGTATGCATGTTATACCTGTTGAGAAGGCTATTTCAATGGAGAATAATTCTGTTTCCATTGAGCATATATCTCACTGGCTTGACAAATATGATGGCAAATATGCTGCCAGCCCATGTTCATGCCGTAAGTCAAGAAAAACATTTGACGAGGGATGTGCTGATGATCCAGCTGACTGGTGCATAGCAGTTGGTGATATGGCAGATTATGTTGTTGAGACTAATAAAGGCGGAAGATACATAACTAAGGAAGAAGCATTAGAGATATTACAGAAGGCAGAAGATAACGGATTCGTACATCAGATAACTAATATTGATGGTGAAGACAAGATATTTGCTATATGTAACTGTAATGTTAATGTCTGTTATGCACTCAGAACATCACAGCTTTTCAACACACCTAATATGTCAAGATCAGCATATGTTGCACATGTTGACAAGGCTAATTGTGTTGCATGTGGAAGATGTGTTGAGTATTGTCCTGCCGGAGCTGTTACTCTTGGACAGAAGTTATGTAAGAAAGACGGAACAGAGGTTAAGTATCCAGTTAAGCCACTTCCTTCAGATAAGAAATGGACAAGTGCTGACTGGACTGAAGATTACAGAGATGTAAACAGAATTAACACACATGAGACTGGTACTGCACCATGTAAGACAGCCTGTCCAGCTCACATAGCTGTTCAGGGTTACTTAAAGCTTGCAGCACAGGGAAGATATACAGATGCGCTTGCACTTATCAAGAAGAACAATCCTCTTCCTGCTATATGTGGTCATGTCTGTAATAAGCGTTGTGAAGACGCATGTACAAGAGGAAAGATTGATGAGGCAATTGCAATCGATGAAGTTAAGAAATTTATTGCCAAGAAGGATTTAGATTCAGCAACACGTTATATTCCACCTAAGGTAGTTCCTGCTACTAAGGGATATTTTGAAGAAAAGGTTGCAATTATTGGTGGAGGTCCTGCCGGTATTTCATGTGCATTCTATCTTGCAGAGAAAGGTTATAAGCCAACTATTTTCGAGAAGAATGACAAGCCGGGTGGAATGGTTGTATATGGTATTCCTTCATTTGTCCTTGAGAAAGATATTGTTGCAGCAGAGATTGATGTCCTTCGCGAGATGGGCGTTGAAATCAGATGCAATGTTGAGGTCGGCAAGGATGTTACAATCCAGCAGTTAAGAGAACAGGGCTATAAAGCATTTTACATTGGAATCGGATGTCAGGGAGGAAGAAAGACAGGAGTTCCTGGCGAAGATTCTAAGGGGGTTATGACTGGTGTTGAATTCCTTCATATAACAACTGATGATGAGAATTATAAGCTGGATGGAGACACTGTAGTTATCGGTGGTGGTAATGTTGCCATTGATGTATCAAGAACAGCTGAAAGATGCAGTGATGGTAAGATTACACAGGTTTCTCTTGAGACAAGAGATATTATGCCTGCTTCACCGGAAGAAATCGAGCTTGCAGAGTCTGAAGGAATTATTGTTAAAGGCGGCTGGGGACCTAAGGAAATCTTAAGTGAAGATGGAAAGGTTACTGGCATTGTATTTAAGAAATGTATTTCTGTTAAGGATGAGACTGGCAAGTTTAACCCTAAGTATGATGAGAATGAAACTATGACTATTCCATGTAATAACGTAATTCTTTCTGTAGGCCAGTCTATTGAGTGGGGAAGTCTTCTTGAAGGAACTAAGGTTGAGCTTGGAAGAGGCAACGGTCCGGTGGCAGATCCTGTTACTTACCAGACAGCAGAACCTGATATATTTGTTGGTGGTGATGTATATACAGGACCTAAGTTTGCTATTGATGCTATTGCAGCAGGTAAGCAGGGGGCTATATCAATCCACAGATATGTACAGCCACACAGCAGTCTTACAATCGGACGAGATCCTAATTATTATAAAGAACTTGATAAGGACGATATCCTTGTTGAGAATTATGATAATACAGGAAGACAGCATCCGGGAATGAAGCCGGGAGCTGACAAGAAGTCTTTCAGGGATTATAAGCTTACATTTACTGAGGAACAGGTTAAGAAGGAAACAGCAAGATGCTTAGGATGTGGTGCTTCTATTGTTGACCCTAACCAGTGTATAGGTTGTGGTATATGTACAACTAAGTGTGAATTTGATGCAATACATCTTCAGAGAGACCTTCCAGACTGCTCTAATATGAGAAAGAGTGAAGATAAGCTGAAATACATACTTCCATATGGAGCAAAACAGGCTATTAAGATTAAATTTACTAAGAAAAAGGATAAGTAATGTATGCATGAGTTAGGTGTTGTATTTCACATAATAGATGACCTTAAGGCTGTTGCACAGGAGAATGACGTAACAAGCATATCCAAAGTTATAATTGAACTTGGTGAGGTATCAGGTGTTGTAAAAGAATATCTTACAGACTGCTGGAACTGGGCATGCCGCAGGGAAGAGCTTGTTAAGGACTGCGAGATGGAGATTGAGACAATTCCGGGTATAACTTACTGTGAGGACTGTAAGGAAACTTATGAGACTGTGAAATACGCAAAGGTCTGTCCGCATTGTGGAAGTAAGCATACTTATCTTTTGCAGGGGAACGAGTTCAGCATCAAGCAGATAGAAGTTCCTGAATAAAATGCTTGCATTTTTTTCTGTCAGATATTAAGATAGAAAAGAATTTTATATTCAAAGGCAATGAAGAAGAGGAGTACATATCCTTATCCAACAGAGAGAACCATTCACTGGCTGGAAGATGGTTCGGGTAATAATGATATGGAAGGTAGCTTTGGAGCTGCATGGCTGAATATCAGTAGGCTGTGACGTTTTCCGCGTTAAGGAGTAATGAGGATTATCACAAGATAATTAAACAAAGGTGGTACCGCGTTAATAAGTTTATTTACGCCCTTTGCAGAGTTTGCGCCCTGCAAAGGGCTTTTTTGCGCGAGCAGCGATGAGAGAAGTCATGGAAAGTTTGAAGTCGTGCTTGCACGAACTGAGAACTTTGTATGAGTTGCTCGCGCATAATTGGGAAAGAACCCGGAATATTGAAAAAGGAGATTAATAATGAGCAAGGAATTGGAAAAGAATTATAATCCGTCCGAAATTGAAGACAGATTATATCACAAGTGGCTTGAGAAGAAGTATTTTCATGCAGAAGTAAACAGAGACAAGAAACCATTTACTATTGTTATGCCACCACCTAATATTACAGGTAAGCTGCATATGGGTCATGCACTTGATAACACTATGCAGGATATTATTATCAGATTCAAGAGAATGCAGGGCTATGAAGCTCTCTGGATTCCTGGAACTGACCATGCTTCAATCTCAACTGAGGTTAAGGTTACTAATGCTCTTAAGGAAGAAGGAATTGACAAGCATGAGCTTGGAAGAGAGGGCTTCTTAAAGAGAACATGGGAATGGAAGAAAGAATACGGTGGAACTATCACAAGCCAGTTAAAGAAGATTGGTTCTTCATGTGACTGGGACAGAGAAAGATTCACTATGGATGAAGGCTGTTCTAAGGCAGTTCAGGAAGTATTTATCAAGCTTTACGAGAAAGGTCTTATATACAAGGGCTCAAGAATTGTTAACTGGTGTCCGGTCTGCAATACTTCTATATCAGATGCAGAAGTTGAGCATGAGGAGCAGGCAGGACATTTTTGGCATATTAACTACCCTGTAGTTGGTGAGCCGGGAAGATTTGTTGAGATTGCAACAACAAGACCAGAGACATTACTTGGAGATTCAGCTTTAGCTGTTAACCCTGATGATGAAAGATACACAGACCTTGTAGGAAAGGAAGTTGAGCTTCCTCTTACAGACAGAACAATACCAATTATTGCTGACCCTTATGTTGACAAGGAATTCGGTACAGGTGTAGTTAAGATTACTCCTGCACATGACCCTAACGATTTCGAGGTTGGTAAGAGACATAACTTACCAGAGATTAACATTTTAAATGATGATGCTACAATCAATAATCTTGGCGGCAAGTATGCAGGTATGGATAGATATGAGGCAAGAAAGGCTATGGTTGCTGACCTTGATGCACTTGGACTTCTTGTAAGAGTTGAAGACCATACACATAATGTTGGTACTCATGACAGATGTAAGACAACTGTTGAGCCAATGATTAAGCAGCAGTGGTTCGTTAAGATGGACGAGCTTATCAAGCCTGCTGTTGAAGGCGTTAAGAATGGTGATATTGAGCTTATTCCAGCTTCTATGGATAAGACATATTACAATTGGACAGATAATATCAGAGACTGGTGTATTTCAAGACAGCTCTGGTGGGGACACAGAATTCCTGCATATTACTGCAAGGACTGTGGTGAGATGACAGTTTCAAGAGATGCTGTATGCACATGCCCTAAGTGTGGAAGCACTAATGTTGAGCAGGATCCTGATACACTTGATACATGGTTCTCATCAGCATTATGGCCATTCTCAACACTTGGCTGGCCAGACAAGACACCTGAGCTTGATTACTTCTATCCTACAGATGTGCTTGTAACAGGATATGATATTATATTCTTCTGGGTAATCAGAATGATATTCTCAGGATATGAGCATATGGGCAAGAAGCCATTTGGCAAGGTATTATTCCACGGTCTTGTAAGAGATGACCAGGGAAGAAAGATGAGTAAGTCATTAGGAAATGGTATTGACCCACTTGAAGTTATTGATAAATATGGTGCAGATGCATTAAGATACACTCTTATCACAGGAAATGCACCTGGTAACGATATGCGTTTCTACTGGTCAAGAGTTGAGGCAAGCCGTAACTTTGCTAATAAGGTATGGAATGCTTCAAGATTCATTATGATGAATGACCCTGACAATAAGATTAAGGCTACAGATGCAAGACCTGCTAACTTAACAGATGCTGATAAGTGGATTCTTTCTAAGATGAACGGACTTATCAAGGAAGTTACAGATAACATGGAGAAGTACGAACTTGGTATTGCTGTTGCCAAGCTTAATGACTTTATCTGGGAAGAATTCTGCGACTGGTATATTGAGATGGTTAAGCCAAGACTTTATAACGATGCAGATGATACTAAGAGCGCAGCAATCTGGACATTAAAGACAGTTCTTATTGATGCCCTTAAGTTACTTCACCCATATATGCCATTCATTACAGAAGAAATCTTCTGTAATATTCAGGACGAAGAAGAGTCTATTATGATTTCTTCATGGCCTGTATATGACGAAGCTAACAACTTCGCAGCAGAGGAAAAGGCTATTGAGACAATCAAGGAAGCTGTCCGTAATATAAGAAATCTTCGCGCAGACATGAATGTTGCTCCAAGCCGAAAGGCACTTGTATATGTTGTTTCAGCAAGTGATGAGGTTAAGAACATATTCAATAATTCACTTGGATTCTTCGGAACACTTGCATACGCAAGTGATGTTGTGGTTCAGGCAGATAAGGCTGGAATTCCAGATGATGCTGTATCAACAGTTATACCTGATGCTGTTATCTATATTCCTTTTGCAGAGCTTGTTGATATCGACAAGGAAATCGAGAGACTTAAGAAAGAGGAAGGCAGATTACAGGGCGAAATTAAGAGATGTAATGGAATGCTTAACAATGAGAAATTCACATCAAAAGCTCCTCAGGCAAAGATTGACGAAGAGAAGGCAAAACTGGTAAAATATACACAGATGCTTGAACAGGTAACTGAGCGTCTTGCAACACTTTCTAAGTAGTTTTCAGGATAAGGAGAATAATTATGGCAGAAGTAATGAGAGCAATTCCTTTTACACAGTTTTCTATGGAGATGAGAAGCGGTAAGATTATCGATATAGATGATGGTTTTACAGATCTTCTTGGATACTCAGAAGATGATTTTCAGGCAGGAATTGTGTTTAAGCAGTTCGTACCAAGCGTTGAGTATGAGGAAGTAATAACAGAGTTAAGAGAGAAATTCATCGATAAAAGATATGTAAGCTATGTTCAGGAGTTCGTTGCTAAAGATGGCAAGCCTCTTAAGGTAGTTGCATTCTACAAGATTGAGAATAAGCTTTTAGCTGGACACAGAGTAATAAAGGTTAGTGCAGCCGTAATTGAATAAGCACATGTGAAGAATAATAAGACCTCCGCTGGTTCATAATACATTTATGAACAGTGGAGGTTTTTTATGTTGGAAGATGGAATAAAGAAAAAGCTGACAGCAAGATTATTGGCGCTGGTGGTTATTATAAGTATGATATCAACAATGACAGGGTGTAATGAGCCGAAAGAGCAGGAAAGCGGCGTGACACTTGTTTATGAACAACATAATGAAAAGTGACTTTTTTGTGACCTTTATTGTAAATATATACCCAGTCTGATATAATTTTAATGTTTGACAGAAAGAACATATATTGAAAGAGAGGGCAAATTGAAAGACGGATATATAAGAGCAGCAGCCATGACTCCGAAGATTAAAGTAGCTGACTGTGAGTATAATATAGAGAACATTAAAGCTCTTATGAGTGAAGCTTATAAGAAGGATACTGCAATAGCTGTTTTTCCAGAAATGTGTATAACAGGTTATACATGTAATGATCTGTTCTTACATGACAGGCTGTTAGAATCAGCATTGGAAGGTCTTGTTACATTAAAGCATTTCTCAGAGACAGTAAAGGGAATGATAAGCTTTGTAGGACTCCCATATGAGATGAATGGAAAGCTTTATAATGTTGTTGCAGGTGTTATGAATGGACAGATACTTGGCATGGTTCCCAAAATGTATCTTCCTAATTACGGAGAATTCTATGAAAGAAGACAGTTTACGCCTGGATTTAATGAATGTGTATATGTAGATATTGACGATGAGGAAATTCCTTTCGGAAGTGAATTATTATTTACATTTGACAATAACAGAAAAGTTAAGATTGGTGTTGAGATATGTGAGGATTTGTGGACACCACAGCCACCAAGCATAAAACATGCAATGAATGGTGCAACAATTATTGTTAATGCATCTGCAAGCAATGAGACAATCGGCAAAGACACTTACAGAAAGCAGCTTGTTTCAGGACAATCTGCAAGACTTGTATGCGGATATGTGTACTCAAGTGCAGGCGGTGGAGAGTCTACTCAGGATATAGTATTCTCAGCGCATAATCTTATATGTGAGAATGGTACAGTTCTTGCAGAAGCACATAAGTTTGCTGATGAGTCTGTATATGCCGACATCGATGTCCAGAGAATATGCTCTGAGCGAAGAAGAATGAGCACATATGCAGTTGATGAGAACAGCACATATACAGAAACACAGGCGCAGGGGCTTATTAATAAAGAGTTGGAACTTATAAGATATTTTGATAAAGCTCCGTTCGTACCTTCTGACAAGAAGGAAAGAGATTCAAGATGTGAGGAGATTCTTAATATCCAGTCATATGGACTTAAGAAGAGACTTGAGCATACTAACTGTAAGAATGCGGTAATTGGAATATCAGGCGGACTTGATTCAACGCTTGCACTTCTTGTAACTGCAAGGGCATTTGACCTGTGCGGTTTTGACAGAAGCGGAATACACTGTATTACAATGCCTTGCTTTGGTACAACAGACAGAACATATAATAACGCTGTCAAGCTTACTAAGCAGCTTGGCTGTTCACTCAGGGAAATCAATATCATGAAGGCTGTAAGACAGCATTTTGAAGATATCGAACATGATGAGAATATTCATAATGTTACTTATGAGAACGGACAGGCAAGAGAGAGAACACAGATACTTATGGATATTGCCAACCAGACTAACGGAATGGTAATAGGAACCGGTGATATGTCAGAGCTTGCACTGGGCTGGGCAACATATAACGGCGACCATATGTCTATGTACGGTGTTAATGCGTCAGTTCCTAAGACACTTGTAAGACATCTGGTACAGTTCTATGCAGACACATGCGGTAATGATGCTCTGTCAGCAGTACTTAATGATGTACTTGATACACCGGTAAGTCCGGAACTTCTTCCACCTAAGGAAGATGGTACTATTGCACAGAAGACAGAAGATCTTGTAGGACCATATGAATTGCACGATTTCTTTATGTATCACATGTTAAGATTTGGTGCAGAGCCTGATAAGATATTCAGAATTGCAAAGTATGCATTTGCAGGGGAATATGATGATAAGACTATCTATAAGTGGTTAAGGACATTCACATGGAGATTCTTTGCACAGCAGTTTAAGCGTTCATGCCTGCCAGACGGACCTAAGGTTGGTTCGGTTGCAGTATCTCCAAGAGGAGATCTCAGAATGCCAAGTGATGCAAGTTCACATGAGTGGATGAAGCAGTTAGACAGAATTAAAGAAATTAACGGATATGAATAGGGAGGACATTATGGCTAACAATAATGCAGCGTCAGAGAAGGTTGTTACTAAATACGACCGTAAGATGCAGAAAAGAAAAGAAGAACAGAGAAAAGAAGCTAAGAGAAGATTTATTACTAAGTGGGTGTGCATTGCAGTTATTGCAGGTATAATACTTGGAAGCGGTACAGCAATCGGACTTAAGCTTAATAGTATCTATAATAATTATATTAAGGTTAATGATGACAAGATAAGTCAGATTGAGTTTGATTTCTATTATGGAATTGCCAAGACTAACAATCTTAACACAACTTTATATGGTTCAATGACTTATGGCGATTATTATACATCTTATATGGGATATAAGACAAGCCAGTCAGATAAGAGTCAGGAATACTCAACAGATTACACATGGTATGATTTCTTTGCCAACACAGCAGTATCAACTATTAAAGAGACTAAGGCTTTATTAGAGGATGCAGATGCTAACGGATTTACATATGATAATGAAGCTGCTGATTATGATGAATTTATAAGCAAGATTAAGGATGCAGCAAGTGAAGCAGATACATCATATTCAGATTACCTTAAGCAGATATTCGGCAAGAGAGCTACAGAAAAGAGAGTTAAGGAGTTCTTAAAGGATTATCTTAAGAGCACAGCATATCAGGAGCATTTAACAGAAACTCTTGCTGCAACAGATTCTGAAGTAAGTGCATATTATGAGGACAATAAGGATACATATGACAAATTTGAATACAGAATCTTTACAGTAAAAGCTGACAGTTCTGATTCAGATGATATGGATGTGGCTAAGAATAAAGCCAATGCATTTGCATCAGGTGTAAGTACAGAATTAGATTTCATCAGCCAGTGCAGAGCATATGCAGAGGCTGGAGATGATACATATGCTGATGATGAGGCGTCATTAGTTTCAGAGACTAAGAAGAGCAATGTTGAAGAAGCATGCGCAGACTGGATTGCTTCATCAGACAGAAAAGAGGGTGACCTTACAGTTATTGAAGATGACGATAATTCATGCTTCTATATTGTATATTACATAAGCAGATCATATGATGGTTCAGATGATGATACAATTAAGTCAACACTTCTTAACCAGAAGTATTCAGAGTATATCAAGAAATATACAGATGAATATACAGTTGATGTTGAGAAAAGATTTACTTACAGATAATATTGGAGGATATATCCATGTTGAATCTTAGCAATTATCAGTGTATTATATTCGATCTGGATGGAACAATACTTGATTCTACGCAGGTATGGGCTAAGGTTGACATGGATTTTCTTGGGAAAAGAGGAATTCCTGTTACTAAAGAATACATGCAGGAAATCAAGACACACACATTTGAGTCCGGTTCGATATATACTAAACAGAAGTATAACCTTCCTGAATCAACAGATGAGATAATGAAGGAATGGTATGATGCGGCACTGGAAGCATATACTGACAAAGTTGTATTAAAGCCATACGTTAAGGAATTCATAGAGCGTATGCATAACAGCGGTCTTAAGATTGTTTCGGCTACTTCGTCGGACAGGGCACTTTTTGAGCCATGTTTAAGGCGCAATGGAATATATGATTTCTTTGATGCATTTACACAGACGAACGAAGTCGAGAGAGGAAAGAAATTCCCGGATGTCTATATTAAGGCAGCGGACAAAGCAGGATGTGATATACAGGACTGTATTGTTTTTGAAGATGTACTTTCAGCAGCAATGGGAGCTAAAAGCGGCGGATTTACTGTTGTTGCAGTATATGATGAGGCATCTGCAGATGACTGGAATGCAATATGTGATGTGACAGACTATAATATAATGAATTATAATGAACTTATGAAATAATGGAGCAGATATGACTAAGAAGTATATATTGTTTGATCTGGATGGTACTCTTACAGATTCAAGCGAGGGAATTACCAAAAGTGTGCAGCATGCATTGAACAAGCTTGGAATAGAAGAGAATGATCAGGCTATGTTAAAAAGATTTATCGGACCACCACTTGATGAGAGTTTTGAGAAGTTTTATGGTCTTGATAAAGAGACAGCACTTAAGGCGGTTGATTATTATCGTGAGAGATATTCAGATAAGGGTATCTATGAGAATGTGTTATTTGATGGAATAGACACATTACTTGCAGCATTAAAGGAAGATGGCTATATTGTTGCACTTGCAACATGTAAGCCTGAGATATATGTTCCAAGAATACTGGAGTATTTTAATGTGGGAAGATACTTTGATGTTGCAGTTGGAAGTGAGTTAGAAGGCGGAGAACGCCGTCACAAGAATCAGGTTATTGATGAAGTATTTGTAAGACTTTCTAAAGCCGGATTATTAGAAAATGATGATATCACTACAGCTAAATCCAAAGCTATAATGATAGGTGACAGAAAGGATGATATACTGGGTGCTAAAGCTTCTGGGATTGAATCTATGGGAGTAAGATATGGTTTTGCAGAAGAACAGGAGCTTGAGATAGCAGGAGCAGATTATATTGTTGAAACTGTAGAGGATATAAGGGAAAAACTAAAGACATTATAATCGTTCCAAAGATTAATCATTAATATACGGGAGGAAAACATAATGAAAAAATTCATTCACGAATTCAAAGAATTTGCTCTGAAAGGAAATGTTATGAACCTGGCAGTCGGTGTTATTATTGGTGCTGCATTCCAGAGTATCGTAACAGCACTTACAAGCAGTTTTATTAATCCACTTATTGCAGTAGTTACAGGTGGTACTAATGGTGAGGGTGTTACTGTTGGTGGTACATTCACAATAAGAGGAGTTGTGTTTGATTATGGTGCATTCATAACAGCAGTTATTAATTTCCTTATTATGGCATTCGTTCTGTTTCTTTTGGTTAAAGCAATGAACAAAATGATGAGTCTGGGTAAGAAGAAAGAAGAACCGGCTCCAACTACTAAGGATTGTCCATACTGCTTCAGTAAGATATCTGTTAAGGCAACAAGATGTCCGTTCTGTACAACTGAATTAGTAGATAAGAAATAAAATAAAGCCATATATGCAGGTCTCCCAACTGCATATATGGCTTTATTTATGTTTTTCATAAATGGATATATCCCAAAACCTGTGTTCACGTCCTATTCACAGGATTGCAATTAAAGTACTTTTATATAGTACATTTTTAATGTGAATAGTGCTTCCCCCTTTAGTAGGGGTTTTTATTACGTTTTTATAAAATATTTAATAAAAATGGTCGAATAATTGAGAAAAATATGTTAAGATTGTTTAGTATTTTTTAATATTTATAAAAAACGGAGGTCGAAATGGACAAATTGTTCAAACTTAAGGAAAACAACACCAGTGTAAGAACTGAGGTTGTAGCCGGAATTACAACATTCATGACAATGGCTTATATTCTGGCTGTTAATCCATCTATCCTGTCAGCATCAGGAATGGATTCTAATGCAATTCTTATGGCAACTGCAATTGCATCTGCTATAGGTTGTTTTGCAATGGCTTTCCTTGCTAATTATCCTTTTGCGCTTGCTCCAGGACTTGGACTTAACGCTTACTTTGCATATACAGTATGTGGAAGTATGGGATATAGCTGGAAGGTAGCACTTTTTGCTGTATTTATTGAAGGTCTTGTATTTATTGTACTTTCACTTACTAATGTTCGTGAAGCTATCTTTAATGCAATTCCTACAACATTAAAGAAGGGCGTATCAGTAGGTATCGGTCTTTTCGTAGCATTTATCGGACTTCAGGGTGCTAACCTTGTTGTTGCAAGCACATCAACTAAGGTTACAGTTGTTAATTTTAGAACTGACTTTAACACAGTAGGAATTGGTGCTTTACTTGCTGTTATCGGTACATTTATCATTGCTATTCTTTATGTAAAGCATGTTAAGGGTTCTATCCTTATCGGTATTGTTGCAACATGGGTACTTGGTATTATCTGCCAGCTTACAGGACTTTACAAGGTTGATGCAGCTGCTGGATTCTATTCACTTATTCCATCATGGAGAAGCTTTGATATCACAGCTATCAGCCAGACATTCGGACAGTGCTTTAACCTTAAGGGCCTTAATATCAATGTATTAGACTTTATCGTTATTATGTGCTCATTCCTTTTTGTTGATATGTTTGATACACTTGGAACACTTATCGGTGTTGCCAATAAGGCTAAGATGCTTGATGAGAACGGAAGACTTCCTAGAATTAAGCAGGCTCTTTTAGCTGACGCTATCGCAACAAGTGCAGGTGCTATCCTTGGTACTTCTACAACAACAACATTCGTTGAGAGTTCATCAGGTGTTGCAGAAGGTGGTAGAACAGGACTTTCTTCAGTTGTAACAGGTTTCTTATTCCTCGTTGCAATTGTATTCGCACCAGTATTTACAACAATTCCTGGATTCGCAACAGCTCCAGCTCTTATCTTCGTAGGTTTCCTTATGGTAAGTGCTGTTGTTGATATTGATTTCAATGATTTAACAGAGAGTATCCCAGCTTACCTCTGCCTTATCTGTATGCCACTTATGTACAGTATTTCAGAAGGTATCGCTGTTGGTGTTATCTCATATGTTATTGTTAACCTTGTTGCTGGAAAAGCAAAGAAGATTACTCCACTTATGTATGTACTTGCAATACTTTTCATATTGAAGTATATTTTCCTTTAATTTTTAGTGCAAATTTAACTTAATAATGATACAATTTTGGAGTCGCTGCTTTGGCAGTGGCTCCTTTTTTAAGTTAAAAGATAAGAACAGGGGATTGATTATGAAATATTCTAATACAGCAGGATTGCTCGAAGAAAGATTAAAGAGTTCAAGAATTAATGCTGATGGTGCGTTTGGAACATATTATGCGAAGATATATGATGAGGGAAGCCTTCCGGAGATGGCCAATGTATCTGCACCAGACAGAGTTCTTGCTATTCACAGGGCATATATTGAGGCTGGAGCGCAGATTATAAGAACTAATACATTTGCAAGTAATACAGTAAGTCTTGGACAGGATATAGATGACGTACGAAACAATATAAGATGTGCCGTGAATATAGCACGGGAAGCATGCGAAGGGACTGATGCTCTTGTTGCAGCAGACATAGGTCCGATACCGGGTGAGAATATGTTTGATAAAGAGCATATTGAGAATGAGTATGTTGATATCGTCAACACATTCAAAGAACTTGGTGTTGATATATTTGTGTTTGAGACATTCCCAGAGCTTGGGTTTATTAATAAGGCGATTGAGGCAGCAGGTGATAAATGCTTTGTCATTACTCAGTTTGCAATTAACCAGTTTGGATACAGCAGTTCAGGCTACAGTGCAAGAAAACTGATAGATGAGGCAGCAAAGAATCCTTATATTGATGCCTGTGGATTTAACTGTGGGGTAGGTCCAGGTCATATGAAGAAGCTTGTGCAGAACCTGATAAACAGGAATGACAAGTATTTCGCAGTACTTCCTAATGCGGGTTATCCTCAGGTTGTAAGCGGAAGAATGGTATTTGCTGATAATAATGCAGGTTACTTTGCGCAGATTATGAAAGATATGGCTGAAGAGGGTGCTGATATTATTGGCGGCTGCTGTGGAACGACTCCTGAGTATATAAGACAGATGACTGAGAAAACAGCAGATGTTCCACATGTCCGTACAGTCAATGATGCTAGTGAAGAGGAAGAAAAGAAGATTACTATAGATTCTGCATTTTACAAGGGAAAAGAAGGCAGAAAGCTTATTGCTGTAGAACTTGCCCCACCACTGGGCGTGGATGATGAGAAGATTATGGATGCAGCATTTTTGATGAAGCAAAGTGGTGTTGATGTGCTGACATTCCCTGATTCACCATCAGGAAGAACAAGAGCAGATTCAATTCTTATGGCTGAAAAAGTTTCGAGAGAGACCGGAATGTGCGTTATGCCGCACATATGCTGCCGTGATAAGAATGCTATTGCGATGCGTTCACAGCTCCTCGGAGCTCATATCAACAATATTAATAATTTCCTTGTTATTACAGGTGATCCGATTCCATCAATGGTAAGAGCGAGTGTTAAGAGTGTGTTTAATTTTGATTCTGTCGGACTTATGAACATAATAAGTGATATGAATCAGGACCAGTTTGCAGACAAACCGGTTATATATGGTGGCGCAATCAATCAGGGCAGAGTTAATTTCAAGGTTGAGCTTGCCCGTGTGAAGAAGAAAATGGAGGCTGGTGCTACATTTTTCATGACACAGCCGGTATTTTCTGATGAAGATATTGACAGACTCCGTCAGATAAAGGAAGAGACAGGTGCAAGGATTCTTTGCGGAATAATGCCATTTGTAAGTCTTCGCAATGCTACATTTATGAAAAATGAGATGACAGGCATTAATGTTACTGACGAGATACTTGCAAGATACAGAGCTGATATGACTAAAGAAGAGGGCGAGGAGACTGGAATACAGATTGCAAAAGAGATAATCGCAAAGACTACGGATTTCGTTGATGGATATTATTTCTCATTTCCATTTAACAGGGTGCATATGTTAGAAAAGATTCTTAATGCTTGACGAATTAGAAATATTTTTGATATAATATCCAAAAGTTTCGATACGGAATAATTGAATAATATGTGAGGTGTGGTATGGACGAGACTCAGGTTAAACATTTTATTATGATGGAACGAAGAAAGGGTACAAGTATTGAAGAATTGATATTCATACTTCATGATAATAATGTTCCAGATTATGAAATCTCTAACTTTCTGGAGATTTCCATAAAGCACGTAGAAGAAGTTCTGAGTGATTATTAATTAATAAGCCTTGAATTGGAAGTAAACTTGAATACTTTCACTTCAAGGCTTATAATCATTATTAAATGCTAAGAAAGGTATGGCTTGTTTATGGAGATAATAGAGTTGTCAATAACTGCAGAAGAATCTGAGAATTACAGAAAGATAACGAACAGACTTAAAGTTCTTGGAGCCGTTGGATGGGTGAAAGCTTATATATGGGCTGTTGTATATGTGGTTATATTCTGCGCAATAGGATTTATGCTTGCCGGAAAGTATGCACTTGGAATTATGGAGTATGTTCCTGTGTGGGTATGGCCGGTATTATTCATTGCAGTATGGATTGTATCAGCAATAAGAAGGTCTGGGAATAAACAGCTCAAGGTACTGTTACAGAAATATCTGTTTACTGATTTTGCAGATAAGATATTTGCAGGACAGATTCGTCCAAGCAGGGTTAAGATATTAAAGGATAAGATGATTGTATATTGCAAAGTATATAATGATTAGAACATAGAGGTTTGTAGTAATATGAAGATAGGAATATTTGATTCAGGTATAGGCGGTCTGTCAGTGCTTCATCAGGCTATGATTACTATGCCAGAGGTTGATTACATATTTTATGCTGATGTGGATAATGTTCCATATGGGGAGAAAACAAGAGAAGAAGTAAGAAATCTGGTTGATCATGCAGTCGGATTTCTTGTAGATAAAGGATGCCAGGCGATAGTGCTTGCATGCAACACTGCGACAAGTGCAGCAATATCGTATCTGAGAGACAAGTATAAACTGCCTATAATAGGTATAGAGCCTGCTGTTAAGCCGGCAGTTGAGCATACACATGAATCTGGAAGAAGAGTGATGGTTGTGTCAACACCAGTAACAGCTAAGGGAGACAAGTTAAAGCGTCTTATAGAGAAGTACGATGATAAGCATGTTGTGGATGTAGTGGCATTGCCAGGACTTGTAAGATTTGCACAGGATGATGATTTTGATTCGTCAGATGTGATTGATTATTTACAATGTGAATTTGCACCATACAATCTTGATGATTATTCAGAACTGGTGCTTGGATGTACACATTTTAACTATTTTAAGGATTCATTTGCGAAGCTGTTTCCGGATGATTTAGAGATGGTTGACGGTAATACAGGGGTATCTAATAATCTTAAGAATACTGTCATTAAGAATGGAATATTCACAGAAGCTGATAATAATAAGAAAGGCAGTGTTGAATATTATTATTCAGACAGAAAGATGGAAAGTCAGGCTGAGATGGAGCACATCAGAAAGCTTCATGAACGTCTTGAAAGAATGAGACAGATATAGAATTGTCAGAGGAAAGTAATTATGGGAAAATCAGACGATAAAACTAATGTATGCAGAGTGCTTGACCAGAAAAAAGTGCCTTATAAGACACATGTGTGTCCTGATGCAGAAGGGTTAAGCGGTGATGAGATAGCTGCAGTTCTCAATGAGAATCCGGCACAGGCATTCAAGACGCTTGTTACAGTTGGCAAGACAGGAAAGAATTATGTATTTGTTGTGCCTGTTAATAAAGAACTGGATTTGAAGAAAGCTGCAAAGGCTGTTGGCGAGAAATCAATAGATATGATTAAATCAAAGGAACTGCTGCCACTTACAGGATATGTGCATGGTGGCTGTTCACCTATAGGAATGAAGAAGTTCTTTCCTACAACATTCCACGAAACAGCTAAAGATTTTGATACAATAATGTTTAGTGCAGGCAAAATCGGACATCAGGTAGAAGTTAAGCTGTCCGATGTAGATAAAGTTATAAGATATCAGATTGCTGATATTGTTACAGACTAAGGAGAAGATAAGAATTATGAAACTCAGAGTTCCATTCTATTATGACCAGTTTCACTGTATAACATCGGAATGTAAGGATAACTGTTGTGTTGGCGGCTGGGAAATAGATATTGATGATGATACTTATGATTATTATATGAGCCTTGAAGGAGAGCTTGGTGACAGAATAAGAGCAGCTATTACTAAGAGTGAAGATGGTTCTAATTGTTTTAAACTGACAGATGGACATTGCGGGCTTTTAGACGAATGTGGTTTGTGTACAATTCATAAAGAGCTTGGTGCAGAGCATCTGTCTGTTGTATGTGACCAGTTTCCAAGATATTCTGAATATTATGGCGAGATTAAGGAAAGTGGTATAGGGCTTGCCTGTGAAGAGGCTGAGAGAATTATATTTTCTGAGAATAAGACATTTACAACGGTATTAAAGCCATGTGATGAAAAGTATCTGGAAGATGATGAGTATGATAGTTCTTATGCAGTGAAGATATTTAAGGCAAGAGATGAGATATTCAAGATTCTTGATATGACAGAGATGTCAATTAATGAAAAGCTGGTTGTCATATTAAAATACTGTGCAGCAATGCAGGAATACATTAACGATGATGATTATGACGGACTTAAGGAGTATGTCAATACATTTGGAAGAAGCGATATTGAACATATTCTTATGGAGATGAACGAGGAGTCAGACAGCGGGGAATTTGAGGATATTGATATACAGGACAGCATAAGAAGTATAATGTATTCATATGAGGATATGGAAGTCCTTAATACAAGATGGGAAGAGATGCTTTCAGATATGGTTGAGATATTCCATGATAATATGGATAACGAAACATATCAGGAAATAGAAGATGAATTCATGACAGCTATGCTGGAAAGAGAATATGAGTACAGGAATTTTATAACATATCTTGTGTTCAGATATTTTGCCAAATCAGTATATGATTATGATGTTGTTGGTAAAGCCAAGATGTTTATAACCAATTATCTTATTCTTCGTCAGATGGATATGCTTGTGTGGTATAAGAAGCATAAGAAGTTTAATTTTGAGGACAGAATAGATACGGTTCATATATTCTCAAGACAGGTGGAGTATTCAGAAGATAATATGGAAGCACTTTATGAGTCATTCCTGTTTGATGAGGTGTTTGAAACCAATAACCTTTGTAAGTTGATATGGATTGACAGCACGGCGTTATAGTAATACACTAAAGCTATCATTTAGATATGTTTATAGGAGGCTAAGGTATATGATTAAAGAAGCTATTGCAAAGCTTGTTAAGAAAGAAGATTTAACAGCAGAGCAGATGAACGATGTAATGGAAGAGATTATGACAGGAGAAGCCACTGATGCACAGAAAGCAGCATTTCTTACAGCACTGGCAGCAAAGGGAGAGACTATTGATGAGATTACAGCAGCAGCTAAGGTTTTAAGATCACACTGTGAGAAGTTCTTAAACGATATGGATGTGCTCGAAATCGTTGGAACAGGTGGAGATGGTTCTAACTCAATCAATATATCAACATTAGCTTCTATCGTAGTATCAGCAGCAGGAATTCCAGTTGCCAAGCATGGTAACAGAGCAGCTTCAAGCAAATGTGGTACAGCCGACTGTTTGGAAGCACTTGGCGTTAAGATTGATGCAGCACCAGCAAGAATGGCACAGATTCTTAAGGACATTAATATATGTTTCCTTTTCGCACAGAAGTATCATCCAGCTATGAGATTCGTAGGAAGTGTAAGAAAGGAAATAGGAATCCGTACATTATTCAACGTACTTGGACCTTTAGCTAACCCTGCTGGAGCTTCTATGCAGCTTTTTGGTGTGTATAGTGAAGAACTTGTTGAGCCACTTGCACATGTATTACATAACTTAGGCTGCAAGAGAGCTATGACAATATATGGAATGGACAGCATAGATGAGATATCACTTAGTGCAGATACCAAGGTATGCGAGTTCAAGGGTGATGAATTCAAGACATATACTATCAAGCCAGAAGATTTCGGCTTAACAAGATGCAAGAAGGAAGATCTTGTAGGTGGTGAGCCTGCAGTTAATGCACAGATTGCAAGAGATATTCTTGACGGTGCAGAAGGTCCTAAGACAGACGTAGTTCTTCTTAATGCCGGAGCAGCTATATATCTTGCTTCAGATGGTATCACAATGAAAGAGGGTATCGAGAAGGCAAGAGAAATCATCAAGAGTGGAGCAGCCAAGAAGCAGCTTGAAAGATTTATAGAAGAGACTAATAAGTAATTCTGAGTATTTTTAATAAACTAATGAATGGTATGTGAGGGATGTATGAGCAAGTATTTAATATATATGGATGTATCTGGAGATATTGATGAGACTTACGCTAAAGAGAAAGGTTTAAGATTCGTTCCTATGGAATATTCACTTGGCGAGCAGATGCGTGTAAGTGAAGGTGTCCAGCCAGATGATATTATGAAGAAATTCTATGATGGACAGAGAAACGGTGATTTAACTAAGACATCACAGATATCACCTTATATGTATGAAGAATATCTTGACGAGGCATTTAAGGAAGGATACTCAGTTCTGTATCTAAGCCTTTCAAGCGGTCTTTCATCTACATATCAGTCAGCACTTATGGCTAAGGCTGAACTTAAGGAGAAATACCCGGAACAGGATTTCTATCCGGTAGACAGTCTTGCAGCAACAGGTGGAATGGGAGTTCTTATTGAAAGAGCAATCCGTAATAAAGACGCTGGGATGAGCATAGAAGATAACTATGAAGACCTTGTTGCCGCTACACATAAGATAAAGCATTATTTTATGGTTCAGGATTTAATGTATCTTAAGAGAGGCGGACGAGTAAGTGCTACAACAGCAGTTGTGGGAACAATGCTTAATGTAAAGCCTATCTTAGAGATTAACGAAGAAGGAAAGCTTATAACAATTGCTAAGAAGAGAGGTAATAAAGCTGCAATATCAGGTCTTGTAGATTACTTTAAAGAGCATTTTAATGATTCATTAAAGGATGATGTTATATATGTAATCGATGCTGATATTAAAGAACTCGGTGATTCGCTTGCTGACACTGTTAAGCAGTTATATCCTGACGTAACAGTAAGAAGAAGTACACTTTCACCTATAATTGGTGCACATACAGGCCCTGGAATGGTTGCTGTGTGCTTTATGGGAAAGTAATTATTAATTGAATAAGTTCTAAGCATAATAAAACCCCTGTCGCATTAGCGGCAGGGGTTAATTGTTATTATTAAAGAAATTAAGCAGCTTCTTTTACTCCGTTACCGAAGAAATCTTCATACCATACAAGGAACATGTAGATAGTCCATATCTTACGGGAATTATCTGCCTTGCCTTCTTTGTGGTCATCAAGATATTTAACAATCTCGTCAGTGTTGAAATACTTTTCAGCAGCTTCGCTTGTGAAAGCTTTCTTAATCATATTGTAGTATTTCTCGTCCTTGAGCCAGATTCTGATAGGAACAGGGAATCCAAGTTTCTTCTTCTCAGCAACCATGTCTGGAAGATGTCTGTGAGCAGCCTGTCTCATGGCGTACTTGGTATTGCTCTTATTAACCTTGTACTTAGTTGGAATAGTACGGGCAACATTGAACACTTCTTTATCAAGGAATGGAACTCTTACCTCAAGAGAGTGAGCCATGCTCATCTTATCAGCCTTAAGTAAGATATCACCGATAAGCCAGAAATTGATATCAATATACTGCATCTTAGTGACATCATCTTTATCTGCAACCTTGTCATAGAATGGCTTTGTAAGTTCCTTATGGTCATACTTTCCAGTAGGGTTCTTTAATATCTTGGCACGTTCTTTTTCGTTGAACATGAAAGCATTACCGATGAATCTTTCCTCAACAGTCTTGCTTGCTCTGTTTAAAAAGCTCTTGCCCTTGAACTTGAATGGAATAGCATTGGCAGCATTAGCAAGCCCCTTTCTTAACCCCTTAGGAAGTTTCTGGAACTCGGCAAGGTCAAGTGGTTCTCTATATATGTTATATCCGCCAAAGAACTCATCAGCACCTTCACCTGACATGGCAACCTTTACATGCTTGGCTGCTGTCTGGCTTACAAAGTAAAGAGCGATGGCAGCAGGGTCAGCTAAAGGCTCATCCATATGGTACTGGATCTTAGGGATTGCAGCCCAGTATTCTTCGCTTGAAACAAGCTTAGAGTAGTTGTCAATCTTAATCTTGTCAGATAAAGCCTTGGCATAGTCTATTTCATTGTACTTTTCATAATCAAATCCAACAGTAAATGTCTTGTCTCCGTTAAATGTAGCAGCAACATAGCTTGAATCAACACCGCTTGAAAGGAATGAACCAACCTCAACATCACTGATTTTGTGATGCTCAACTGAATCATGCATAACATTATCAATCTCATCAACGAACTCGTCTAATGACTTGCTCTCGTCAGCATCAAATGTTGGCTCCCAGTATCTTTCAATATTAAGTTCACCTTTGTGGAAAGTGAAGCAGTGTCCAGGCATTAACTTAAAGATGCCCTTGAAAAATGTTTCATCAAGTACTGAGTACTGGAATGTAAGATAATTCTCAAGTGCAACAGGATTAACTTCTTTCTTATAAGCAGGATGCTCTAAGATACTCTTAATCTCTGAACCGTATATCATATTGCCGTCTGCAACAGTGTAGTAGAAAGGCTTGATTCCAAAGAAGTCTCTTGCACCGAAGAGAGTTTCTTTCTCACTGTCCCAGATAACGAATGCAAACATTCCACGAAGCTTATTAAGCATGTCCTTGCCGTATTCCTCGTAAGAGTGAATAAGAACTTCAGTATCTGAATTGTTAGCGAATACATGACCTTTTTCAATAAGATCTTTTCTTAAATCCTGATAGTTATATATCTCACCATTAAATGTTATTACTATCTTCTTATTCTCGTTAAACATAGGCTGGCTTCCGTTATCAAGGTCGATGATAGAAAGTCTTCGAAAGCCCATGTACGCTTTATCATCAATGTATTTACCAGCACTGTCAGGGCCTCTGTGAATAATTTTGTTCATCATGCGTTCAAGAACAGCATCACCATCAGCCAAGTATCCAGTAAAACCTGCGAATCCACACATGTATCTGTACCTCCATAATTATGACTGCACAATCTGTGCATTGTTAAATGTAGTGTGTAAAAATTACTTATGAATTATAACAAAGTAATCAGGCTAATACAAGTCAGTTTCTGTTTACAAAACATTTGAAATAAATTATAATGATTAATCGGGTAAGAAAAAGAAAGCGAGGTTCTTTTATTATGGAAAAAATTAAGATGACAACTCCACTTGTAGAGATGGATGGAGATGAGATGACAAGAGTATTGTGGAAGCTTATCAAGGATGAGCTGCTCACACCTTTTATCGACCTTAACACAGAATACTATGATTTAGGTCTTGTACATAGAAACGAGACTAATGATCAGGTAACAATAGATTCAGCAGAAGCTACTAAGAAGTATGGTGTTGCTGTCAAGTGTGCAACAATTACTCCTAATGCAGCAAGAATGACAGAGTACAACCTTAAGGAGATGTACAAGAGTCCTAACGGAACAATCAGAGCAATGCTTGATGGTACTGTATTCAGAGCACCTATCATTGTTAAGGGTATTGAGCCATACGTTAAGACATGGAAGAAGCCTATTACAATTGCAAGACATGCATATGGTGATGTATATAAGGCATCTGAGATGAAGGTTCCTGAAGCTGGTAAGGCTGAACTTGTATTCACTAATGAAGCTGGTGAGGAGACAAGAGAGCTTATTCATAACTTTAAGGGTGCTGGTGTTCTTCAGGGAATGCACAACCTTAATGATTCTATTGAAAGCTTTGCAAGAAGCTGTTTTAACTTTGCACTTGAGACAAAGCAGGATCTCTGGTTTGCAACTAAGGATACAATTTCTAAGAAGTATGACCATACATTCAAGGATATATTCCAGGAGATATTCGATGCTGAGTATAAGACTAAGTTCGAAGAAGCTGGTATAACATACTTCTATACACTTATCGATGATGCAGTAGCAAGAGTTATCCGTTCAGAGGGTGGATATATCTGGGCATGCAAGAACTACGACGGAGATGTTATGAGTGATATGGTAGCCACAGCATTTGGTTCACTTTCAATGATGACTTCTGTTCTTGTATCACCTCATGGATACTATGAGTATGAAGCTGCTCATGGAACAGTACAGAGACACTATTATAAGCATCTTAAGGGAGAAGAGACATCTACTAACCCTATTGCAACTATATTCGCATGGACAGGCGCTTTAAGAAAGAGAGGAGAGCTTGATAACATTCCTGAGCTTGGAAAGTTTGCTGATACTCTTGAGCGTGCATGCATTAAGACTATTGAAGATGGAAAGATGACTAAGGATCTTGCTCTTATTACAACAATGGAGAACCCTGTAACACTTAATACACAGGATTTCATCAGTGCAATAAGACAGACTCTTGAGGGACTCCTTTAATTAGAAGTCTCTGGATTTCCATTTAATGATGGAGGGGCATTATGTCACATTTAATGGGTATAACATTCAGAAGCATGAATATAAGCCAGCTTGTTATATGGTTTTTCATATACAGCTTTCTTGGATGGTGTATGGAATGTGTAGTTATCAGAAAGCAGCTTGGATACTGGGAAAACAGAGGCTTTGCCAAGCTGCCGTTCTGTGTAATATACGGATTTGGAACACTGATTGCTTTTAATATTTTTAAACCTATAGAGCATAATTATATTGCACTTTATGTATTCGGATGTATATGTGCTACAGCATTTGAGTATCTTACAGCACAGGTTATGTTAAAGCTGTTTGGTGAAGTGTGGTGGAATTATGATCATCTTAAATTTAATTACAAAGGCATCATATGCTTACAGTCAACACTTGGCTGGGGCTTTGTTGCCGTATTTATATTCGGATTTTTGAATAAATTTGTGGAGCGTTTTGTATTCTCAATCGATTACAGGATTGCCAGTGTCATGGCAATGATTCTTGTCTTTTCATATACAGCAGATTTTATGCACAGTTTTTCAGAGAGTATTAATCTGCAGAATATGGATATCAAAGCGGAGATGAGAAAGTTTATTAAGATGTTCCACAGATAAGCAGCATCTTATTGACAATTGATTCGGGGATAACTATATGATTTATAAAAAGATACGAAACAATTTTAGTCTTTTGATTGACAGCAGCAGGCATGTATGGACATTTGAACTGGCATACAAGCTTGTTGCTTTTGCTGTTATATTCCCGATTGTTTTACTGGCAATCAATTCACTTATGAAGATAGCAGGAGTGAATTATCTTACTAACGAATATATTCAGAGGGCGATGACACACCCTATTGTTATATTTGCTATTTTTCTTGCAATGTGTGCATTCGTACTGTATTGCACTTACGAGATGACATATCTTTCAGTCTGTTTTGAAACTAAGAGAACATCGTGTAATGCGTCTATTGTTGATATATTTTATAACTCTTATAAAGTGTTTAAGAGAGTTTTTAAGCCAAGACATATTGGCTTGAGTATATTTTATTTCATATCAATTCTGGCTTCCAATGTGACTGTATGGTTTAATGTTTTATATAGTGAAACCAATACCAACCTTATCAAGATGTATGTCTTAAGAAATCACTGGTACGTTAAGGCAGCGGTTATTTTTGTGTTTGTCATTATATATGCAGTAGTAATTCCTGGAATATATGCGATGAATATATGTATGATGGAAGGCCTTGGATTTCGGGAAGCATATAAGAAAAGTGTAAGGATGGTGAAGAAGCATCCTGTTGGAACAATATCAGCTCTTGTTGTGTATAACCTGTTTATACTTGCAATTATCGGAATAACATATGTTCTTATATCAGTGTTTCTTGTTGTGGGGGTAAAGCTGCTTAATATGGCTTACCTTGGTAATGCTATATTCTTATCAGCTTTAAGGACAGAGAGATTCATTATTAAATGTATTCTTGTGTGTGTAGCAATACCACTGTCATTTTCAGCTATTACTCATATGTACTACCGATATACTAATCTGGATGACATTACATTTGAATTCATAGATATACAGGAAGGTCCAGCCAGAAGAAGAAAGATAGTATACAGTATTGTCATAACAGCAGCAGTTATTGCCGATGCATTTTATCTTATAATGACATTTAATAATAATCCTTTTGAAAATGTGGCTATTTTCCATGAGACTAAAGTCATGGCGCACAGAGGTGCTTCGACGGATACGCCTGAGAATACGATGGCAGCTTTTCAGAAAGCTATAGATGATATGGCGGATTATATCGAACTTGATGTACAGCTTACAAGTGATGGAGAAGTCATAGTAATGCATGATTCTAATGCATATCGTACAACGGGAGTAGATGAGAATATTGCCAATATGACTTATAGAGAAGTAAGGAGACTGGATGCCGGTTCATGGTATTCAGATGAGTATAAAGGTGAGAAAGTTCCAAGTTTAAGGGAAGTGCTTGAACTTACCCAGGGAAAGATAAAGCTTAATATTGAGTTAAAACCTGCTGATAATGGGGAGAATCTTGCAAGGAAAACGGTCGCCCTTATTGAAAAATATAATATGGAGGATGACTGTGTAATAACATCATTTAGCAGTACAGCTTTATCAGCCGTTAAATCATCTAATGAGAATATTAAAGTCGGATATATATTGTCAGCAGCATATGGCGATTATTATGATATGAAGAATATAGATTTCTTCAGTGTGAATGCAGCTTTTTTATCAAAGAGAACTATAGATGCAATTCACAATTCAGGTAAACAGGTGTATGCATGGACAGTTAATAATAAAGATTCTATCAAGAACCTTACTAATAAAGGTGTTGACGGTGTAATCACAGATAATCCGGTTCTTGCAAGAGAAACAATCTATTCAAGAGATACATCGGAAACTATTATCAATATGATCAGGTATGTATTTAATCAGTAGAATGGGGGTGTTTGTATGGAAAGAGGAATAGGAACTTCCAGAGGAATAGGTATTGGTCATGTACTTGTTGTGTCTAATAAGAATGCGGTTGTAAACAGAGGGACACATTATAATGCAGATGAGGAGAAGGAGAGATTCTTTCAGGCAAGGAAAACATTTATGGAACAGACAGAAAGTCTGTTATCTGATCTTGAAAAGAAGCTTGGTGAGTCAGACAAAGATGCACTTGTACTTAAGAACCAGATATACCTTGTAAAAGATATTACAACAGAGAATGAGGTTGTTGCTGCGATTGACAGCAGTCATATATGTGCAGAAGCGGCATTTGAGGATGTATGTAATAAGCTTATTGAACTGTTTTCATCAATGGATAATCCTGATATGCAGCAGCGTGTTACTGATATTCAGGATATGAAAGAACGTATGATACAGATATTACAGGGAACGAAAGCATTTGACCTTACCAATCTTCCTGAGAATACTGTTATTGTTGCTGATGAGATTAAACCGTCCATGACAGCTTCAATGGATATAGCACATGTTGCCGGTATTATTGCAGAAAAAGGCGGCGATACAGCGCATGCTTCTATTCTTGCAAGAGCTCTTGAGATTCCGGCAGTACTTAGTGTAAAAGGAATACTTGGAAAAGTAAGCAATGGAGATTCTATAATAATAGACGGAGCTTACGGCGAAGTATTTATTAATCCTACACAGCGTACACTTTCTATCTATGAGAAGAAGAAAAAGAAATACGAAGAACATATTGAGGAATTAAAGACATTTATTAATAAAAGCACTGAGACAGCTGATGGCAAGAAGGTTATGCTTGCTGCCAATATCGGAGGAGCTGATGAGGCTGCCAAGGCAGTTAAGGCGGGAGCAGAAGGCGTGGGACTTTTCAGGACAGAATTCCTGTTTCTTAACAAGAGTGCGCTGCCAACAGAAGAGGAACAGTTTGAGGAATATAAAAAGGCTGCGATACTTACCAAAGGCATGCCTCTTACAATAAGAACGCTTGATATTGGTGGTGATAAGGATATTCCATATATGGGACTTACAAAGGAAACTAACCCGTTCTTAGGATATCGTGCCATAAGATTCTGCCTTGACAGAGTTGACATATTCACAACACAGCTCCGTGCGATACTCAGGGCAAGTGCATATGGTTCAATAAGAATTATGATACCTATGATTACATCAGTTAATGAAGTAAGACAGGTTAAAGAGCTGATTAAGAAGATATGCAGTAATCTTGACCGCAATGGAATCAGTTATGATAAGAATATCCAGATAGGTGTTATGATTGAGACTCCGGCTGCTGCGGTTATGGCAGATGTGATAGCACAGGAGGTTGATTTCTTCTCGATTGGTACTAACGACCTCACACAGTATACTATTGCAGTAGACAGATGTAATGAAAATGTAGCATATCTGTATTCTGCATTTAATCCGGCAGTATTAAGACTTATAAGAAGAATTATAGAGTGTGCGCATAATGCTGGTATTGAAGCGGGTATGTGCGGTGAAGCGGCTGCAAATGCCATGATGGCACCTATATTATTATCATTCGGACTGGATGAGTTCTCAGTATCTACAGGAAAGGTATTAGAGACAAGAAAGACAATTGCAGACTGGTCACTCAAAGAAGCCGGGATTGTGACAGATAAGGTTATGTCAATGGCAACAGAGAAGGAAGTAACAGACTATCTTAGTGACTATATATCAGAAAGAAATAAAAAGTAAAAGGAAATATATATATGGCAGTTTATGAGACAGATGAGATTATTGAGAGAGTTATTCTGGTTGGAGTGGCATTTGACACAGATGACGATACAGAGCGTTCTCTTGATGAGCTTGGAGAGCTTGCCAAGACAGCAGGCGCGCAGACAGTTGGAAGAATGATTCAGACAAGAGAGAACTTCCATCCTGCAACATATATTGGTAAAGGCAAGATTGAAGAATTAAGACTTATGATTGATGAGCTTGATGCTACAGGAATTATATGTGATGACGAATTAAGCCCTGCCCAGTTTAAGAATCTTGAGGATGAACTTGGTGTTAAGGTTATGGACAGAACTATGGTTATTCTTGATATATTTGCAGCAAGAGCAACATCAAGTGAGGGTAAGATACAGGTTGAGATGGCTCAGTTAAAGTACCGTTCAATAAGACTTGCAGGTTTTGGTACATCAATGTCAAGACTTGGTGGTGGAATAGGAACAAGAGGTCCCGGAGAGAAAAAGATTGAGACAGACAGACGACTTATAAGAGACAGAATCTCAAAACTATCAGCCGACCTTAAGGATATGAAAGAGCACAGAGATGTCCAGAGAAGTAAAAGAGCCAAGACTTCAACGCCTGTTGCGGCTATAGTCGGATATACTAATGCCGGTAAATCAACGCTTCTTAATAAGCTTACTGATGCAGGAGTGTTGTCTGAGGACAAGCTTTTCGCGACACTTGACCCTACTACAAGAAGCATGGAACTTCCTAATGGAGAGAAGGTTCTTCTTACAGATACAGTCGGTTTTATAAGAAAGCTGCCACATAATCTTATTGAAGCTTTCAAGAGTACTCTTGAAGAGGCAAAATACGCAGATATTATAGTTCATGTGGTTGATGTATCGAATCCGGATTATGAACAGCAGATGTCAACTGTGTATGCGACACTTAAGCAGTTAGGTGTTGAAGGAAAGCCGGTTGTCACTTTATTTAACAAATGTGATGTTTTGCCGGAGTCTCCTGCAGCCAAGGATTTACATGCAGATTACACATATAATATATCTGCTGTAAGAGGTAACGGTCTTGAAGCATTTAAAGAGTGTTTACAGGAAATTATTCTTAAGAGCAGAATAAGAATCGAGAGAGTATTTCCTTACAGTGAAGCCGGTAAGATACAGCTTATAAGACAGTTTGGACAGCTTGAGAGTGAAGAGTACACAGAAGATGGAATTAAGGTACTGGCCTACGTTCCTAAGGAGATAGAAGGGAAGTTGTAATTATGAATCTGATAGCAACAGTAGATAAGAACTGGGCAATAGGAAAGCAGGGACATCTTCTTGTTAATATTCCTGAAGATATCAAACTTTTCAGGATGGAGACAGCAGGCAAGGCTGCAATAATGGGAAGAAAGACATATGAGCAGATTACGGACAGAACAGCACTTATAGACAGATATAATGTTGTACTTACTAATGACCTGTCTTATAAGAAAGATGGAGTGATTGTTGTACATTCTGTAGAAGAAGCACTTGAAAAGGTTGCAGCATATAAGTCAGAGGACGTATATGTAATCGGAGGAGAGTCTGTATTTGAACAGTTCCTTCCGTATTGCGATGTGGCACATATAACAAGTGTTGATTATAAGTATGATGCAGATGCACATTTTCCGAATCTGGATAAGATGCCAGAATGGAAAGTTACACAGATGAGTGAGGAACACACGTACTTTGATCTGTGTTACGAATTCAAAAAGTACAGTAAAATGTAAATTATACCCGTGAATCGTGCAGAAACGGATATAATTGGAACGTTTCTGGCATATTTTATTCATTGAAAATATACATTTTATCTGATACTATAATTAAAAAACAAGAGAGGGGAGAAGAATTATGTTTTGCACAAAATGCGGATATAATGCAGGGACAGCTAAGTTCTGTCCAAAGTGTGGAAATCCTTTGAATCCACAGCCAGTACAGGAAACACCTGTACAGAGTGAGCCGGTTGTACAGCCAGTACAGAGTGAACCGGTTGTACAGCCAGTACAGAGTGCTCCACAGCAGGAGGCACAGCCACAGGGTAATGCAGCTTTTCAGCAGACTGACGTACAGCAGCAGTTTGGAACACAGCCACAGTTTGGGGCGGTTCCACCAGTGAATGGAGATGTACCAAGATATCAGGAAGCACCTCCTATGCAGCCACAGCCTAAGAAGAAAAAGAAGAAATGGCCAATTGTGGTTGCGATAATAGCAGTTATTGCGGTAGCAGCTGCAGTGCTTGGATTCGTAGTACTTCCTAAGATATTATCACCAGATAAGCATGCAATAGCAGCTATCAAGAAGCTTGGAACAGGTCTTGAAGATACAGTAAGCAGTGCATTTGATAATATGTCACTTACATCAGTGTCAGACAAGAATCAGATTACAGGTACATTAAAGATTGATACTGCAACAATCGACGGCGAGAAGTATTCAGATTATATTAAGGCTGATACAGTTACATATGATATTCAGACGGATGCTTCGACAGAGAAGATGGCAGGCGAGATTAAGTTACAGAATGGTTCATCTACAGCACTTACACTTACATTTTATTCAGATGGCAATAATATGTATTTCAAGGTACCAGAGTTGTTCTCAGAGTCATTCGTAATCTCAATGGCACAGCTTGAAGATGAGATTGACTCAGGATATTATTATGGCAGCTTAAGTGATCTTTCAAAGTATTTTTCAGCAATTGATACAAGTAATATTGAACTGTACAGAGAACCTGTTAACGCAGCAGTTAAATGTGTAGTTAAGGGTATTAACACATTTGCAGAAGAATGTGAATACAAGAAGGGCGAGAAGCTTACATATAATTCAGATAACGGAGATATCAAAGTATCCGAGTATAGTATTACAATAACTAAAGATGCTGTTATTAAGGCATGCGAAACAGTTATTGATGAATTATATGCAAGTAAAGATCTTTCTTCTTACATGACAATTCTTTCAATGGCAGGTGTTTCACAGACAACTATTAAGAGCAGTATTGAAAGTTCATTAAGTGATATGCAGCCAGTTACATTGTCAATGTATATTAATAAGGATGATGAGATTGTAAGACTTGCAATTGATGCAGCAGATTACAATACAAGCGAGAAAGGTTTTATTGCAATTTCATTCCTTGGCAATGATAATCCATTTGAATACATTGTTATAGAAGCTGATATTGATGATATGAATATGAAATATACAGTAAAATCACAGAATGACAAGGCTGAATTAGCATTAGAGATGACTCAGAATAAAGAGTACATCAAAGCAGGTGCAGAGCTAAGTGCATCAGGAACAACAGTTAAGATTGATAATCTTTATGTAAACAGCAATATTAATGACAGCAATATTGATATGAAGCTTTCAGGAGAAGCTACACAGAAAGAATTCAGCAAATTAAAGTATTCTGCATCAGATTATTCAGGTGCTTACAATCTTGCTAATCTTACTGAAACACAGAGCACAACACTTGCACTTGAGCTTATGAGAAATGCTAATGCATTATCTAATGTGTTCAGTGATAAGTTATACAAACAATTATTCAGCGGAACTGGTATGTCAGGTAACGCAAGATTAGGTTTTTAAGTAGAAGCATTTAAACAATAGTACAGAAAGATGAGGGTATATTTTATGGATTTAGCAATTATTATTGGGGTAGTTGTACTTTTATTCATTGTGTTCATACTTGCAAGTTACATTAAAGCACCAACAGACAGGGCATTGATTGTATCAGGTCTTAGAAAGAATCCTAAGTTTGTTATTGGTAAGTCAGCTTTAAGAATTCCATTCTTACAGAGAGTTGATAAGCTGGAACTTAAGATGATATCTGTTGATGTAAAGACTAAGGAATCCGTTCCTACTAACGAATATATCAATGTTAATATTGATTCAGCAGTTAAGATTAAGGTTGGCTTATCTAAAGAGATGCTTGAGAAAGCAGCAAGTAACTTCCTTAATAAGAATGAAGATTATATCAGGAACTCAGTAGGGGATGTATTAGAGGGTAATGTCCGTGAGATTATAGGACAGATGAGACTTGAGGATATTGTTCAGGACAGAAAGATGTTTGCTGAGAAGGTACAGGAGAACGCTGCACCGGATATGGCAAGAATGGGTCTTGAGATTGTAAGTTTCAATGTCCAGAATGTTACAGATGAAGGTAATGTTATTGAGAACCTTGGTATTGACAGAGTTGTAAGTATCAGTAAGTCAGCACAGATATCAAGAGCTGAGTCAGAAAGAGATATTGCAGTTGCCAAAGCTAATGCAACAAAGCAGGCTAATGATGCGAGAATTGCAGCTGAGACAGCTATTGCAGAAAGAAACAATGAACTTGAAATTAAGAAACAGGAATTAAAGAAAACAGCAGATGTCAAGAAGGCTGAAGCTGATGCAGCTTATGAAATCCAGCAGCAGGAACAGAGAAAGACAATCGAGATTACAACTGCTAATGCTAATATTGCAAAGCAGGAGAAAGAGATTGAATTAAGAGAGAAAGAGATTGCTGTTAAGGAAAAGACTCTTGATGCAGATATCCGTAAGCAGGCAGAAGCTGAGAAATATGCGGCACAGCAGAAAGCAGATGCCCAGCTCTATCAGAGACAGAAGGAAGCAGAAGCCAAGCAGTTTGAGATTCAGAAGCAGGCTGAGGCTAAGAAGGCACAGGCTGAAGCAGACAGATTTGCCAAAGAGCAGGAAGCTGAAGCTGTTAAGGCACAGGGAGTTGCTGAGGCTGAGGCAATCAAGGCTAAGGGTATTGCTGATGCTGAGAGTATCAAGGCAAAAGGTCTTGCCGAGGCTGAAGCAATGGAGAAGAAAGCCGAAGCTATGGCTAAGTATGGTAAGGCTGCTATGACAGAGATGATTATCAATGTTCTTCCACAGATGGCAGAGGCAATTGCCAAGCCACTTGAAAGCATTGATAAGGTTACTATTATTGATGGCGGTTCTGGTGAGAACGGAGTTGGAACATTCAGTGGTAATGTACCTTCTGTGCTTGCCAAGACAATTGAGAGCATCAAAGAAACTACAGGATTTGACCTGACAGAAGTTATGAAGGCTAATACATATGATGCCAAGACTACTAAGAATGTCAACTTTACAGGTATTCCAGAAGAGATGAGTGCTGCAGCTAAAGAGCCAGAAGCTTAAGACCAAACAGAATAATATGTATATGCCGGTGTCAGATATGGAAAACTATATCTGGCTCCGGCATTTATTTTGCTATAATTCATGGGAAATGTTGCTATATAAATTGCGGTGAGTTATAATTTTTATATTCGAGTTAAAGGGGAAAAGTGCTTGAATTATACAAGTGCAGGGGAATAATGATTAATTACAGATATTTCGCCAGAAAAGTTCTGGTATATGGTTTGTTAAGCGCCACAATTTTATCATCTGTGGCAGTAACAGGATGTAACAAGAAGAGTAAAGTCGCAGCTGGAAACGGTCAGACAGTGGAGGGTGGACAGCCAGCTAATAATGACCAGCCAGCAGGTTCTCATAATGAACCACCTGTAATTCATGGCGTATCAGATAAGACATATTATATTGGCAGCAAAGTTTCATATATGACAGATGTGTATGCTACAGATTACTCTGGACAGGAAATTGATGTTGAAGTTGATAAATCACAGGTAGATACTTCTCAGCCGGGAAGTTATATTGTTTATTATAAAGCGGTTGATACTGAGGGGAATGAGACAGTAGAAGAAGCCACATATACATTTATTGAAGAGGAGACACAGGCAGCTAGCAGCAACGGTTATTCAACACTCGATGAAGTTGCAGCAGCGGTGCTTAATGATATAACAGACAGTTCAATGTCTAAAGGACAGAAAGCAAGGGCAATATATAAGTATGCACATTCTAAGATTGGCTATGCCGGAAACAGTTACACAGACAGTTCAGAATGGCAGGATGAAGCATTTGCAGCATTAAAAGAACTCAAGAAGAACGGATATGTAGCAGGAGACTGTTTCACATATGCTTCTGTTGACAGGGCACTTCTTGAGAAAATGGGTGCAGAGTGTATCTGGGTTGATAATCAGGGCGCAAGATCAGGCGACCACAGCTGGCTTTTATGTAATCTTGGAACCGGATGGTATCATTTTGATTCGACAAGAATGTATGATGGCTTTGAATGTTTCATGCTTACAGATTCACAGGTGCAGGATTATATTAACAGAGGTAATTCAATATACAGAAGAGATTTATCTAAGTACCCGGCAACTCCTTCACAGCAGTTTTCATATTAGGAGGAGCGGGATTAATGTTATTTACATCTTATCAGTTTGTTATATTCGTGCTTGTGGCACTGATTTTATATTATGTTGTTCCTAAGCGTATACAGTGGATAGTACTGTTATGTATGAACATATTATTCTATCTGTATGCGGGGTTAAGCGGAATAATATTCATAGCAGCCACTATCGTGACAACGTATGCAGGTGCAAGACTTATATGCAGGGAGAAGGACAGGTCTGCACGCTTTATAGAAGAACATAAAGGTGACATATCAAAGGATGAGAAGAAAAAGCTAAAGTCTGTTTCTGTAAGAAAGCAGAAAATGTTTCTTGCAATTGTTCTGCTTATTAATTTCGGAATACTTGCCGTTCTTAAATACACTAATATGTTCATAGTGACATTTACAACATTTAACACAGTGGATTTCATACTTCCTATGGGAATATCATTTTATACATTCCAGTCTACGGGATATATGATTGATGTGTATCGTGGTGTTGCAGAAGCAGAGAAGAATCCGTTCAGATATGCATTATTCGTATCATTTTTTCCACAGCTTGTACAGGGACCTATAAGCAGATGGAATGATTTGAAGAAAAGTCTGTTTGAACAGCATAATTTTGCGTGGGTTAATATACAGTATGGTTTTGAGAGAATACTGTGGGGATATTTTAAGAAGATGGTAATTGCTGACAGGGCCGCCATCGGGCTTGCAACAATACAGTCGGATGTTTCGGTGTATTATGGCGCATATGCATTAGTTGGAATGTTGTTGTATGCAATTGATCTGTATGCAGATTTCACAGGCGGTATAGATATTACAATCGGTGTTGCACAGATGTTTGGAATTACTCTTCCAGAGAATTTCAGAAGACCTTTCTTTTCCAAGAGCATTGCTGAATACTGGAGAAGATGGCATATTACTCTGTGTTCATGGTTTAAGGATTATCTTTTCTATCCATTATCAATGTCCAAATGGATGAATAAAGTATCAAGATGGCTTAAGAAACATGTAGGAAAGCCGGTAGGCTCAAGATTTCCAGTGTATTTTTCAAGTCTTACTGTATGGTTCGTGACAGGTATATGGCATGGAGCAAGCTGGAATTTTGTTGTGTGGGGACTTTTAAACAGCATAATTATGCTTGTCTCACAGGAACTCAAGCCATTATATGAGAAGGCAGATAACAGGTTAGGTTACAGAAAATTAAAGTACTATAAAGTATTTGAGATAATAAGAACAACTGCTATTGTATGCTGCCTGCAGATGCTTGACTATTACAGGAATATTGGAGAAGCATTCCGTATGTTTTTCTCAATGTTTACGGGTGGCAATTATGCAGCCGTGTTTACTAGGGGAATGTGGAATATAGGATTATCGGTGGCTGATTATATAGTACTTCTTGCAGGGATGATTATAATGTTTATAGTCAGTCTGCTTGAGAGAAGATGTCCGGTGAGAGACCAGCTGGCACAGAAGAATTATATTATAAGATATACAGTCTTTCTTGTGATTTTTCTGCTTATAGCCGTGTTAGGAATATATGGAAT
Source organism: Evtepia sp. (assembly GCA_963597265.1). GTDB lineage: Bacteria > Bacillota > Clostridia > Lachnospirales > Lachnospiraceae > Lachnospira. Next base: position 38,955 of record CAVBPJ010000004.1, on the reverse strand, counting down.
CGGATATGAGTCAAGCCAGTTTATATATAATCAGTTTTAGAAAGCATTTTCTAAGGAATGGAGATAGTTTTGAAAAAGAAGATATGTACAGGTATTGCAGTTATCATAATACCGATAGTATGTCTGTATCTTTTACAGTGTCTGTTAGTTCCTAAATATGCATCAGATATTAAAGAAGGTGCGATGATTGAGGAATATTATAACAGTGAGAAGAATCATGACGTACTTATTCTTGGTGACTGTGAAGTATATGAGAATATATCCCCGGTTACAATGTGGGAGAATTACGGAATATCAAGTTATATCCGTGGAAGTGCGGAACAGCTGATATGGCAGTCTTATTATCTGCTTGAAGATACTCTTAAGTATGAGAAACCGCAGGTTGTTATTGTAAATGTTCTTGCAATGACAGAAAGTGAAGCTAAGAGTGAAGCATATAACAGAATGACGTTAGATGGCATGAGATTATCAAAGTATAAGATAGCATCCATCAGGGAATCTATGACAGAAGATGAGAATATGGCAAGTTATATATTCCCGTTGCTTAGATATCATTCGAGATGGAGTGAATTGACAGCAGAAGATTTCAGATATATGTGGAAAACGCCATCTGTTACAACCAATGGTTATCTTATGCAGAAGGGCGTAAGGCCGGTTACAACAATACCTAAGGCAGCGCCACTGGCTGATTATACATTCAGCGATAAGAATATGGAGTATCTGGATAAGATATATTCGCTTTGTAAAGACAATGGGATTAATCTTGTGCTTATGAAAGCACCGAGCGTATATCCTCACTGGTATGATGAATGGGACAAACAGGTGAGTGATTATGCAGATGAGCATGGAATATTGTACCTTAATACAATTAATGAGGCAGGGAATATAGGTATAGACTATACTACCGATACATTTGATTATGGACAGCATCTTAATGTAGAAGGTGCCGAGAAGCTGTCGTTATATCTTGGGGAACAGCTTGTCAAGAAATTCGGGCTTACCGACCACAGGCAGGATGAATTATATAAGAATGTATGGCAGACAATAGTTAATAAATATTACGAAGAAAAACAGGGAGATTGATTATGAGAAAGAAGAGTTTAATGTTAGCTGCAGTACTTGCAGCAGGAGTTATGATGGCTGCATGTGGCAATGCATCGACACTGCCGGATAATAGTCAGGACAAGCCGGTTGCATCACAGCAGACTGAAAGTAAGTATTCATTTGAATTAAAGGGTGTAGAATTAAAGACAGATGGCGACCTGACAGAATATACATCTAAGCTTGGCGAGCCTTCTGGCGGTTACTATGAGGCTAAAAGCTGTGCATTTGATGGAATGGACAAATTCTATTATTATGACAGCGTAACTTTACAGGGATACCAGAAGGACGGAAAGGATAAGCTGTATTCCATAACACTTATGGATGATGCTGTTAAGACTAAAGAGGGTGTCCGAATAGGAGATAAGAAAGATAAGGTTGTATCAGCATACGGAAGTGATTATGCAGAGGTTGACGGACAGCTTCAGTATGAATCAGGTAATACCAAGCTTTCATTCGTTATGAAGGATGATGAAGTACAGAGCATAATATATAGTGTTAAATAATTGATTAGTAATTAATCCCACCAGATTAGAAGATTCTGTCTGGTGGGATTGTTGTATGTCCTGTGGTGTATATTATGCGTATACAATGTAGGTGCTGTAGCGGAATTTACGGAGCTTCTGTTCCATTTTGATGGCATTGGAAAGCTGTCTGAAAGCACCAACCTGAACTTTGTAATAGTCATCTTCATATATGATAAATGCAGGGAAGCCCTCAACAAGCAGTGAATTAAGCATGCGGTCTGCATTATCTTTATTGCGGTAGGCGCCGACCTGTACACGGTAAAGAGGTTCAGGAGTCATGTCTTCGTCACAGCCGCATGAAGGCTTAGATGGAGGAGCGGGCTTTTTCTGTCGTGCTGCCGGCATGATTTCAGTAGATTCGGCAGAGTCTGACTTCACAGATGGAATCTCGCTTGAAGCAGCTCTTGTAGTAGTGTCTGTTTTAGGTGTAATTCCCAGAGTCTTAAGAATACCGTCTGCAATACCATTTGCAATCTGGTTAAAGTTCTTGTCAAATGTTTCATTATCCTTATCATTATTAATAAATCCCGCTTCTACAAGAACGGCAGGCATTCTTGTACGTTTAAGCACAACGAGGTTAGGTCGTTCAGTAATTCCAAGATTCTTGAAACCTGCTTTTTCAAGTTCAGAATTAATATTGGCAGCCATCTGTGATTTAATACCTGAATTGTTATAAACTAAAGTTTCTACGCCTGTGTACTGGTTAGGCGTAGGAGACGAATTTCTGTGGATTGATATGAAATAATCTGCTTTGGCATCATTGGCATCAGTAGCCTTCTTAAAAGGTGTTTCGTATTCATCTGTAGTACGGGTATACACAACATCAATACCATTCTTTTCCAATATATCACCGACGGCGAGAGCGAGTTTTAAGTTGTCGTCCTTCTCAGCCCTGCCATTATATGTTGCACCATAGTCGCTTCCGCCATGTCCGGCATCTATAGCAATCTTATATTGAGCCATAATATCTCCGATAATATTAATCATATTATTGTATGCAAAAGACATAATCAGCGTACCTGTCACATATATTTATCTTAAGATGAGAAAGAGGACAGATTATGAACGTTGGATATGTACATACATTTGAAGTGCCAGAAAATAATATTGATAAGGGTAAGTTAAAGGTAAGTGTTGTCGATGAAGAAAATGCGCCAATTAAGGGAGCGACTGTAAGACTGTCGTATACAGGAAATCCTGATAATATAATAGGGGAAAGTGGGACGGATTCGGACGGAATAAGCATATTTAATGATTTGAGAACGCCGCCGATTGAATACAGTATGGAGCCGGGCAACAGGCAGCCGTTCTCAGAGTATGACATAGCTGTGAGCGCACCGGGTTACAGTGATGTGAGCATATCGGGAAGTGATATGTTTTCGGGAGAGGTAAGCCTGCAGAATGTAAGAATGTTCACAAGGGATAATGCCCAGGATAATATAGTGATACCGGTTAATACGTTGTATGGGGATTATCCACCTAAGATAGACGAGGCAGAGATAAAGCCTATGGGACAGTCGGGTGAAATCGTTCTGGACAGGGTTGTTGTTCCTGAAATCGTGGTTGTGCATGACGGTCCGCCAAGAGATTCCGTGGTGGATAATTATTATGTGACATATAAGGATTATATTAAGAATGTAGCGAGTTCCGAGATATATTCGACATGGCCAAGACAGACAATTGAGGCAAATGTGCTTGCAATTATGTCATTCACATTAAACCGTGTATATACTGAGTGGTACAGAAACCAGTTCTATGATTTTACTATAACTTCATCAACTGCATATGACCAGAAATGGGTTAATGGAAGAAATGTGTTCGAGAGTATATCACAGGTTGTTGATGATATATTTGACAATTACATATCAAGACCTAATGTTAAACAGCCGATACTTACACAGTATTGTGATGGAAAGAGAGTGACATGTCCTAACAGGCTTTCACAGTGGGGAAGCAAGTACCTTGGCGACCAGAATTATTCGTCAATTGAGATATTAAGATATTATTATGGTCAGGATGTGTATATTAATGAAGCAGAGCAGATAAGCGGAATTCCTTATTCATGGCCGGGAACTAATCTTGATATAGGTTCGTCAGGACAGAAGGTAAGACAGCTGCAGGAACAGCTTAACCTTATTGGAGAGTATTATAATTCAATTCCGGTTCTTTCTACAGATGGAATATATGGTGAACAGACGGCAGCAGCAGTTAAGGAGTTTCAGAGAATATTCAATCTCCCACAGTCAGGAATAACGGATTTCCCAACATGGTTTACAGTTTCAGAAAAATATGTTGCACTTGCCGGACTGGCGGAGTTGTAGATATAACAGTGATAATGGAAATAAAATATTGCTGCAGAGCATATGTATGGCTGTCACTTTATGTGGCAGTCATTTTTGCGATAAGATTTAAACAGCCTGACCAAGGCATGTCTTAATGTCGTCTTCAGGATTGCTTATAAGTCTTAACTGGAAAGTATCTACGAGATACTGTAAGACATTAGGACTTAAGAAAGCAGGAAGCGTAGGTCCAAGATAGATGTTCTTAATGCCAAGGCTTAACAGTGCAAGCAGGTCAGCTACAGCCTTCTGTTCATACCATGAAACAATTAAAGATAATGGCAAACTATTGACATCTGTTCCAAATGCATCAGCAAGTGCATTGGCAATAAGAATTGCAGAATACACATCATTACACTGACCGATATCAAGAAGTCTTGGAAGACCTGCAACAGTGCCAAAGTCCAGCTTGTTGAAGCGGTATTTGCCGCATGCAAGGGTAAGAATCATGCAGTCATCAGGAACCATTGTTGCAAAATCAGTAAAATAACTTCTTCCCGGTCTTGCACCGTCACAGCCTCCAATTAGGAAGAAATGTCTTATATGCTTGGATTTAACAGCTTCCACAAGTTCTCCAGCATGTGAAAGTGCTGCTTTGTGTCCGAAGCCTACAAGAATTTCTTTAACTTCCTGATCCTCAGTAAATCCTCCAAGTTCAAGTGACTGATTTATGATTTCAGAAAAATCCTTTTCGCCGTCAGGTTTCTTCTCCACATATTTAATGCCATCCCAGCCTACAACATTGGTAGAATATATGCGGTCTTTATATGTGTCTCTTGGACGCATAAGGCAGTTGGTTGTCATAAGGATACAACCCGGAAGATTGTCAAACTGCTTCTGCTGATCCTGCCATGCACCTCCGAAATTACCTACAAGATGCTTGTATTTCTTAAGCCCTTCATAACCGTGGGAAGGAAGCATTTCACCGTGTGTATATATATTGATGCCAAGTCCTTCTGTCTGCTTTAAAAGCATTTCAAGGTCTTTAAGGTCATGTCCTGAAACAATTATAAATGGACCTTTCTTAATGTGAACATTAACTGTGTGAGGTGATGGATTACCGTAAATGGTAGTGTTTGCCTCATCAAGTTTTTTCATAATCTCGATAGCCATATCACCTGTTTTAAGTGTCAGGCGGATAAGCTCTTCAACGGTGAGCGTATTATCGGTTATTGCTTCAAGTGCAGTAATATAGAAATTATCAACGTTATCACTGTAATATGAAAGTTCTCTTGCCTGATGTCCATAAGCGCTGATGCCTTTAAGACCATAAAGAATTGTCTGCCTTAATGAACGGATATCAGGGTCTAATGCCTTATCGTACATTATTCCTGCCATTGGTGCGTCACGAAGCATGTCTGCTTTAGTTTCAGGCAGTTCATAGGCAGCGGCAGGAGTGATATATTCAGTTGCGCCTACCATATTCTTAAGATTATTCTTAATATCACGGGATTGTTTAAGAAGACGGACATGGTCGTCCACATTGAAATTAACATTAGTAAGAGTTGTAAAGAGACAGTTCTCAATAAAGCTGACAATGCTTTTATCAACATTAAGTCCTGAATCAAGAAGATGTTTTGCGTAAAAGCTTATTCCTTTTAACTGGTAAATAAGTAAATCCTGAAGGTTGGCAATCTCAGGTGTCTTTCCACATACACCGACTTTGGTGCAGCCTTTTCCTCCAGCAGTCTGTTCGCACTGATAACAGAACATATCATATCCCAGATCCATATTATTACTCATAAAATCCTCCTTGTTAGATGTGAATCATAGTAATAATTATGAACCCGGAATATTAAGTTTATTCAGTCTGGAGAAGCTTATTTCTTTCGTGAACTGTATATTTCATGAACTTTGGATTCAAGTTCAGCTATTCTTGATTCCTGTTCTGCTTTATACTGCTCATATTCTTCTATGGCAATCTGTGAAAGCGTCTCTTCGTTCTCAAGAGCCTCAAATGCCTGCGAAATAGTATAAGAATTAATAGAGCCCTCGTCTATTTTGCTGCTTAATTCTTCAAGAAAGCCTGTTATAGTAGAATCATCTATAGTTCCATCCTGCATATCTGCAAAATCAAATATCATAACAGCATCAGTATTAGTTGATATAGCCTGATTAATAAGATTGGTAAAAGCATTTGACGAACGGATAAAGCTGTAAGAAATGTATAACATTCCATTAGAAGCTGTACCGGAGGTAAATGTTTCGTTATAGCAGACAAGATGGCTGTAATCGTTATCAAGCAAAGACTTGCGGGCTTCATCTGTATCATATGTATGTCTTAAGAAAAATGTATCTTCAAGATTATAATTGTCTCTGGCAAGATTATTGCGGACTTTTATTGCAGATGCAAGAACCTCATCATCGAAAGTCATACCTGAAAGCAGAATATCATAATTGTTATTCTGGGATTTTCTTATTATAGAATCAAGTTCTTTGCTGTCGATTGAGCAGTCAGCAATTATTGTTGGTGTATAATCATAATCACTAATAAGTTCTTTGATTGTATCAATGTCATCGGCAGAGGCAGGAACGAATGCAAGAGTAGCACCTGCATTGGAGTTATCAGAACTGCCTAGTTTCTGCTTTCTTGACTGAAGCTCGGCGTATATGTCGTTGATTTCGTCCTGATAAGGAGCCGCCTCTTTTTCAAGATTATTAAGTTCATTCTGATTCTGTCGCTGGCTTCTGACTGCGAAAAATGTGCAGACACAGAGCACACATACTGCTATAGCAATTATAATTCCATATATCTTCTTCATAGTTAATACTCCATTCATTGGTTTATAAGAAAGTGTAGCTTAAGGCGTTGATATTGTCAATGTGCAAGAATATATGATAAAATCACCATGAAAGATAAGGCGTTCTGGGAGAATTTAATATGAAGAACAATATGAACATTAAATATATCAGAATAAAAACAGCCATTATTCTGGTTATTTCTTTTATAGCTATTAATGCATTTATTCATGTGCAGTTTTATTATCAGGAGAAAGAAGGCAGACTAAAAGCAGGATATACGGCAGAAGCAACTGTAAGACGAGTAGAATCACAGCTCGATAAATATATTGAAATGTCCGATTTTTTCAAAAGAATGATAGAGGCGGGAAATGAAATAGATGATGATTATTTTGAGCAGCTTTCTGGTTATATGCTTGATAATAACAGTGTAATTGAAGGAATTGAGCTTGCTAAGGACGGAGTTGTTACACAGGCATATCCATATCATATTAATGAAGTGGCAATTGGATTAGATATGCTGAATGATTCAAGAAGAGAAAAAGAAGCTAATCTTGCCAAAGATAGCGGGGATTATACGATAGCAGGACCATATGAACTGGTTCAGGGAGTAACAGGAGCACTTCTGTTTAATCCAATATATGTTGATAATGATGGTAACAACCGGTTCTGGGGATTTGCAATACTTGTTATTAACTGGGATGGCTTTATTGATGAGATGCAGCTGGATAATCTTGAGGACGCAGCATATCACTACAGAATATGGAAAAAAGATATGACAACAGGGCAGCCGCTTACAATTGCACAATGTTCAACTGGTAAGCTGAAAGATACACTGGAAGTCGAATGTAATGTGCCTAATGACTGCTGGTATTTTGACATTGTGCCAGAGGGAGGATGGATTTCCAAGAGTGAATTATTGATTGCTACATTTGCAAGTGCGGTTCTTGCATTTCTTGTTACACTTGCATTCTGGCAGGCACAGATGCGCCGTTATAAGGATGCCAGATATGCAGATGAGATAGAGAAAGCAGCAAAGAAAGCGCAGAATGCCAATGAAGCTAAAACAAGATTCCTGTTCAATATGAGTCACGATATAAGAACTCCTATGAATGCAATTATTGGTTTTACGGCACTTCTTGAGAAACACATAGATGACAGGGACAAGGTTAATGATTATATAGCTAAAATCAAAGCATCAAGTGAAATGCTTCTTTCAATAATCAATCATGTACTTGAGATGGCAAGAATTGAAAGTGGTAAGATGACACTTGACAACAGTGTTGTGGATTTATGTGCAATAAAGAAGTCTCTGGAAGCGGTGTTTGAGCCGGCGGTAAAGAATAAAAGGCTGATAATGACATATGACAGCAATATAGAACATCAGTATATTACAGGTGATGAAACTAAGATTAAAGAAATTCTTCTTAATGTCATAAGCAATTCTGTCAAATATACCGGAAGAGGCGGACAGATTAATATTACTGTTGATGAAAAGCCGGGAACATTTGATGACAGGGCATTATATAAGGTTGTTGTTGCAGATACAGGAATTGGTATGAGTAAAGAATATCTGCCACATATATTTGAAACATTTACAAGAGAGAAGACAAGCACAGAAACTAAGGTTGACGGAACAGGTCTTGGACTGCCTATTGTGAAATCGCTCCTTGATATGATGGGTGGAAAGATTGAGGTAGACAGCGAACTTGGTAAAGGAACAACAATAACAATCACAGTGGAATTTCCTATAGCAAAGAATGAGAAGTCTGCTGATTCAAACAAGGAAAATACCGTTAAACAATCAGAAAAAGGCGGAGGAAGAATTCTGCTTGCAGAAGACAATGACCTTAATGCTGAGATTGCAGTTACATTGCTGACTGAGAGAGGATTTGAGGTTGACAGGGCTAAAGATGGTGCTGTATGTATAGATATGGTTAAAGAGAAACCTGTGGATTATTATAATCTTATTCTTATGGATATTCAGATGCCTAATAAGAATGGATATAGAACTACAGAGGAAATCAGGAGCCTTGGAGACAGAAGGGCATTTATTCCTATAATTGCCATGACAGCCAATGCATTTGAAGAGGATAAACAGAAGGCGGCTGCAGCAGGCATGAACGGGTACATAGCAAAGCCAATAGATGTTGATATACTGATGAAGACAATTGATGAGATGGACAATGTATAATTATAGATTATTAAGAGGTGACTATGGAAAAGAGTAATGAACACAAAGGCGTATTAAAGAATAAGATTTTTCTATATCTTACAGAATTCTTTGCAGGAATGTCGGTTATGGCTGTGGAGCTTGGTGCGAGCAGGCTTCTTGCACCGTATTTTAGTTCTTCACAGATTGTATGGACGATTATAATCGGAACAATCATGATTGCAATGGCACTCGGTAACATATATGGTGGAAAGACTGCGGATAAGAATCCGAATCCTGACAAGCTGTATGCAAGAATCATTGTGGCAGCAATATGGATAGCATTAATTCCTGTTGTTGGAAAGTACATAATACTTGGAATATCAGCGCTGCTTGTATTCACAGTGAGCAGTAACTTTCTGATTATAGCCGCATTTGCAGCATGTATGGTAATATTCGTATTTCCATTGTTTCTGCTTGGAACAGTTACACCATCGCTTGTCAAGTATTCAGTTGACAGCCTTGACGATAACGGAAGAACTGTTGGAACGCTTGGTGCATTTAACACAATAGGAAGTATTATTGGTACATTTGTGCCAACCTTTGTTACAATTCCGGCAGTTGGAACTTCGATAACATTTCTTATATTCTCAGGAATACTGCTGGTTCTTGCAATCGTGTATTTCGTGAGCGTACATTCGGGAAAGAAGAAGGTTATTGCGTCAGTGCTTATATTCGCACTGTGCTGCGGACTTGGATATTCGGATTCATTTGCTTTCTGGCAGAACAATCTCACTTATGAGGGCGAGTCGATATATAACTACCTGCAGGTCTATGAGAACGATAAGGAAGTTGTGCTTTCTACAAATGTTTTGTTCGGCGTGCAGTCTGTGTATATGAAGGAGGACGGACTTACAGGAATGTACTATGATTATGCAATGGCAGCACCGTATATGATTCCTGATAAAAATGCGTCTGATATGGATATGCTTATTCTTGGAATGGGTACAGGGACATATGCAACACAGTGTACAAGATATATTGGGGACATGAATATTGAGGGTGTGGAGATTGACCAGAAAATCACTGACCTTTCAAGGAAATATTTTTCACTTGATAAGAACATTCCGGTAACGACTTATGATGGAAGGGCTTATCTTAATGCGACAGATAAGAAATATGATGTTATAATGGTTGATGCATATCAGGATATTACAATTCCTTTCCAGATGTCATCAGTGGAGTTTTTTACGCTGGTTAAAGAGCATCTGACAGACAATGGAGTTATGGTTGTCAATATGAATATGCGAGGAAGCAAAGAGGGCAATATTAATGAATATCTGGCTGATACAATAGGAAAGGTATTTGGTACTGAATATGTAGTTGATGTTGCAGGTTCTTCCAATAGAGAACTGTTTGCATCAGATAACCCTGATATTGCTGATGTTCTTGCTTATAATTCATTAAGAATTAATAATAGGGATTTAAAGAATATGATGGCAAGAGTATCTTCTGATATAAGAAGTTATGATAATGGAGATTATATTCTTACTGATGATAAAGCACCTGTTGAGCTTCTTGGAATGCAGGTTATTGATGAACTGATAAAGGATGAGGTTGCTTATTATAAAGCAATATATAAGAAGGACGGAATTAAGGGATTACTGAATTCGTTGTAATAAGATTTATAGGGACTTTTGATATAGATATATCTTAAGTCTCTTTTTTATTGGAAATTACAGGCTTTATTAAAAATTTTGAAAGAAATTTTATATAACGGTCTTGACTTAAAGTCATGTTTAGGTGTTATAAAAGTTTATAGAAACACATTTATAGAGAAATTTAACAGGAGGACATTGATATGGAATATGTAACTTTGAACAATGGAGTTAAGATGCCAATATTAGGTTACGGAGTTTATCAGGTAACTAAGGACGAGTGTGAGAGATGTGTTCTCGATGCCCTTAAGACAGGTTACAGGGCAATAGATACAGCACAGAGCTATTTCAATGAGGAAGAGGTTGGTAATGCAATTGCCAAATCCGGAATTCCAAGAGAAGAGATTTTCCTTACAACTAAGGTATGGATTGAGCATTATGGATATGAGGAAGCTAAGAAATCTGTTCTTGAGTCTATGAAGAAGTTAAAGACAGATTATCTTGATTTAGTTCTTCTTCACCAGCCATTTTCTGACGCATATGGTGCATATCATGCATTAGAGGATTTATATGATGAAGGTAAAATCAGAGCGATAGGAATATCTAATTTCTATGTTGACAGAATGGTTGATTTTGCTTCATTTAACAGAATTAAACCAATGGTTAATCAGGTTGAAACACATATCTTTAACCAGCAGAAGGAAATGAAGGAATGGGCTGACAAATATGGAATACAGCTTGAGGCATGGGCTCCATTCGGTGAAGGAAGAGGAGGCACATTTGACAATCCTGTTGTTGCAGGGATTGCAGCAAAGTATGGAAAGACACCAGCACAGGTTATGCTTCGCTGGCATATCCAGAGAGGAGTTGTCGTAATTCCTAAGTCAACTCATATAGAGAGAATGGAAGAAAACTTTAATGTATTTGACTTCACTCTTTCTGATGAAGATATGAATACAATAGCAGAGCTTGATAAGGCAGAAAGCGCATTCTTCTCACATCAGGATCCTAAGATGGTTGAATGGTTTGTGAAGATGGTTGAAGAGAGAAAAAACAATCAGGACAGTTCCAAGGAAAAGAAGAACTGGTAATACAAGGAAAGGCGGAAATAATTATGAAGATTAAAAGAATTGTAAGTGTGGCAGCTACATTTGTTATGGCGTTAGGACTTTTTACAGGCTGTGGAGCAGCTACATCAGACACAACAACAACTACAACTAATAATAATACTACTACAACAGCAGTACAGGATACTGTTAAATCAACAGAAGCTGCTGATAGTACAACAGCACAGACAACACCTTCTACAGGCAAGAAGACACTTGTTGTATATTATACAGCAACAGGAAGCACTAAGGCAGTTGCACAGACTATTGCTGAAAATGCAGATGCAGATATTTTCGAGATAACACCAGTTAATCCTTATACAAGTGATGACCTTAACTGGAACAATAATAACAGCCGTGTTTCTAAGGAGCATAATGATGAGAGCCTTAGAGATGTAGAGCTTACAAAGGTTACACCTGACAACTGGGATTCATATGATACTGTATTTATCGGATATCCAATATGGTGGCATATTGCAGCATGGCCTGTTAATAACTTTGTAAAAGGTAATGATTTCACAGGTAAGACAGTTATTCCATTCTGTACATCATCATCATCAGGAATTGGTGACAGTGGAAATCTTTTAGAGAAGATGGCAGGAACAGGTAACTGGCAGGATGGACAGAGATTCAGTTCAGGTGCTTCTGCATCAGAAGTTTCTAAGTGGGTTAAGTCATTAAAGCTTGGAAACTAACAAATTGCATGTAAAGCCAGTATTTTGCTGGCTTTATATTTTTTTAATAAATTCATTAGCACTCACCTCTTGACAGTGCTAATAATGAGATGTATAACATCAGTTGTAAGAGGAAAACAATAGATAAACAGTGAAGTTAAGGCTTCATCGTAACAGAAGGAGGTAATCGTATGAACATTAATAAGTTTACACAGAAGTCTATTGAGGCTGTTAACCAGTGCGAGAAGATTGCCTACGATTATGGTAATCAGGAGATTGATCAGGAACATTTTCTGTACAGTCTCTTAACTATAGAAGATAGTCTTATCGCGAGCCTGATAGAGAAGATGGGAATTGATAAGGACACATTTATAAAGAATATTGAGACTTTACTTAGCCAGAAGAATAAGGTTTCAGGAAATGTACAGCTTTATGTAAGCAATGACCTTAATAAGGTTTTAATAAATGCTGAAGATGAAGCAAAGAGAATGGGTGATGCATATGTTTCTGTTGAGCACCTTATGCTTGCAATGATTGCAGCACCTAATAAGGGTATCAAGCAGCTCTTTAAGACATATGGAATTAACAGGGAATCATTCCTGTCAGCCCTTGCGACAGTAAGAGGCAACCAGAGTGTTACTTCAGATAATCCGGAAGCAACTTATGATACTCTCAGCAAATATGCTACAGACCTTGTAGAAAGAGCTAAGGACGGAAAGCTTGACCCTGTTATCGGCAGAGATAATGAAATCAGAAATGTAATAAGAATCCTTTCCCGTAAGACTAAGAACAATCCGGTTCTTATTGGTGAGCCTGGTGTTGGTAAAACAGCAGTTGTTGAAGGACTTGCACAGAGAATTGTAAGGGGAGATGTTCCAGAAGGCTTAAAGGATAAGAAGCTTTTCGCACTGGATATGGGTGCACTTGTTGCAGGTGCAAAGTATCGTGGTGAATTCGAGGAAAGACTTAAGGCTGTACTTGATGAGGTTAAGAAATCTGAAGGTCAGATAATTCTATTTATTGATGAGATTCACACTATTGTCGGTGCAGGAAAGACAGAAGGTGCTATGGACGCAGGCAATATGTTAAAGCCAATGCTTGCCCGTGGTGAACTTCATTGTATAGGTGCTACAACTCTTGATGAGCATAGAGAGTACATTGAGAAAGACCCGGCACTTGAAAGACGATTCCAGCCAGTTATGGTTGATGAACCTACAGTTGAGGATACTATCTCAATTCTTAGAGGTCTTAAGGATAGATATGAAGTGTTCCATGGTGTTAAGATTACTGATGGTGCACTTGTAAGTGCAGCTACTTTGTCAGACAGATACATTTCAGACAGATTCCTGCCAGATAAGGCTATTGACCTTGTGGATGAAGCATGTGCAATGATTAAGACCGAACTTGATTCAATGCCTGCAGAACTTGATGAGAAGAGAAGAAAGATTATGCAGATGGAGATTGAGGAAGCAGCTCTTAAGAAAGAGACAGATAACCTTAGTAAGGAAAGACTTGATGCATTGCAGAAGGAATTATCTGAATTAAGGTCTGATTTCAATATCCAGAAAGCTAAATGGGACAGCGAGAAATCTTCTGTTGACCAGGTAAGTAAGTTAAAGGAAGAGATTGACCAGATTAATACTCAGATAGCACAGGCTAAGAGAGAATATGATCTTAATAAGGCAGCAGAGCTTCAGTATGGTAAGCTTCCACAGGCACAGAAGGCTCTGGAAGAAGCTGAGAAGAAGTCAAGTAACAGAGATATGAGCCTTGTTCATGAAAGTGTTACTGAGGAAGAGATTGCCAAGATTATATCAAGATGGACTGGTATTCCTGTTAGCAAGTTAAGTGAGTCTGAAAGACAGAAAACTCTTAATCTTGATGAACAGCTTCACAAGAGAGTTATCGGTCAGGATGAAGGTGTTACTAAGGTAACAGAAGCAATCATAAGGTCTAAGGCGGGTATTAAAGACCCGACTAAGCCAATAGGTTCATTCCTGTTCTTAGGACCTACAGGTGTAGGTAAGACAGAGCTTGCAAAGGCACTGGCTGAGAGCCTGTTTGATGATGAATCTAATATAGTAAGACTTGATATGTCCGAGTACATGGAGAAGTATTCAGTATCCAGACTTATCGGAGCACCTCCAGGATATGTAGGTTATGATGAAGGTGGACAGCTTACAGAAGCTGTAAGAAGAAAACCATATTCAGTTGTTCTTTTTGATGAGGTTGAGAAGGCACATCCAGATGTATTTAATGTCCTCTTACAGGTACTTGATGATGGTCGTATCACTGACTCACAGGGAAGAACTGTGGATTTCAAGAACACTATAATCATAATGACAAGTAACATTGGTTCTTCATATCTGCTTGAAGGTATCAATCCGGATGGCTCAATCAAGCCAGAGGCAGAGGAAGCTGTTATGGGTGATTTAAAGAATCATTTCAGACCTGAATTCCTTAACCGTCTTGATGAGATAATTATGTTTAAGCCTCTTACTAAGGACAATATCAGCAATATTATCAATCTTTTAGTTGCAGATGTTAACAAGAGGCTTGCAGATAAGGAGCTTGAGATTGTTCTTACAGACGCAGCCAAGGATTTTATAGTTGAGAACGGATTTGACCCAATGTATGGTGCAAGACCACTTAAGAGATATGTCCAGAAGACAGTAGAAACGCTGGCAGCCAAGTTAATACTGGCAGGCAATATCAATACAGGTGATGATATTGTTATTGACCTTGTAGATGGAAAGCTGACAGCCAGAGCTGCTGCAAGGCAGAAGTAAGCCATACAGGTAATAATATAAAGAATTGATTATGGCAGGTGTAATGTGCAGAGTTATACATTATACCTGCTTTTTATATGTGGAATCATTAAAAGAATCAACGCTTGTATGCTGATTGTCGGTCAAGACCTACTAAGGGCAGAGTAATCTATAAGTTAGTGGGTTGTTTAATTGAAAAATTGATAATGTAAAAATTGAAAGACCTACTAAACTGTTGGAAAATTCAGATTTAGTAGGTCTTTTGTTGATGATTTTGATTTTTGTTTACAATGATTCGTTGGAGAAGCTGAAAAAAGACCTACTAAAATGCAACGAAGTAATGATTGCGTAGGTAAATTAGAAGAGCGCACAACTTAATGTGCAAAAAAAGACCTACTAGATTTACATATGGGCAGGCTCTAGTAGGTCTTTCATTTTCAGACTAAACAAACTGGTTCTTTTCGCTATTATATTCGTAATTAATTGTCTTTAACTTATCAGTTATCTCTTCCTCAGAAACCATATAAGATTGGCACAGTTCCTCTAATGTATTGTAGTTATCACGAAGCTGTGTATTGACAAAGCTTAAAAGCATAACAGGGTCTTTAGGCATAGAAAAATCCTCCTTTTATTAAGTGTTGGGAATGCGCAGCACTGATATCCGTGCGGACATGTTATTCTTATTCAATGTACATGTTGACCGATGTCCCAAACATCATGAATATTTTCCCATATTAAGCATATTCTGTAAATGTAAGGCTTGTATATAAAATTGTATTAATTTTAGTACATTAGTGGTTGCACTAAAACGATTACTATGTTATAATTTTAACAACCTAAAGGAAATGGACAACTTGAATAACTGAATATTAAACTATGGAGGTTTTGTTATGGGTAAGAAATGGGTGTATTTATTCACAGAGGGTAACGCAGATATGCGTGAGCTTCTCGGAGGTAAAGGTGCTAACCTTGCAGAGATGACTAATATCGGTCTTCCTGTACCACAGGGATTCACAATTACAACAGAAGCTTGTACCCAGTATTACGAGGATGGTAGAGAGATCAATGATGAGATCATGGGACAGATTAACGAACATATCGAGAAGATGGAACAGATTACAGGCAAGAAGTTTGGAGATATGGAGAATCCGCTTTTAGTTTCTGTTCGTTCTGGAGCGAGAGCTTCAATGCCAGGTATGATGGATACTATTCTTAATCTTGGACTTAATGAGGATGTTGTTAATGTTATTGCACAGAAGTCTGGTAATCCAAGATGGGCATGGGACTGCTACAGAAGATTCATTCAGATGTATTCAGATGTTGTTATGGAAGTTGGTAAGAAGTATTTCGAAGAACTTATCGACAAGATGAAGGATGAGAGAGGGGTTAAGCTTGATGTAGAGCTTACAGCAGATGATCTTAAGGAACTTGCAACACAGTTTAAGGCTGAATATAAGTCTAAGATTGGCAAGGATTTCCCAGATGACCCTAAGGAACAGTTATATGGAGCTATTAAGGCTGTATTCCGTTCATGGGACAACCCAAGAGCTAATGTATACAGAAGAGATAATGATATTCCTTATTCTTGGGGAACAGCAGTTAATGTACAGTCTATGGCGTTTGGTAATATGGGAGACGACTGTGGAACTGGTGTTGCATTTACAAGAGATCCTGCAACAGGAGCTAAGGGACTTTTTGGAGAATTCCTTACTAATGCACAGGGCGAAGATGTTGTTGCCGGTGTAAGAACTCCAATGCATATTCAGGAGATGAGTGAAAAGTTCCCAGAAGCATTTGAACAGTTCAAGAAGGTGTGTGCAACTCTGGAAGAACATTACAGAGATATGCAGGATATGGAATTCACAGTTGAACATGGAAAGCTGTTCATGTTACAGACCCGTAATGGTAAGAGAACAGCACAGGCAGCATTAAAGATTGCATGTGACCTTGTAGATGAGGGCATGAGAACAGAGAAGGAAGCAGTTGCAATGATTGATCCTCGTAATCTTGATACACTTCTTCATCCACAGTTTGATGCAGCTGCACTTAAGGCTGCAACTCCTGCAGGAAGAGGACTTGGAGCATCTCCAGGTGCTGCATGTGGTAAGATTGTATTCTCAGCAGAGGATGCAGAAGAATGGAATGCAAGAGGAGAGAAAGTTGTTCTTGTAAGACTTGAAACATCACCAGAAGATATTACAGGTATGAAGGCTTCACAGGGTATTCTTACTGTAAGAGGCGGTATGACAAGCCATGCAGCCGTTGTTGCAAGAGGAATGGGAACATGCTGTGTATCTGGATGTGGTGATATTGCAATGGATGAAGCTAATAAGAAGTTCACACTTGCAGGCAAGGAATACCATGAAGGAGATTATATCTCAATTGATGGTACAACTGGTAATATATATGACGGACAGATTCCTACAGTTGATGCCAAGATTGCAGGAGAGTTCGGAAGAGTTATGGAGTGGGCAGATAAGTATAGAAAGTTAAAAGTTCGTACTAATGCAGATACTCCTAAGGACGCCAAGAAGGCAAGAGAGCTTGGTGCAGAAGGTATCGGACTTTGCCGTACTGAGCATATGTTCTTTGAGGAGGACAGAATTGCAGCATTCAGAGAGATGATATGTTCTGATACTGTAGAAGAAAGAGAAGCAGCACTTGATAAGATTCTGCCATATCAGCAGAGCGATTTCGAAGCACTTTATGAGGCACTTGAAGGTAATCCTGTAACTATCAGATTCCTTGATCCACCTCTTCATGAATTCGTTCCTACAGAGGAAGAAGATATTAAGAAGCTGGCTGATGCACAGGGCAAGTCAGTAGAGACTATTAAGAATATTATTGCAAGTCTGCATGAGTTCAATCCAATGATGGGACACAGAGGATGCCGTCTTGCAGTAACATATCCAGAGATTGCCAAGATGCAGACAAGAGCTGTTATCAGAGCTGCAATCAATGTTAAGAAGGCACATCCTGACTGGAATGTTAAGCCTGAGATTATGATTCCTCTTATCTGTGAGGTTAAAGAATTAAAGTATGTAAAGAAGACTGTTGTTGAGACAGCAGATGAGGAGATTAAGGCAGCAGGAATCGACCTTGAATATGAGGTTGGTACAATGATTGAGATTCCAAGAGCTGCACTTACTGCTGATGAGATTGCCAAGGAAGCTGATTTCTTCTGCTTCGGTACTAATGACCTTACACAGATGACATTTGGCTTCTCAAGAGATGATGCAGGTAAGTTCCTTAATGCATACTATGAATCTAAGATATTTGAGAATGATCCATTTGCGAAGCTTGACCAGAATGGTGTAGGTAAGCTTATGGAGATGACAATAAAACTTGGAAGACCGGTTAATCCGAATCTTCATATAGGTATCTGCGGAGAGCATGGTGGAGATCCTTCATCAGTTGCATTCTGCCACAAGATTGGTCTTGATTATGTGAGCTGCTCACCATTCAGAGTACCTATTGCAAGACTTGCTGCAGCACAGGCTGCAATTGCGGAAGAGAAATAATCCAATTTCTGACCATAACACGAGTTTCGGGGCATGGAAAGCGAAAGCTTTTCATGCCTCGAAATGTATGTTTAGAAAAGTTTAAAAAGGAATAATTTCTCATTGCCCTAAATCCTAATATGTTCTATAATAATATGAAAATATAAATCGATTGGAGCGTATTATGGAACAAAAGAAAATGGAACCTATTCGCGATGCCAGAAAACTTGGCAAAGCGAAGATGCTGATTCTTGGTATTCAGCATATGTTTGCCATGTTTGGCGCAACCATCCTTGTACCTATTCTGGTATCAGGATATTTTCAGGCTGCCTGCGGTGAGGAACTTACCAGAGGTCTGTCTGTATCAGTAACACTTTTCTGTGCAGGTTTTGGTACATTGATATTCCATTTGTGTACTAAGTTCAAAGTACCTGCATTCTTAGGATCTTCCTTTGCATTTCTTGGAGGATTCTACACAGTAGCTAATCTTGACAGTGGCATGTATGCAACAATGTCAGCTAATGATAAGGCTGCTTATGCATGCGGTGGTATATTCGTAGCCGGAATGCTTTACTTCGTACTTGCACTTATAATCAAGCTTGTCGGAGTTAACAGAGTTATGAAATTCCTCCCACCTGTAGTTACAGGACCTATCATTATCTGTATCGGTCTTTCACTTGCAGGTTCAGCTATTTCAAATGCTTCAACTAACTGGTTACTTGCATTTGTTGCACTTGCTGTAATTATTATATTCAATATATGGGGCAAGGGACTTTTCAAGATTATTCCTATTCTTATGGGTGTAGTAATTTCATATGTATTTGCACTTATTCTTAATGCATGCGGAGTACATAATCCTGATGGTTCAGCAATACTTAATTTCTCAGCAATATCTTCATCTGCATGGGTCGGAGTTCCTAACTTCCAGTTCATGAAGTTTGACCTTACAGCAATCCTTGTAATGGCACCTATTGCTATTGCAACAATGATGGAGCATATCGGAGATATGTCAGCTATTTCAGCTACAGTTGAAGAAAACTATTTAGCAGATCCAGGACTTCACAGAACACTTATCGGTGATGGTGTTGCTACAGCATTTGCAGGAGCAATCGGTGGACCAGCTAATACTACATATGGTGAGAACACAGGAGTTCTCGAGCTTTCTAAGGTATATGATCCGAGAGTAATCAGAATTGCAGCAGTATTTGCAATTATACTTTCATTCATACCTAAGTTCTCATCAGTTATATCAACTATGCCAACAGCAATTATCGGTGGTGTATCATTCATGCTTTATGGTATGATTTCAGCTATCGGTGTAAGAAATGTTGTTGAGAACAAGGTTGACCTTACTAAGTCAAGAAACCTTATTATTGCAGGTGTTATATTCGTATGTGGTTTAGGTTTCGGTGACGGACTTACATTCACAATCGGTGGAACATCTATAACACTTACAGCACTTGCAATCGCTGCTATAGCAGGTATTCTTCTTAACGCTATATTACCTGGTAATGATTATGAATTCGGTAAGAATCCAGCAGGTGACAGCAGCCGTGGAGTATATGTTATGAACACAGATTCTGCAAAAGAAGAATCAGAAGATGATAAGTAATATCAGATTATAGATATCAGGTTACAGTAGTAATTAAGAATTAAATTTGGAGGTACTTAATAATGATGGATTTTGAGAATGAGAAGAATGTAACTATATTTAAACATCCACTTATCCAGCATAAGATTTCAATTCTTAGAGATAAGAAAACAGGAACTAATGAATTCAGAAAGCTTGTTGAAGAGATAGCAATGCTTGAAGGTTTTGAAGCTTTATCAGACCTTCCAACAGAAGATGTAGAGATTGAGACACCTATCGAGACATGTATGACTCCTATGATTTCAGGACGTAAGCTTGCAATCGTTCCTATCTTAAGAGCCGGACTTGGTATGGTTCCAGGTGTTCTTTCACTTGTACCAACAGCTAAGGTTGGTCATATCGGAATGTACCGTAATGAAGAGACACATGAGCCAGTACCATATTACTGCAAGCTTCCTAATCCAATTGAGGAAAGAACAATTGTTGTAACAGATCCAATGCTTGCAACAGGTGGTTCAGCAGTAGATGCCATTGACCAGATTAAGAAGGTCGGAGGAAAGCAGATTAAGTTTATGTGTATCATTGCAGCTCCAGAGGGAGTTGAGAGACTTCATAAGGCACATCCTGATGTTCAGATATATGTAGGACATCTTGACAGAGAACTTAATGCTGATGCATACATCTGCCCAGGACTTGGTGATGCAGGAGACAGAATCTTCGGAACTAAGTAATTGCAGTATGTCAGCATATTATTCTTATTAAGAGTGATGACAGTATATTAATGCGGCTCCCATCGGGAGCCGTTTTTGTAACTTGTATTATTGAATTAAGGAGAGATAGATGAGCAGAGCGGAGAATAGAAAGAATTTTTCTAAATATGTATCACAGAATATCCTTGGAATGATAGGATTTTCATGCTATGTTCTTGCTGACTCATATTTTATATCTGTTGCAAGAGGAGTAGACGGACTTACAGCGTTGAATCTTGTTATGCCGTTATACAGCATAATATTCTCAATTGGAGAGATGATTGGTGTAGGTTCGGCTATTAGATATGCAATTGGAAAGATTAAGAAAGATTCAGATGCTGACAGATATTTCTGGAATGCATTAATATGGTGCATTATGTTAAGCGTAATATTCGTTCTTGCTGGAGTGTTCTTTTCGGCAGATATTATGAGGATTCTTGGAGCTGATGAACACATTGTATCGGTTGGTAATAATTACACTAAGATATTCATGTGTTTTGCACCGATGTTTATGTGTAATTATGTAACCAATGCATTTGTAAGAAATGACGGCGCACCGGGAATTGCCATGAGTGCAACGCTTTTTAGCAGCCTGTTTAATATAGTATTTGATTATATTCTTATGTTCCCTATGAAACTGGGGATGGAAGGTGCGGCGCTGGCAACTGCGCTTTCGCCTATTATAGGCATGGGAATATGCTGCATACACTTTTTCTCTAAGAAAAGCAGCGTTAAGCTTGTTGTGTGCAGACCATCAGTAAAGAAACTTGTGGCAGGAAGCCAGCTTGGTGTATCAGCATTTGTAGGAGAGATGTCATCTGCAGTTATTACACTTGCTTTTAATTTCGTAATTCTACGCCTTACTGGTAATGTCGGAGTTGCTGCATATGGTGTTGTAGCTAATATTGCTATTGTCACAACGGCAGTATTTAACGGTGTTGCACAGGGAAGCCAGCCGCTTATAAGCAATTGCTTCGGTAAGGGTGACAAAGATGGATGTACGCAGTTAAAACGTATGGGATATATAACAGCATTTGCACTTGCTGCAATTATGTATAGTGTACTGTTTATATTTGCAGGGCAGTTTGTTGCTGTATTTAACAGTGAAGGTTCAGAAATGTTAAGGCTTTACGCAACAGATGGCGTCAGGTTGTACTTTATAGGAATATTCTTTGCCGGAATCAATATTGTGGGCGGCGGTGCATTCAGTGCAACAGAAGATGCAGTTAAGGCAGCGGTTGTTTCTGTGGCAAGAGGATTCGTTCTTATAGTAGGGGCAGTTTTTGTGATGTCAGCACTTTTTGGCATGACAGGAGTGTGGCTTGCTTATGCTGTCGCTGAGGGGATAACAACATTTATAATGCTTGTAATGACGATTAAAGTGTGATAGAATATTTGCGGACAAAATTATCCTCGGGATTGGGGAAATATGAAAGGAGTCTATATAATTATGAGCAATATCGCAGACAAATTTGAAGAGCTTGGAGTAATTCCAGTAGTAGTATTGAATGATGCTAAAGATGCACTTCCATTAGCTAAGGCTTTAGTTGAGGGTGGTCTTCCATGTGCAGAGGTTACATTCCGTACAGCAGCAGCTGAGGAATCTATCCGTCTTATGCACGAAGCATATCCAGATATGGTACTTGCAGCAGGTACAGTACTTACAACAGAGCAGGTTGACAGAGCAGTAGCAGCTGGTGCTTCAGTTATCGTAAGCCCAGGATTCGATCCAGAAATCGTTGATTACTGTATCTCTAAGGATATCCCTGTTATGCCAGGTATCGTTACACCTTCAGAACTTGCACAGGCTGTTAAGAGAGGCCTTACAAGAGTTAAATTCTTCCCAGCTACAGCTGCAGGCGGAATCAAGATGATCAAGGCTATGTGCGCAGCTTACACAACAGTAAGAATCATGCCTACAGGTGGTATCAACACAGCTAACCTTGAGGAATTCTTATCATGCGATAAGATCTTCTGCTGTGGTGGATCATGGATGGTTAAGGGTGATATGATTAAGGCTGGCGAGTTTGACAAGATTAAGGATATGACAGCTGAGGCTGTTGCTCTTGTTAAGCAGATCCGTGGCTAATTATCAGAGAATAATCTTTAGTGATTAACCGTTAATATCACAATACATATAAACCCCGTATTCTGGTTTACAGGATACGGGGTTTTTGTATGCATATTATTATGTGCTTTAATGAATTACAGATTAGCAAATATGTTCTCAATCTCTTCATGAGGAAGCACAAGTGCAAATCTTACATGGCCTTCACCGAGGCTTCCAAAGCTGCTTCCCGGTGTACATAAAACACCAGTTTTATTAAGAAGTTCCATTACATAATCAGCGGAATTGGTATAACCGTCAGGGATTGCAGCCCATACGAACATAGTACCTTTAACATCGGCAGGTTTAAGACCAAGTTTCTTAATTCCGGCAACGAGGGCATTTCTTCTTAACTCATATTCAGCACGGTTGTCGGCAACATATCCTTGCGGACCATTAAGTGCAGCAACAGCAGCCTTCTGGTATATAAGACTTGTTCCGTAGTCAAACTGTGAGCGGACAGTCTTGAATTTACTTACGATTTCACTGTTTCCGATAAGAAATGAAAGACGCAGACCTGTAAGATTATAAGTCTTAGAAAGTGAGTTGAATTCAACACCGACTTCCATAGCACCTTCGTGGCTTAAGAATGAGCCACCAATCTGTCCGTCATATATAATCTCAGAATATGCATTATCATGGATAATTATAATGTTATATTTCTTCGCAAATGCGATGAGCTTATCGTAGAATTCGTCAGGTGCAGTAGCACATACAGGATTCAGAGGATAAGATACAACCATCATCTTAGCCTTTCTTGCAGTTTCTTCATCAATAGAATCAAAGTCTATAAGATAATCGTTCTCTGGAAGAAGATTGTAATAAGCAATCTGTGCATCACACAGGAATGGTCCGATTTCGAATATAGGATATCCGGGATTAGGAACTAAACATAAATCCCCTGGATTGCATAAAGCAAGGGCGATGTGTGCCATTCCTTCCTGTGTTCCGAATACAGAAGTAACCTGATCTGGTGTTATTACAGTATTGTAGCGGCGCATATACCATTTACATACAGCGTCAAGAAGTTCGTCAGTATCACCAAGTGAGTACTTGTAATTCTCAGGGTCAAGTGCTGCCTCGGAAACAACTTTCATAACGGATTCATCAGGTTTAAAGTCTGGTGTTCCAACTGTAAAGTTGTACACTGGCTTACCCTGTGCAAGTCTGTCATTCTTCTTCTCATTAAGTATATTAAAAATGTTGCTGCCAAAACGGTCAGCTCTCTTAGAAAATTCGATATTCATATGTATTCATTCCCTCGTTTCATATTAATAAAAAATCAGAGCCTATCGAATAAGATACTAGCATAATTAACAAAAGTCAATTTTAAGGTGTATTTTTTGATGAAAATGTGATAGTTTTATATATGTAAGTAGAAATATGAATATGGCAGTCTGCAAATGTTACGGACAGCAACATTAAAGGGTAGAATGCAGACAGAAAGGTAGGAGATATGTCAGTACAGGATTATCTTAGTGCAGTTAAGATTGGAAAAAAAGAATATCATGCGTGTGTGAATAAGGGTACTTACCCATATCTTCCGGTTCTGGAGGATATTATTGATGAAGATAGTATTGACAGGGAAGTTAGTCTTGGAAGTGACCAGATTCCGTTAAGACTTGTAGTTGGAACATGTACATCAGGCAGAACTACTGCATTTGCAGATAATTTCATGCCTATACTTGACTGGGGAACAGAGTTTGCGGCAAAGTGGGCATCTCTTAGCGACAGTCAGGTGAATGAGGGAATAAGAGACGATATTAAAGTATATGAGTACATGAATAAGTTCTATGTACTTGAAGGTAATAAAAGAGTCAGTGTGCTTAAGTACTTTAAGGCTGTGACAGTCAATGCACAGGTTATAAGAAAGATACCTAAGTACAGTGATGATCCGGATGTTAAGATATATTATGAATTCATGGATTTCTATAAGTCTACCAAGCTGAATGATATATATTTCAGCAAAGAGGGCAGTTTTACTACACTTATGGAACTTGTAGGAATTACACCGGGAGAACCGATGGATGAGGATGATAAGAAAGACCTTGTTTCTTGTTATCTTAATTTCAGACTTGCATATGAGTCAAGAGGCGGGGATAAGTTTGATTTTCCGGTAGGTGATTCATTTTTACGATTCATTCATATTCACGGATATGATGTGGTTAAGAAGATGTCTAAGTCAGAGATGGCTAAGAATGTTGCCAAGACATGGGCTGAATTCGAGCTGCTTGATGATAACAGCGAGGTTGAACTTAAGATGACACCTGCTGCAGCACCTAAGAAGAATATATTAAGTTATCTGCTTCCTATGGGTGGCGGAGTTAAGAAGCTTAAGGTTGGCTTCGTATATGAAAAGACACCTCAGGATTCAGAATGGTGCTATGCACACGAACTTGGAAGACAGTATATTGATGATACATTTGGAGACCAGATAGAGACTTACGTTGAAGAGAATGTAACACCAGAACAGAACGATGAGGCTGCAATTAACAGACTTATTAAGAAGGACTGTGACCTTATATTCCTGACATCATCAGCTATGAATATGGCAGGATTGAAGGCTGCAATAGCGCACCCTTCAGTAAAGATTCTTGACTGTTCACTTAACATTTCTCATAAATATATCAGGTCATATTATGCAAGAATGTTTGAGGCAAAGTTCATAACAGGAATTATTGCAGGTTCTATGGCAGATGACGATAATGTTGGTTATATAGCTGATAATCCGGTGTATGGTGCATGTGCGAATATCAATGCATTTGCACTGGGAGTAAAGTTCGTTAATCCAAGAGCCAGGGTTTACCTTGAATGGAACAGTATCAAGGATAATGATTCAGAGGGTAATCTGGCTAAGAAGAATATAAGTATTATATCTGATCAGGATATGATTACTCCGGGAAAAAGCAAGCGTAAGTTTGGTCTGTATAAGGCAAGTGATTCAGATAAGCATCTGGCTATGCCTGTATGGCACTGGGGTGTATTCTATGAGAAGCTTATCCAGAGTATTATGAGTGGTTCATGGAGCAAGGAAGAAGAAGGCGACAATGTCAAAGCGCTTAATTACTGGTGGGGAATGTCAGCAGGCGTTGTTGACCTTATATATTCAGAGAGCCTGCCATCAGCAACCAAGAGACTTGTAAAGCTTTTTGAGACAGAACTTAAAGAGGCAAGATTCAGGGTTTTTGAAGGTGAATTGAAAGATCAGGCTGGTAATATCAGGGTTGAAGAGGGAACTCTTATTGATCCTGAAGATATAATTACTATGGACTGGCTGCTTGATAATGTAGTCGGCAGACTGCCTCAGTATGATGAACTTACTGATAATGCGAAATTAAAAATGGCACTTCAGGGTGTTGTCAAAGAAGAAGAATAGAAAGCATGCCGCATGTAGAGTGGCTGGGGAATTGTTAATGAAAATACTTGTGTTAGCTGATGTTGAATCAAAGTACTTATGGGATTATTTTGAAAAGGAGAAACTTGAAGGCATAGATCTTATACTTTCGGCTGGGGATTTAAAGCCACAGTATCTGTCGTTTCTTGCATCTTTTTCGAAAGTTCCGATTCTTTATGTTCATGGCAATCATGATGACTGTTATGAAATGCAGCCGCCAGATGGCTGTATTAACATAGAGAATAAAATATATGTGTATAAAGGAGTCCGAATCATGGGACTTGGCGGTTCTATAAGGTATAAGAAGGGAAAGAACCAGTACACACAGAAAGAGATGAACCGCAGAATTAATAAAATGTGGCTTCCAATAAAGAAGAATAAAGGCTTTGATATACTGCTTACACATTCTCCGGCAGCAGGCATAGGAGACGGTCCTGATGAACCACATAAAGGTTTTGACGGATTTAACTATCTTCTTGAAAAATATAAACCAAAGTATTTCATTCATGGACATATCCATAAGACATATCAGGTTAAGTTCAAGCAGGAATACCAGTATAATGAGAATACTACAATAATTAACGGGTATGAAAGATATATATTCGAATATCCGGATGCATAATTGACGCCATGATACATTTATCCAGTTATAAATGTATCATGGCGTTTTATACGTTATAGGAGAATTATACATTTGAATAGTACTAAAGTACCAAAAGATATAAGTTTATCTGGATGTGGAAATGTGATAAAATTTAACACGGAGTTTGTGCGTTTTGAGAACATATTGCACAAAAAAATGTATCAGGAGGAAAAATACAATGAAAAGGTTTAAAGACATGAAAAGCAAATGGGCGTTGATTCTTACATTCGTTATGATTGTAAGTGTTGTCGTACCAGTAGCTCTGTTTTCGGCAGCTGATAATGTTAATGCTGAAACAGGAAAATCTTATGACAAAACAAGTCTTTCTTACACAGGAACTTATACAGATATAAGTCTTAAGAAAGATGCAGATTTCGAGAATGCAAAGTATGTTTCATCTTCAGATGAGATTATTAATGCATTTCAATCAGCTAAAGCTGGTGATGTTATTATAATCAAAGGCGGAACATATAAGTTTTCTGAAACAGTTGTTATTAACAATACAATTAATGGACAGGATGGATCGTACATAATTGTTAAAGCAGAAGATAATCAGGATGTTAAGTTTGATTTCTCTGCACAGGCACTTAATAGCCAGAACAGAGGACTTATACTTGATGGTGATTACTGGTATTTTGGTGGTATTAATTTCTATGGAGCTGGTGATAACGGAGTATTGCTTGCAGGTAACAATAACATTTTGGAAAGATGTGTATTTGAAGCTAACAGGGATACAGGTCTTCAGCTTTCAAGATATGATACAACTGCTGCAACTAAGGATTTATGGCCATCTAACAATCTTATTATTAACTGTACAGCATTTGATAACTGCGATTTTCCTGAGCAGGGAGGTACAGGAGAGAATGCAGATGGATTCGCAGCAAAGCTTACATGTGGAGAAGGCAATGTGTTTGACGGATGTATATCATACTGTAATTCCGATGATGGATGGGATCTGTTTGCCAAGACAGCTACAGGACCAATCGGTGTTGTAACGATAAGAAACTGTGTAGCATTTGGTAATGGTACATTAACAAATGGAGTTCATTATGCTAATGGTGATATGAATGGTTTCAAGCTTGGTGGTTCAGGTGTAGGTACACCACATTATGTACTTAACTGTCTGTCATTTGATAATGGTGCGACAGGATTTACAGATAATAATAACCCATCAGCACTTACACTTTCTAATCTTACAGCATGGGGCAATGGAAAATATGCCAAGAAAGGTAATTTCGTATGCTACAGATCTGCTTCAGGAGCCAAATATTCAGGCCTTATATCAGCAGATGCAGTTGATTCTGATAAGTTTATGGGTAATGTAAAGAATTCTATATATTATAATTCTGCTAAATATTATCAGCTTTCAGGAGACTCATATACACAGATTCTTAATTCAAGTGCAGGATATAAGTCTGGAACTGTAGTAAGTGATCCGGCAAAAGTATCAGGTGCATTTAAGAATGTTAATAATACAATTAAGTATACAGATGATATTGACAAGCTCTTAAGAAATGCAGATGGAACAATCAATATGAATAGCCTCTATGAAACAACTGGAAGTTATTCATCTATGGGTGCAAAATTCAATATTGATAATCAGGTTGTATATGCAACTGTAAAGTCATCTGATCTTGAAAAGGAAACAGAAACAACAACTGAACAGGAGACAACTAAGTCTGATGAAACAGTATCAAATAATGCACATGTAATTAACTTTACAACTGACGAACCAGCACAGAATACTTACTTTACTATTTCAGGTAATTATTCAACAAGTAAGGGAAGTGTTATATACAATGGCATGACACTTACAAAGTGCCTCAAGATTGAGACTGCAACAAGCATCTCATTTACATGTGATACAGATTCGGAACTCACACTTGTATTCAATAGTGATTTTGCTAAGAATATTAAGATTGATGGCGTAAAGACAGCGGCAACTAGTGGTATTGTTAAAGTTAAAGTTGCTAAGGGAACACACACAATAACTAAGGGTGATTCAACTAACCTTTATTATATTTCTGTAGCACCACTTAGCTCTGAGCAGGAGACAACGACAGCACAGGAAACAACAACAGCACAGGAGACAACAACGGCACAGGAAACAACAACAGTACAGGAAACAACGACAGCACAGGAAACAACAACAGTTCAGGAGAATTCATCAACACAGCAGACAACTACAGTTGGTCAGGAAGAGTCAGCAACTAAGGGTACAGAGCAGGAGATTACAACTGCCAAGACAGAAAAAGCATCAACTGCAGCAAGTGGTGAAGTATCTGATAATTCAACAAAAACAGGCGACAGCAGCCATGTAATGGTATATGTAATTGTACTTGCAGCATGTGTAATAATATGTGCGGGTGTAATAGTATTTTCAGCTAAGAAAAAGAAATAATGCTAAAAAATACTAAAAAACTTAAAAATGTCTTGCATTATCCTATAGGCTGTGATATATTTTCTTAGACACAAAAACAAATGTCCGTCAGAGAAAGACAGAACAGAGGGAAGTGTCTTTGAGATTTTACATATTGAAGGAGTTAAAAATGAGCGATAAGTTAAGAGTTGGTATCCTTGGCGGTACAGGTATGGTAGGACAGAGATTTATAACATTACTTGAGAATCATCCTTGGTTCGAGGTTGTTTTAGTAGCAGCTTCAGGACGTTCAGCAGGAAAGCCTTATGCAGAGGCTGTTGATGGACGTTGGAAGATGCAGACACCAATGCCAGAGTTCGTTAAGAATATGACTGTATATGATATGGATAAGGATTTTGATGAAATCGTTTCTAAGGTAGATTTCGTATTCTGTGCAGTTAACATGCCTAAGGATCAGATTAAGGCTATAGAGGAAAGATATGCTAAGGCAGAAGTTCCTGTTGTATCTAATAACAGTGCTAACCGTTGGACACCAGATGTTCCTATGGTTGTTCCAGAAATTAACCCAGAGCATCTTGAGGTTATTAAGTATCAGAGAGAAAGACTTGGTACTAAGAGAGGATTTATCTGTGTTAAGCCTAACTGCTCAATCCAGAGCTACACACCTGCTCTTAATGCATTAAAGGAATTCGGACCAAAGCTTGTTGTTGCAACAACATATCAGGCAATCTCAGGTGCTGGTAAGACATTTGAACAGTGGCCAGAGATGGTTGAGAATATCATCCCTTATATTGGTGGTGAGGAAGAAAAGTCTGAGAAAGAGCCTTTAAGATTATGGGGTAAGATTGAGGACGGAAAGATTGTTCCTGCAAGTGATCCAGTTATCACATGCCAGTGTATCAGAGTTCCAGTTCTTGATGGACATACAGCAGCTGTATTTGTAAACTTCGAGAAGAAGCCTACTAAGGAACAGATTATTGAGAAGTGGAGAAGCTTCAAGGGAGTTCCACAGGAACTTAATCTTCCAAGTGCTCCAAAGCAGTTCATCCAGTATCTTGAAGAAGATGACCGTCCACAGGTTAAGCTTGATGTTAACTATGAGAACGGAATGGGTGTTTCACTTGGACGTTTAAGAGAAGACAGCGTATTTGATTACAAGTTCGTTGGTCTTTCACACAACACATTAAGAGGTGCTGCTGGTGGAGCTGTTCTTATCGCAGAGCTTCTTAAGGCACAGGGTTATATCACTCCTAAGGATGCAGAATAATTAAATTCTAATATACACACATACCATAAAAGAGATGTCAGAGATGGCATCTCTTTTTACTTGCTTAAAAACCTATTATGATATAAAATTATGAAACGACTTACAGAGTAAAGAGGGGATATTTACAGTGAAGGAAAATTATTTTTATGCAATGCTGTCAAGAATGAAATATATTAACAGATGGGGACTTATGCAGAATACACGCCATGAGAATCTGTGTGAGCATAGTCTTGAAGTAGCATTCATAGCACATGCACTGGGGATTATTAACAATGAGATATATGGTGGGAATATTAATGCAGAAAGGCTTGCGATTCTTGGTATGTATCATGATGTTACAGAGATAATTACGGGCGATCTGCCAACTCCGGTAAAATATTACAATCCAGTAATAAGGAATGCATATAAGGAAGTGGAGCATGTTGCGGAGGAGCAGATGCTGTCAGGTCTGTCACCTGATATAAGGAACCGTTATACAGGCGTTTTATCAGAGACAGAAGAGGAAGAAGAACTCTGGAAGTATGTCAAGGCTGCTGATAAGATGTCAGCTTATATCAAATGTCTTGAAGAAAAGAAGTCAGGCAACATGGATTTTGCTGATGCAGAAAAGACAATACATCAGGCTATTGTTGATATGAATATGCCAGAGGCTGATTATTTTATGAAGGAATATATACCTGCTTATATGGGAACTCTTGATGCGTCAGGAGAGGAATATAAGGCAGAATAACATTTTAACAGAGAAACACTTAATAAAGAAGCAATTGTGCAGTCAGCACAGAAATGAGGAATATAATGGGAAAATCCGTATATATCGCGGAAAAACCAAGCGTGGCGCAGGAATTTGCCAAGGCACTTCATGTGAACTTCACAAGAAAAGACGGATATCTTGAGGGTGGAGACCATATCGTGACATGGTGTGTTGGACATCTGGTAACTATGAGTTATCCTGATGCATATGATCCTAATCTTAAGAGATGGAGTTTTGACACGCTGCCATTCATACCTAAGGAATTCAAGTATGAGGTTATACCTGCTGTTGCGAAGCAGTTTAATATAGTTAAAGAAATTCTTACAAGAGATGATGTTGAATATATATATGTATGTACCGATTCAGGACGAGAGGGAGAGTACATATACAGGCTTGTGAGACAGGAAGCCGGCGTTAAGGGCAAGAAAGAACGCCGTGTGTGGATTGACTCGCAGACAGAGGAAGAGATTCTTAAAGGAATTAATACAGCCAAGGATATATCTGAGTATGATAATCTGAGCGATTCAGCATATCTTCGTGCTAAGGAAGATTATCTTATGGGAATTAATTTCTCAAGAGTTCTTACTTTGAAATACGGACGTAATATTGCTAACTATCTGCATCTTGACAGGGCAGTTGTATCTGTCGGCAGAGTTATGACATGTGTTCTTGGAATGGTAGTAAGAAGGGAACGAGAGATAAGAAGCTTTGTTAAGACACCATTCTACAGGGTAATTGGTCAGGCACAGGTTGAGAATTCAACATTTGACGCAGAATGGCGTGTGAGTGATAAAAGTATGTATGCGGGAACACCGTATTTATACAAGGATAATGGATTCAAGGACAGGGAGAAGGCTGAGGAGCTTGTTAAGTTCTTATCTGACCCGCTGCCAGCACAGGGAGTAGTTGATTCTATTGAAAGAAAGAAAGAAACTAAGAATCCGCCGCTGCTGTATAACCTTGCCGAGATTCAGAATGAATGTAGTAAACTGTTTAAGATAAGTCCTGATGAGACTCTTAATATTATTCAGGAACTATATGAAAAGAAGCTGGTTACTTATCCAAGAACTGATGCGAGAGTGTTATCAACTGCGGTAAGTAAGGAGATACATAAGAATATAGGTGGACTTAGGAATTTCGCACCTGTGAAGGAGATTGCAGAGCATATACTTCAGAATAATATGCAGAAGGGCATCGAAAAGACAAGATACTGTAATGATAAAGCAATTACAGACCATTATGCTATTATTCCGACAGGTCAGGGATTTAATAATCTTAAGACTTTGTCAGTCACAGCAGCGAGAACTTATGAGATAATTGTAAGAAGATTCTTAAGTATATTCTATCCACCGGCTATATATCAGAAGGTAAGTATTACCAGTGATGTTAAGAATGAAAAGTTATATGCTACATTTAAGGTGCTTGTAGATGAAGGGTACTTAAGTGTCGCCAAGAATTCATTTGCCAGGGCAAAATCTGATGCGAAAGCGAAGGATGATGAGAACACCGATAATAAGGATGATAACAAATGTGATGCGGCTTTATTCGAGGTATTGAAAAAATACAGAAAAGGTTCTACAATCACATTTAATGGGTTTAATATCAAAGAAGGTGAAACTTCACCTCCTAAGAGATATAATTCAGGTTCTATTATTCTTGCGATGGAGAATGCAGGACAGCTTATTGAAGATGAGGAACTGCGTGCCCAGATTAAGGGTAGTGGAATAGGAACGAGTGCTACAAGAGCCGAGATTCTTAAGAAACTTAACACGATTAAGTATATTTCTATTAATTCTAAGACGCAGATTATTACACCTACATTTTTAGGTGAGATAATATATGATGTTGTAGACAACTCAATCAGGCATCTGCTTAATCCTGAGCTGACAGCAAGCTGGGAGAAAGGACTTACAGGTGTTGCAGAGGGTACTATTACAGCGGATGAATATATGGAGAAGCTTGATGGATTTGTTTCGAGGAGAACAAGAGCTGTTATGGCATTAAGAAATCAGGCAGGTCTTGTTGGATTGTTTAATGAGACAGCTAAGAATTATAAGTAGATAATTGAAAGGAATTAAATATATGTGCGGAATTGCAGGATATGTTGGAGACAGAGAAAGTGCTGATGTGCTTGTAGATGCATTATCCAAGCTTGAATACAGAGGATATGATTCAGCGGGTATTGCTGTATTTGATCATGGTAATATCAAGGTTAAGAAGTGCAAGGGAAGACTTGCCAACCTTGTTGAGAAGATGGATGAAGAAGGAAAGCCGGAGGGACATGTAGGTATCGGACATACAAGATGGGCTACACATGGTGAGCCTTCAGACATTAATTCTCACCCACATGGCAATAAGAGAGTTACTATTGTACATAACGGAATTATTGAGAATTATAAGAAGCTTAAGGATTTTCTTGTAGGAGAGGGATACAGCTTCGCAAGTGAGACTGATACAGAGGTAGCTGCCAAGTTACTGGATTACTATTATGATGGTGACCCTATGAAGACTATTGCCAAGGTGTTATCTGAGATTAAGGGTTCATATGCACTTGGAATTATGTTCAGGGATTTCCCTGATGAGATATTTGCAGTAAGAAAGGACAGCCCTCTTATTGTAGGTGTTGGCGAGCATGAGAACTTCATAGCATCTGATGTACCGGCTATTATTCATTATACAAGAGATTATTATCTCCTTGACCAGAACGAGATAGCAGTTATTAAGAAGGAATCTGTTAAGATATACGATGTTCACGGCAATGAGATACATAAGGAATTAAATACTGCTGACTGGGATGTTGATGCTGCTGAAAAGGGCGGTTATGCACATTTTATGCTTAAGGAAATCCATGAGCAGCCAGATTCTGTAAAGAGAACTATCATGC
The DNA here is from genome assembly GCA_963597265.1 of Evtepia sp. Lineage (GTDB taxonomy): Bacteria > Bacillota > Clostridia > Lachnospirales > Lachnospiraceae > Lachnospira. Next base: position 4,625 of record CAVBPJ010000004.1, on the reverse strand, counting down.
CAAGAATTACAGATGATATGCCTGATTTCAGCGCAGAAGGATTCAATCCTGATAAGTTAAAGAGTTACAAGAATATATATATTGTTGCTTGCGGTACTGCAATGCATGCAGGAATGGTAGGTAAATATATAATCGAGAAGATTGCAAGAGTATCTGTAACTGTTGATATAGCTTCAGAGTTCAGATACAGAGATCCTCTTATTAACGAAGATGACCTTATGATTGTTATATCACAGTCAGGTGAAACTGCTGATACTAAGGCTGCACTTGAGCTTGCAAAGCAGGCGGGTGCTGATACTATGGCAATTGTTAATGTTAAGGGTTCATCAATAGCAAGAGAAGCAGACATGGTTGTTTATACACATGCAGGTCCAGAGATTTCAGTTGCTTCTACTAAGGCATATATGGTTCAGGTATCAATTATGTACTTAATCGCATTTGAATTAGCTTATGCTAATGGCAAGATGGATGAAGCAGCATGCAGCAAGTACACTAAGATGCTTGAGGAGATACCGGAGATTATTGAAGAGTCAATGACACTTGAGAGTAAATGCCAGTTTGCAGCTTCTAAGCTTGTGAATGCTGACAGTCTTCTTTATATAGGCCGTGGACTTGATTATGCACTTAGTATGGAAGGCTCTCTTAAGTTAAAAGAGATTTCTTATATTCATTCTGAATCATATGCAGCAGGCGAGCTTAAGCATGGAACAATTTCTCTTATTACAGAAGAGATGCCTGTAATTGCAATTGCAACACAGAAAGACCTTGAGGAAAAGACTATAAGCAACATCAAGGAAGTTAAGTCAAGAGGCGCATTTGTTGTACTTATTGCAGAACCGGATCTTGATATTGAAGCTGGCGTGGCAGACATTGTTATCAAGCTTCCACATGCTGACCAGCTCCTCATGCCTATGGTAGCAGCAGTTCCATTACAGCTTATTGCTTACTATACAGCAGTTCTTAAGGGAAATGATGTTGACAGACCAAGAAATCTTGCTAAATCTGTTACTGTTGAATAATTAATATTACGAGGATATTAGATATGAATAATGATGCATTAAAGATAAGTAATCTGTATGACCTTAATGAAACTATTGCAGCAAAAGTATTTGAAGGCTGTACATTTCCATGGGAAGTACTTTCAAAGATTGGTGATTTTATTGTAGAACTCGGCAATACTCTGCCAGAAGATGAATATGAGAAGCGTGGAGAGAATATATGGGTACACAGAAGTGCGAATGTTTTTCCATCAGCTTATATTGCTGGTCCGGCAATTATTGGTAAAGATGCAGAGGTAAGACACTGTGCATTCATTCGTGGAAAGGCTATTGTCGGAGAAGGTGCTGTTGTCGGTAACTCAACTGAGCTTAAGAATGTTATTCTTTTTAATAAGGTTCAGGTTCCGCATTATAATTATGTCGGCGATTCTATTCTTGGATTCAAGGCTCATATGGGCGCAGGCTCAATAACATCTAATGTTAAGTCTGACAAAAAGCTTATAACTATTAAAGGACCAGACGGAAATATTGATACAGGTATCAAGAAGATAGGCGCTTTCCTTGGTGATAATGTTGAGGTTGGCTGCGGAAGTGTTCTTAATCCTGGAACAATCGTTGGAAGAGAGAGTAATATCTATCCTCTTTCAAGCGTAAGAGGCTTTATTCCGGCAGGTTCTATATATAAGAAGCAGGGCGAAGTAGTAACAAAGAGATAATTATGTGAATTTTTCGTTTTATTAATGTAAAAATGTTGTGTCTCACATTGACTAATGCTAAACTTTGTGAGAAAATAGTCAAGGCTTGGACGACGGCTTCTTGCCGTCGTTTCATTTATAGTAAACACTATGAATTACGAAAGGAGTAATAAGATGATTTACACACAGGAAGTAGAGAATATGTGTCCAGTAGCACAGGGCGTTCATCATGGAGCAGCTCCAGTGCCAACAGAAGGTAAATGGGTACAGAATAAGAAGGTTGAAGATATTTCAGGTTTTACACATGGTGTAGGCTGGTGTGCTCCTCAGCAGGGTGCATGTAAGCTTACTCTTAATGTTAAGGAAGGTATCATTCAGGAAGCTTTAGTTGAGACTATCGGATGTTCAGGTATGACACATTCAGCAGCTATGGCAGCAGAGATTTTACCAGGACTTACAGTTATGGAAGCTCTTAACACTGACCTTGTATGTGATGCAATTAACACAGCTATGAGAGAGTTATTCTTACAGATCGTTTATGGTAGAACACAGAGTGCATTCTCTGAGGGTGGACTTGCAGTTGGTGCTGGTCTTGAAGATCTTGGTAAGGGACTTCGTTCTCAGGTTGGTACTATGTACGGTACATTAAAGAAAGGTCCTCGTTACCTTGAGATGGCTGAAGGTTATGTAACAGGTATCGCCCTTGATAAGGACAACCAGATTATCGGTTACAAGTTTGTCAGCCTTGGTAAGATGACAGACTTCATTAAGAAGGGTGATGACCCTACAACAGCATATGAGAAGGCTTGCGGACAGTACGGAAGAGTTGCAGATGCTGTTAAGATTATTGACCCAAGAACAGATGAAGAAGTTAAATAAGGAGGACAATTAGAATGGCTTTATTTGAATCATATGAGAGAAGAATAGATAAGATTACTTCAGTTCTTAACAGCTATGGTATAGCTAATATTGAAGAAGCTGAAAAGATTACTAAGGATGCCGGATTAGATGTATATGCTATGGTTAAGGGTATCCAGCCAATTTGTTTTGAGAATGCATGTTGGGCTTACACAGTAGGTGCAGCAATCGCTATCAAGAAGGGTGCAAGAAAGGCTTCAGAAGCTGCTGCAGCTATCGGTGAAGGTCTTCAGGCATTCTGTATTCCAGGTTCAGTTGCTGACCAGAGAAAGGTTGGTCTTGGACATGGTAACTTAGGTAAGATGTTACTTGAAGAAGAGACAGAATGTTTCGCATTCCTTGCAGGTCATGAATCATTCGCTGCTGCTGAGGGTGCTATCGGTATCGCAGAGAAGGCTAACAAGGTTAGACAGAAACCTCTTAGAGTTATCCTTAATGGTCTTGGTAAGGATGCTGCTAAGATTATTTCAAGAATTAACGGATTCACATTCGTTGAGACAGAGATGGATTATTCAACAGGCGAAGTAAAGGAAATCTCTAGAACAGCATACTCAGATGGTCTTCGTTCTAAGGTTAACTGCTACGGTGCTAACGATGTAACAGAAGGTGTTGCAATCATGTGGAAGGAGAATGTTGATATCTCTATCACAGGTAACTCAACAAACCCTACAAGATTCCAGCATCCAGTTGCAGGTACATATAAGAAGGAAAGACTTGAAGCTGGCAAGAAGTACTTCTCAGTAGCTTCAGGTGGTGGTACAGGACGTACACTTCACCCAGATAACATGGCAGCAGGTCCTGCTTCTTATGGTATGACAGATACAATGGGACGTATGCACTCAGACGCTCAGTTCGCAGGTTCTTCATCAGTTCCAGCTCACGTTGAAATGATGGGATTAATCGGAATGGGTAACAACCCTATGGTTGGTGCTACTGTTGCTGTAGCTGTTTCTATCGAAGAAGCTGCTAAGAACGGTAAGTTCTAATTGAAAATGTATATTAAAACCGTTTAATACGGGCTTAAGAGCCTGTCGCATCATTGGTGCGGCAGGCTCTTTTTTGAAAGTTTAATTTTCAGCTTTCTTAGGCTTATTATTCTTTCTGAATTCAGAAGGAGAAACTCCGTTAACCAGTTTAAATGTATCACCGAAATAATTGGAATTGCAGAAACCACACTCATCAGCAATATCAGACAGACTTAAATCTGTTTCGATGAGATACCATTCAGCATGGTTAATGCGGATATTACGCAGGTATTCTGCAAAACCAATGTTATTAAATGCTTTGAATTTGCTGGAAAAATATGATGGATTAAGATTCAGATGGTTGGCAACGTCTTTAAGTGTTATGTTGTTCTTGAAGTTTTCAGCAATATATTTGGCAGCAATAATCATATCCTGATTAATCTTATTATCAGAATCAGCAATAAACTCTTTAATATCCTTAGTGTTTCGGTCGAGACGGACAAGACGCATTATAAGATACTGGAATAACTGTCTTATGCAGCAGTCCGAATAACCATCGATAATATCATATTCTTTCTGAATTTCCCTGAAAAGGGAGTCAATTTTCTCACGTTTTTCTTTCTCAATATATAGAATGTGTCCCCACAGATTACGCTCAGCCCAGTTTTTTCCAAGGCACTCGTCAATTGTATCTATGTAGTCCTTGGAGAACTCAATATATGTTCTTTCAGGAATAAGCTCACCAATATAGGATGTCTTATGAATTGAATTAGCCGGTATAAATATGACATTACCTTCTGAAAGAGTATAAAGCCTGTCGTCTATAGAAATAGTACAATTGCCATGCATCAGATAGAAAAGCTCATAATATGTATGGCTGTGTGCTGAGTGCATGGAATAGTGGAGTTTATGAATAGCGTGATTTATACGGAATCGTGAAATATTAATGGTAGATGATGAAGCCATGGAATAGGGTCTCCTTTTAATTATATTGTGGAAAAGTACTAAAAAGTAAAAAAATATTTATATATATTGCAACAAAATGTATT
>CAVBPJ010000003.1:22119-92270 GCA_963597265.1 Evtepia sp. | reverse complement strand
AGCAAAATGTGTATAATTAGTTAAAAAAAAATAAAAATCATAAAATTCTATTTTATTGATTAATATTCTTCAATATGTTAATATCAAAATGTTATTTATATGTATGGAGGTCTATATATGCCAGATGATTTTAAAAAGGATACAAGCATAGAGGACGAGATTGAAAAGTCATTACAGAAGATGGTAGAAGAAGAAACTACAGTAGCCAAGGCACTTGTAGGAAAGAATGATGAGCCTTCTGGTTCTAATATGAAGGCTGTAGATATTAATGATGGTAAAACAAGGGTTATTCCACAGATAACGGATGAGATATTAAGAGAGCAGAAGAATAATTATTCAGTAGCTGATAATGAACAGGAAGATATTATGGAAGATGATGATATCTTTGCTGATGATGAAGAAGATGAAGCTGATGAGCCTCTTGATAATGACAATAAGGCAGAAGCTGCTGATAAAAAGCCTAAGAAGCCGATGGATAAGAAAACAAAGCTTATTCTTGCAGGAGTGGGCGCTGGTGTGGCAGTTGTCATTATAATTATAATAATTGTTGCCGTTTCACTTAATAAAAAGAGTAAGCAGAATTATGACTATTATTATAATACAGGAATGAAGCTGTACGAGGAGGGTAATTATGGAGATGCTTCATCATATCTGAGTAAAGCTTCTAAAGAGAATGAAGGAAAGAAGAATCTTGATCTTAAGTACACACTGTACAGATGTTATGAGAGCTCAGGCAATGAGGATGAAGCAGTTAATGTTCTTAAGGATATTCTTTCATATGATGAGAATTATGAGAATGCTGTTAAGGCACTGGCAGACATTTATTATAAGAGAGAAGACGCTGATAATTTAACAAAGCTTATAAGAAAATATCAGGATGGCAAGTGCAAAGATGCTGTTAAGAATTACATAGTAAACCAGCCGGTTCCATCTAAGGAATCAGGTTCGTATGATGATGATGTGGAACTTAAGTTCACATGTGATTCTGGCTGTGTTGTGTATTACACAACAGATGGAAAAGAGCCTGACAGCAAGAGTACATTATACGATGGAACAGGTATTAAGCTTGAAACAGGAACTACCAAGATAAAAGCAGTTGCTGTTAATTCAATGGGTGTATACAGCAACGTGGTTGAACTTGAGTATGTTATAGAATATGGAGCACCTGCTGCACCAGATGTAAGTCCTGCATCAGGAAAGTATTCAGCAGGAGAAAAAATTAAGATTAATAACATTCCTGATAAATGTAAGGCATATTATACAACAGATGGTACAACCCCTACATCTTCATCAACAGAGTATACAGGTGAATTCGATATGCCAACCGGTAATACTGTAATTGCATTTGTTATAATTGATGACCATGAGCAGAGCAGTACTGTAGTCAAGAGAAACTACAATGTTGAAGTAAAGAACACATATACATATAGTCAGGCTGAAAGCCAGCTTAAGAATGTACTTATATCAAAGAAGGTGCTTAAGTCAGACAGCGTGGCAGCAGACGGTTCAGGTGTTAATTTTGTCTATATTTCAAAGACCAAGGTCGGTGACAACGAAATGTATATTATCAGATATGATGTAATAAAGAGTGGTTCTACAACAACTGCTGGTTTATATGGCGTTGATACATCAAGCGGCAAGGTGTATACTGTTACAGGTACAGATGGCAGTTATTCTGCCAAAGAATACTAATGGTTGATAGTGCGTAATGCACTTCATAATATTACTTTTTGAAAGGAGAATTGTAATGTATAAAATTCTTAAGGCTGAGAAGTTAGCAGAGAAGATCTTCCTTATGGATGTTGAAGCTCCTAGAGTTGCTAAACATTGTGAACCTGGCCAGTTCGTTATTGTAAAGATGGATGATTTGGGCGAAAGAATTCCACTTACTATTTGTGATTATGACAGAGAAGCAGGAACTATAACAATAGTTGTTCAGATAGTTGGAGCATCTACTGAGAAGATGTCACATCTTAAGGCAGGAGATGCATTTGAAGATTTCGTTGGACCTCTTGGATGTCCATCAGAGCTTATCAGCAAGGATGTTGAAGAACTCAAGAAGATGAATATCGTATTCATCGCAGGAGGTCTTGGTACAGCACCTGTATATCCACAGGTTAAGTGGATGCACGAGCATGGAGTAGATGTAGATGTTATCGTTGGTGCTAAGAATAAGGAACTTATAATCTTAGAGGAAGAGATGAAGGCTGTAGCTGGTAATCTTTACATAACTACAGATGATGGAAGCTATGTAAGAAAAGGTATGGGTACAGATGTACTTAAGGACCTTGTTGCAGAAGGAAAGCATTATGATTTATGCGTAGCAATCGGACCTATGATTATGATGAAATTCGTCTGTCTTCTTACTAAGGAACTTGGAATTCCTACAATTGTCAGCATGAATCCAATTATGGTTGATGGAACTGGTATGTGTGGTGCATGCCGTCTTAAGGTTGGCGATGAGATTAAGTTTGCATGTGTTGACGGACCAGAGTTTGATGGACACCTTGTAGACTTTGATCAGGCTATGAAGAGAAGTGCTATGTACAGAACTGAAGAAGGAAGAGCAATGCTTGCACTTCAGGAAGGTGATACACATCACGGCGGTTGTGGACAGTGTAATTAGAAAGGAAGGATTTCAAAATGGACGTAATGAAGAAAGTGCCAGTCAGAGAGCAGGCTCCTGACGTAAGAAATAAGAATTTTGATGAAGTATGTCTTGGATATAACAAGGAAGAAGCTATGGAAGAGGCAACAAGATGCCTTAACTGTAAGAACGCAAGATGTGTTCAGGGTTGTCCTGTATCTATCGATATCCCAGCATTTATTCATCAGGTAAAAGAAGGAAATATCGAGGAAGCATATAAGATTATTGGAAAGTCAAGTGCACTTCCTGCTGTATGTGGTCGTGTATGTCCACAGGAGACACAGTGTGAGGGTCAGTGTATCAGAGGAATCAAGGGCGAATCAGTATCAATTGGTAAGCTTGAAAGATTTGTAGCTGACTGGGCAAGAGAGAATAATGTTGAGCCTGAGAAGCCAACAGAGAAGAAAGGCAAGAAAGTTGCAGTTATCGGTTCAGGTCCTTCAGGACTTACATGTGCCGGAGACCTTGCAAAGATGGGATATGATGTAACTATATTTGAAGCTTTACATGAAGCTGGTGGTGTATTAGTATACGGTATTCCAGAATTCCGTCTTCCTAAGTCAACAGTTGTTGCACACGAAGTAGAGAATGTTAAGAAGTTAGGTGTTAAGATTGAGACTAACGTTGTTATTGGTAAGTCAATGACAATTGACCAGTTACTTGAAGAAGAAGGCTTTGATGCAGTATTTATCGGTTCTGGTGCAGGTCTTCCAAGATTCATGGGTATCCCAGGTGAGAATGCTAACGAAGTATTCTCAGCTAATGAGTACCTTACAAGAAGTAATCTTATGAAAGCTTTCAAGGATGAATATGATACTCCAATAGCAAGATTCAAGAAGGTTGCTATCGTTGGTGGTGGTAACGTTGCTATGGATGCTGCAAGAACAGCATTAAGACTTGGTGCAGAGACTCATATTGTATACAGAAGAAGTGAGGAGGAGCTTCCTGCAAGAGCTGAAGAAGTACATCACGCTAAGGAAGAAGGAATCATATTTGACCTTCTTACTAATCCAACAGAGATTCTCACAGATGACAAGGGTAATGTTACAGGTATGAAGTGCATTAAGATGGAACTTGGTGAGCCTGATGCTTCAGGAAGAAGAAAGCCTGTAGAGATTCCTGGTTCAGAGTTTGTTATGGAATTAGATGCAGTTATCATGTCACTTGGTACTTCACCTAACCCACTTATCTCTTCAACAACTAAGGGACTTGACATCAATAAGAGAAAATGTATCGTAGCAGAAGAAGAAACTGGTAAGACATCTAAGGAAGGTGTATATGCCGGAGGAGATGCTGTTACTGGTGCAGCTACAGTTATTCTTGCTATGGGAGCTGGAAAGGCTGGAGCTAAGGGAATTGATGAATTCCTTTCTAACAACTAATATATAAGCATAATAAATGCCGTGTTAATCGTAGTGGTTAACACGGCATTTTTGATACATAAATATTAATTAAACATTTTCTCAACAAACTGTTCTGAAAAATTCTCAGCTTCTTCATCGGAAAGCTCTGTGAACTGGGCAGCTAACTGTTCTTTGACGTAAGCTGTACGGTTGAAATATTTCATCTCTTCCTGAATATCTCCAGTATAAGAATTCTCAATATCTTCTTTAGTTATGTTATCTTCCAGCCAGTTAAGTACATCAGCGGCTTTCTTATCCTCAGTTTCAGCTTTGGCTTTGATTCTGTTAGAGTATTTTAAAGACCAGACACCGATTGCAATGAATCCGACAAATAACAGACCAAGAACAATGTTGATAAAAAGGAATGATGGAGCATCTTTAGTTACAATCTTAATGATACCGATATCGTTAAGAATCATAAGGATTATTCCAATTCCTCCACATACAAAGAATGTGATGGCAGAAGATAAATTGTCTTTGTATTTATCTGTGTTACTTTCGTACAGGCTGCCTCCTGTAAGAAGAGTGTTGTCTTCGTTATTATCCTGAATATTGTCATCAATAATGTCAGGTGTTTTTTCAGACATAATGTTCCTCCTTGTTACAGAACTTACTTGTAAGCTCTTTATTTGTTCAGCTATTATAGAATATAATTGTGAAAAAATAAAGAACATCTGGATTATTGTGGTAAAATATTATAAATGTGAAATATCAGATGAAATAATCAGAAGGAGAATAGTATGAAAACACTTATAGTAACAGGTGGAAGCCTCGATGTTACATGGGCAAAGGAATTCATTAATACAATTAATGCAGAATATATAATTGCAGCGGACAGTGGACTTAAATATATTGATGAATTAGGACTTGTTCCGGATATGATACTGGGGGATTACGATTCGGTGGAAGATGGACTCCTCGATAAATACAGAAGCATAGATATTAAGACATATCCTAGGGAAAAGGATTATACAGATACACATATTGCAATTATAAATGCGTTGAAGAGCGGAGCTTCAGAGATATATATACTCGGAGCAACAGGTACAAGAATGGATCATACATTTACTAATATATGCAATATGAAGGCTGCACTCGACTGCGATGTTTCATGTTTTATATGTGACAGCCATAATAAAATATATCTTGTAAATGACCAGATGGGAGAAGTGAGCATATCGAAAGCAGGACAATATGGAAAGTATGTGTCAATAGTTCCATTGTCAGAAGAAGCAGTTATAAGTCTTACAGGATTTAAGTATGTGCTTGATGATTATGTACTTCATCAGGGCTTAAGTATATGCCAGAGTAATGAAATTAAAGAAGATGAGGCATTTATAAAAATAAAAAAAGGACTTTTAATTGTATTTGAAACTAAGGACTAAAAATGCTTGTATTTATTTCCAGATTGTAATAAAATTAACAAAGAGTTGCGCAATAGCAACATAAAAACAAGGGAGGTCTCGTAATGAGTAATACAACACAGGCATTATCAAGGATTGAAGCAATACTTGATGATAGCAGCTTTGTTGAAATCGGTGCTGGTGTGACTGCCAGATCTACAGATTTTAACATTCAGGAAAAGAAGGCTCCATCCGATGGTGTTATTACAGGATACGGAGTTATTAATGGTAATCTTGTGTATGTATACAGCCAGGATGCAACTGTTCTTAACGGTTCTATCGGTGAGATGCATGCTAAGAAGATTTCAGCACTTTATGATTATGCTATGAAGATGGGAGCTCCTGTGATAGGTCTTATTGACTGCGCAGGTTTAAGACTTCAGGAAGCAACAGATGCTCTTGAAGGATTTGGTACAATTTATAAGAAGATGTCTATTGCATCAGGTGTTATTCCTCAGATCACAGCTGTTTACGGTAACTGTGGTGGAGGACTTGCAATCCTGTCTTCATTATCTGATTTTACATTCATGGAGGATAGCAAAGCAAAGCTTTTTGTTAACAGCCCTAATGCATTAGCTGGTAATAATGAATCTAAGCTTGATACAGCTTCAGCTAAGTTCCAGGCAGAAGCAGGCATTGTTGATTTTACAGGAGATGAGGAGACTATCGCTAACGGCGTAAGACAGTTAGTTTCTATGCTTCCTGCTAACAATGAAGAGGATGCTGCAGTTTCTGCAACAACAGATGACCTTAACAGAGCATGCCCTGATATGGCAGCAGAGATTGCTGACCCTGCATTAGCTCTTGCAGATATCGCTGATGATAATGTATTCGTTGAAGTTAAGGCTTCATATGCTAAAGAGATGGTTACCGGATTTATCCAGGTAGATGGAATTACTATAGGTGCTGTAGCTAACAGAACAGCTCTTTATAATGAAGAGGGCGAAGTATCTGAGAAGTTTGAACCGGTACTTACAGTTAATGGTGCTTACAAGGCAGAGAATTTCGTTAATTTCTGTAACGCATTTGAGATTCCAGTACTTACACTTACTAATGTTAAGGGATTCGAAGCTACAGTAGCAGCTGAGAAAGGAATTGCAAAAGCAAGTGCCAAGCTTACATATGCATTTGCTAACGCAGATGTACCTAAGGTTAATGTTATTACAGGTGAGGCTTATGGAAGTGCTTATGTTTCAATGAACTCTAAGTCTTTAGGCGCTGATCTTGTATATGCATGGCCAACAGCTTCTATCGGAATGATGGATTCACAGCTTGCAGCCAAGATTATGTATGCTGATGAGATAGCAGCAGCTTCTGATGTGGCAGCAACTGTTTCAGAGAAGGCAGCAGAATATGCTAAGTTACAGTCAAGTGTTGAATCTGCAGCAGCAAGAGGATATGTAGATGCTGTTATTGATCCAGAGAACACAAGACAGTATGTAGCCGCTGCATTTGAAATGTTATTTTCAAAGAGAGAGGTTCGTCCTGACAAGAAGCATGGAACAGTATAATTAAGAGGTGACAATATGAAGAAGACTTATTTGAAAAAATTCTTATTGTTATTCTGCATGTTAGCATGCGTATTCAGTATGACAGCCTGTGGCAATGCACAGATTGATACTGATACAGCCAAGGAATCTGTTAAGGATAACGAGGTTGCTGTTGTTGAGAATTATCTCAAAGACTGGGCAAAGGATATGATTCTGTACCTTGACAGCAATCAGGGTGAAGCAGGAACAGATGCTCTTATTGCAGATGCAGAAGCAGGAAGAACTCTTAATGATGTTAACAGTAAGATGTATATTGTTAACCAAGAGGGAATGAATGTTAAAACAATAGGATTATACAATAGCTGGAACAGTACTAAGGATGAACTTGGTAAGCTTGAAGAGGCTGTTGATGTTAATAATATTGACGTTAAGGTTAGTGATGAAACAAGTGAATTATGTACTATTTCAGTTAAGCTTAAGTTCGAAAAGAGAGAATGTACATTCGAATTCGTAATCAATACAGATTACACACTTGAAAGTGGAGCTATCAATCCATCTTATACAACAGGTGAGAAGATGGGTAAGGCTGGAATGAATACACTTATTGGTATGGGAACTGTATTCGTAGTTCTTATATTCATTTCATTCATTATTTCTCTGTTCAAGTATATAAGCGTATTCGAGAACAGAAATAAAGCAAAGAAAGAAGCTGCAGCTACACCTGCTGCAAGTGTTCAGGAGGTAGCAGCTCCGGTTGTTCCTGAAGAGGAAGAACTTGCAGATGATCTTGAACTTGTTGCAGTAATTACAGCAGCAATAGCAGCTTCAGAAGGAACATCAGCAGATGGTCTTGTTGTTCGTTCAATTAGAAAGGTTAATAATAGGAGGAAATAATCATGAAGAACTATACAATTACAGTTAATGGTAACGTATATGATGTTACTGTAGAAGAAGGAACAGGCAGCGCAGCTCCAGTTGCTAAGGCAGCAGCTCCAAAGGCTGCACCAAAGGCAGCAGCACCAGCAGGTGCTCAGGGAGCAGTTAAGGTTAATGCTCCAATGCCAGGAAAGATTCTTAAAGTTAATGCTGCAGCAGGTGCTGCTGTAAAGAAGGGTGACGTATTAGTTGTCCTTGAAGCTATGAAGATGGAGAATGAAATCTGTGCTCCTCAGGATGGTACAATTGCAACTGTTGAGTGTGCAGCTGGTGATTCTGTAGAGTCAGGTAAGGTATTAGTTTCATTAAATTAATTATGATTCTGATATAAAGTGACTTACGGAGGTATAAGATGAGTTATATTATAACAACTTTGGGAAACCTCGTTCACCAGAGTGCATTCTTCGGACTTACATGGGGTAATTACCTTATGGTTCTGGTTGCGTTTGTTTTCCTTTATCTTGCAATTAAAAAAGGATATGAACCTCTGCTCTTAGTACCTATTTCTTTTGGTATGCTTCTTGTAAACCTTTATCCTGACATTATGTTAGCAATAGAGGATTCAAGCAATGGCGTAGGTGGTTTATTACATTATTTCTATTTACTTGACGAATGGAGTATTTTACCATCACTTATTTTCTTAGGTGTTGGTGCCATGACTGATTTCGGACCATTGATTGCTAACCCAGCAAGTTTCCTGCTTGGTGCAGCAGCTCAGTTTGGTATCTTTGCAGCATACCTTATGGCTATCCTTATGGGATTCCCAGACAAGGCAGCAGCAGCTATATCAATCATCGGTGGTGCTGATGGTCCTACTTCAATATTCCTTGCAGGTAAGCTTGGTCAGACTAAATATATGGGACCTATTGCGGTAGCAGCATATTCATATATGTCACTGGTTCCTATTATCCAGCCACCAATTATGAAGGCTTTAACAACTAAGAAGGAAAGAGAAATCAAGATGGAGCAGTTAAGACCTGTTTCAAAGCTTGAGAAGATTCTCTTCCCAATAGTAGTTACAGTAGTCGTAGTACTTATTCTTCCTACAACAGCACCACTTGTTGGTATGCTTATGTTAGGTAACCTTTTCAAGGAAAGCGGAGTTGTTAAGCAGCTTGCAGAGACAGCTTCTAATGCACTTATGTACATAGTAGTTATCATCCTTGGAACATCAGTAGGTGCTACTACAAGTGCAGAAGCATTCCTTAACTTTGATACATTAAAGATTGTTGCTTTAGGACTTATTGCATTCGCATTCGGTACTGCAGCAGGTGTATTGTTTGGTAAGATTATGTGTCTTGTTACACATGGTAAGGTTAATCCGCTTATTGGTTCAGCAGGTGTATCTGCGGTTCCTATGGCAGCCAGAGTTTCACAGAAGGTTGGTTCTGAGGCAGATCCTTCTAACTTCCTTCTGATGCATGCTATGGGACCTAATGTAGCTGGTGTTATTGGTACAGCAGTTGCAGCCGGTACATTTATGGCCATGTTTGGCGTTATGTAAAAGGAGGATATTATGGCAGAACAGGTTAAAAAACCTTTAAAGATTACTGAGACAGTATTGCGTGATGCACATCAGTCTCTTATAGCTACAAGAATGACAACAGAGCAGATGCTTCCTATCGTTGAGAAGATGGATAAGGTTGGTTATCATTCAGTAGAGTGCTGGGGAGGAGCTACATTTGATGCTTCACTCAGATTCCTTAAGGAAGATCCATGGGAAAGACTTCGTAAGCTTAGAGATGGATTTAAGAATACTAAGCTTCAGATGCTTTTCAGAGGACAGAATATATTAGGTTACAATCATTACGCAGATGATGTAGTTGAGTACTTCGTTCAGAAGTCAATTGCTAACGGTATTGATATTATCCGTATCTTCGACTGCTTCAATGATTTAAGAAACTTAGAGACAGCTGTTAAGGCTGCTAAGAAAGAAAAAGGACATGCTCAGATTGCTCTTTCTTATACATTAGGTGATGCATATACACTTGATTACTGGAAAGAGACAGCTAAGAGAATTGAAGACATGGGTGCAGATTCTATCTGTATCAAGGATATGGCTGGACTTTTACTTCCTTACAAGGCTACAGAGCTTGTACAGGCATTAAAGGATGGTTCATCACTTCCTATCCAGATGCATACACATTACACATCTGGTGTTGCTTCAATGACATACTTAAAGGCAGTAGAAGCTGGTGCTGATATTATTGATACAGCTATGTCACCATTCTCAATGGGAACATCACAGCCTGCTACAGAAGTTATGGTTGAGACATTCAAGGGTACACAGTACGATACAGGACTTGACCAGAATCTTCTTGCTGAGATAGCTGATTACTTCCAGCCAATGCGTGAGGAAGCATTAAAGAGCGGACTTATGAATACTAAGGTTCTTGGTGTTAATATCAAGACATTACTTTATCAGGTTCCAGGTGGTATGCTTTCTAACCTTGTATCACAGCTTAAAGAAGCTGGTGCAGAAGACAAGTACAGAGATGTATTAGAGGAAATCCCAAGAGTTCGTAAGGACTATGGTGAACCACCTCTTGTTACTCCTTCATCACAGATTGTTGGTACTCAGGCTGTTCTTAATGTATTACAGGGTGAGAGATACAAGATGATTACTAAGGAGTCTAAGAAGGTTCTTGCTGGTGAGTTTGGACAGACAATTAAGCCATTCAATCCAGAAGTTCAGAAGAAGGCTATCGGTGATACAAAGCCTATCACATGCCGTCCAGCTGACTTAATTGAACCACAGCTTGAGAAATTCAAGAATGACCCAGTTGTACAGCAGTACAAGCAGCAGGATGAGGATGTGCTTTCATATGCATTATTCCCACAGGTTGCTACAGAGTTCTTCAAGTATAGAGAAGCTCAGCAGACAAAGGTTGATCCTGCTAAGGCAGATACAGCTAATAAGGCTTATCCAGTCTAATAATTAATAGTAACAGACCGTCATGTGCGTGAAAACGTATGTGACGGTCTTTTTTTGCAGCTAAGCTGCGTAGAGACTTGACCTGCAAAAAAGGCATGGCAGTAAGCATGCAATCCAGAATGTTCCCCTTGATATAAATGCATTTTACATGTAAAATTAAACCGTATGATTAAACAAAAGGAGCACGATTGTGATTAAGTTAGAACGATTTGAAGTTATGAATATGAATAATGCTATCAGAGGGGCAAGAAACCCAATGAACAGCTGGGCAAGAATGGATAGCTATTTTGATGAGGACGGAAAGTTTGTTTTCGGACCTAACGATCTTGACCTTGCAAAGAGATTATGTAAGGCAGGTTCAGACCACAGAAAGTTTATAAGACAGATATTTGTTACGGTTGATATTACAGCACCTCTTTACTGGTGGAAGGAATATGACACATATAAGGTTGGTACAGTTGCCAATTCAACAAGTACAATGCATAAGATTCACAGTAAACCATTTGAGATGGAAGATTTCAGCACAGACCATATGACAGATGCAACTCTTGAGATGATGCAGAAGAATATTGATTTTCTTGAAGGAATAAGAACAGAGTTCGTTGAAACTAAGGATAAGGCATTATGGTACAGCATGATACAGCTTCTTCCAGAAAGTTATAACCAGATGAGAACATGTACTCTCAATTATGAGAATCTTGTTGGAATATATTATTCTAGAAAGGGTCATAAGCTTGCTGAGTGGCATACATTCTGTGACTGGGTTAAGGAACTGCCATATTTCTCAGAGCTTTTTATAGATAATGAGTGATTTTGAACAACATATTGATATATTAAGTCTTATAAGAGTCCGTCTTCCCAAGCTTAGCAAAGGTCATAAAAGAATTGCTGAGTATATACTTGCCAACTATGAAAGATGTGCATTTCTCACAGCTGCAAAGCTTGGAGAAGTTGTAGGTGTAAGTGAATCTACGGTAGTAAGATTTCCAGCGGCACTTGGTTTTTCAGGATATCCAGAATTCCAGAGAGCATTAGAAGATATTTTACAGGAGAAGATTCATTCTTTTGACAGGATTGATGTACTTAATTCACATATGACAACCAACATGGTAGTGAATAATGTAATGTCAATGGATGCAAGAAAGATAGAACACACATTAAAGTCATTGGATACAGCATCGTTTGACATAGCTGTTGAAGATATAATGGATGCGGACAGTGTATACATAATTGGAGCAAGGTCATGTGAACCGCTTGCTGAGTTTTTAGGGTATTATCTGCGTATGATTAAGAAGAATGTACAGGTTGTAAAGACTGGTAATGCCAATGAACTGTTTGAACAGATGATGTACATAGGCGAAGGTGATGTTGCGATAGGTATAAGTTTTCCGAGATATTCGATGAGAACACTTAAAGCGATGGAATTTGCCAATAACAGGAAAGCGAGAGTTATTGCTATAACTGATTCTATACATTCGCCAATGAATATGTATTCCTCATGCAATCTGTTTGCAAGAAGTGATATGGCATCAATAGTTGATTCGCTTGTTGCACCAATGAGCCTGATTAATGCCCTGATAGTATCACTGTGCCTTAAGAACAGTGAGCAGGTGGTACAGAATATTGAGAAGATTAACGCATTTGTTGATAATTTCGAGTATTCCGGCAATGATGAGATTAATATGTTAGATGAAAATGTTGTCAATGAACTGAAGAAATGCATGGATGATGCGGTAACTGATAAAGATAAATAAGAGAGAACAGATAATGAGCAATGTTATAATAATTGGCGGTGGTGCAGCGGGAATGATGGCTGCAATAACTGCTGCCAGAAACAATAATAAGGTTACACTTATTGAGAAGAACGAAAAACTTGGAAAGAAGCTTTTTATCACAGGAAAAGGCAGATGCAATTTCACTAATGCCGGTGATGAAGAGGATATATTTAACAGTATAGTGACTAATAAGAAGTTCATGTACAGCAGCTTAAGAGGATTCTCCAACTATGATTGTATGGGATTCTTTGATGAACTTGGACTTAAGTTCAAGATTGAGAGAGGCAACAGGGTCTTTCCTGAGTCTGACCATTCATCAGATGTTATCGGAGCACTTTCAAGACAGATGAAGAAACTTGGTGTAAATGTACTTCTTAATACACAGGTCGTAGCTGTTAATGAGGAGAATGGTACATTTGCAGGTGTTGTTGTAAAAGATGCGTCAGGACAGAAGAATATTAAAGGTGATGCGTGTATTATTGCTACAGGTGGTAATTCATATTCATCTACAGGCTCTACAGGGGATGGATACAGATTTGCAAAGAATCTTGGACATAGCGTAACTCCTATACTTCCGGCACTTGTTCCTCTTAATGTAAGAGAAGAATGGGAAGAGCTTCTTATGGGATTAAGTCTTAAGAATATAGAAGTCACATTTTACGATGGAGACAAGAAAGTATTCACTGATTTTGGAGAAATGCTGTTTACACATTTTGGTGTGAGCGGTCCTGTAATATTAAGCGCAAGCAGTGTTATCACAGGTATTGTCAAGGAAAGACCTGTAAGATTAAGCATTGACCTTAAGCCTGCAATTACTGATGAACAGCTTGATGAGAGAATATTAAGAGATTTTTCAAAGGAACAGAATAAGGCATTCAAGAATTCGTTAGATGAACTTCTGCCTAAGAAACTTATTCCTGTGATTGTAATGCAGTCAGGAATTAAACCTGAGAAGAAAGTTAATGAGGTTACGAGGGAAGAAAGACAGAAACTTGTGAAGCTTCTTAAGAACTTTGAGATGACGATAACTTCTACAAGAGGATTTAATGAAGCGATAATAACACAGGGCGGGGTTAATGTTAAAGAGATTAATCCTTCAACAATGGAATCCAAGCTTGTTAAGAATATATATTTTGCAGGAGAAGTTATAGATGTTGATGCAGTGACCGGAGGTTTTAATTTACAGGTCGCATGGTCAACAGCATATGCTGCTGCAAGCCATATACAATAATTGAATTAGAAGGAGCAGAGAAAATGAGTGCAATAGCAATTGACGGACCTGCCGGAGCAGGAAAAAGTACAATAGCAAAGCTTTTAGCAAAGCAGTTAGGATATGTGTATGTTGATACAGGTGCAATGTACAGAGCTATGGCTGTATATTTTTCACAGAATAACATTAATCCTGATGATGAAAATGCAATTAATGGTGCTGTAGATAATATTGATATAAGCATAGAGTATAAAGATGGTGTGCAGCAGGTAATACTTAATGGCGAGAATGTTACATCGCTTTTAAGAACAGAAGAAACAGGTAAGATGGCATCAAGAACATCAAAGTATGCGGCAGTCAGAACTAAACTGGTTGCACTTCAGAGAGGTCTTGCGAAGAAAACTGATGTTATCATGGATGGAAGAGATATTGGAACAACAGTACTTCCGGATGCATTTGCCAAGATATATCTTACAGCAAGTTCTGATGCGAGAGCTAAGAGAAGATATGATGAGCTTAAGGAAAAGGGCGAAGAATGCAGCTTTGATGCTATCAAGGAGGATATTGAGAAGAGAGACTATGAAGATATGCACAGAGCAATATCTCCGTTAAAGCAGGCAGACGATGCTGTACTTGTTGATACATCAGATATGAATATAGAGCAGGTTGTAGCTGCTTTAAGCAGTATAATAGATGATAAGAAGGCGGGCAGATAATTGAAAGAAGTAATACTTGCAAAGTCAGCAGGCTTCTGTTTTGGTGTGCAGCGGGCAATGGATACGGTGTACGCAGAAGCTGACAAGAAAAATGTATATACTTATGGTCCGATAATACATAACACTGAGGTTGTCAATGAACTTGAAAGCAAGGGTGTTAAGGCGGTTAGTGGTATTTCTGAAATACCAGAGCCTGATAAGGCTACTGTAATAATAAGATCTCATGGAGTATCAAAGGCTGTATATGAGTCAATAAAGAACAGTGGGGCAAAAATTGTAGATGCTACATGTCCATTTGTATTAAAGATTCATAAGATTGTCAAAGATGCCAGTGCTGCGGGTGACCAGATTGTTATTATAGGTAATGAGAATCACCCTGAAGTTGAGGGCATTATGGGATGGTCTGAAACACCTGTACATGTTGTTGATACAGTGGAAAAAGCTGAAAAGTTGGAACTTGATAAGAGTAAAAATGTGCGTGTTGTATCCCAGACGACATTTAATTACAAGAAATTTCAAGATTTAGTTGAAATTATAAAGAAAAAAGAGTACAATATTTGCATTAGTAATACGATATGTAATGCAACTGAGGAGCGTCAGAATGAGGCAAGACGGATTGCTCGAAGAGCTGATGCTATGATTGTTATAGGGGACAGCAGTAGTTCAAACACTCGTAAACTGTATGAAATTTGCAAGACGGAATGTCAGGAAACCTTTTACATTCAGACTCTTAGCGGCCTTGAGCTTGATAAGCTCGAATCATCAGACTGCATAGGTATTACAGCCGGGGCATCAACCCCAAACAATATCATTGAGGAGGTTTATACTAATGTCAGAAGAAAGCTTTGCACAGATGTTAGATAACGAAGAATGGAAGGAAATCCGCACAGGTGAAGTTGTAGACGGAACTGTTATTGCAGTTAAGCCGGATAAGATCGTGCTTAATATAGGTGGCAAATCTGATGGAATTATAACTCGTTCAGAGTATACATCAGCTCCTGATGTAGATCTTACTACTGTAGTCTCAGTTGGAGATGAGATGAAGGCTAAGGTTCTTAAATCAAATGATGGTGAGGGACAGGTTGCTCTTACATATAGAAAGCTTGTTGCAGATAATGGCAATAAGAAGCTTGAAGATGCATTTAACAGCCAGGAACCAATCACAGGTGTAGCTAAGAACATTAAGGGTGGCCTTGAAGTTATCGTTGATGAAGCAAGAGTATTCATTCCTGCAAGCCTTATTTCAGATACATTCGTAAAGGATTTATCTGTATATAACGGAAAGGAAGTTACATTTGTTATCACAGAATATGATCCTAAGAACAGAAAGATCATCGGTGATTGCAAGCAGCTTATCGTTGCAGCTAAGAAGGCAGCAGCAGAGGCAGTTCTTTCTAAGATTAAGGAAGGCGATACAATCGAAGGAACAGTTAAGAATGTTACAGATTTCGGTGCATTCATTGACTTAGGTGGTGTTGATGGTCTTCTTCACATTTCAGAGATGTCTTGGGGAAGAACAGAGAATCCTAAGAAGGTTTACAAGATTGGTGATTCAGTTAAGTGCTTTATCAAAGAGATTAACGGAGATAAGATAGCACTTTCAGTTAAGTATCCAGATCTTAACCCATGGAACAATGCTGCAGAAAAGTATGCTGTAGGCAATGTTGTTAAGGGAACAGTTGCAAGAATGACAGATTTCGGTGCATTCGTTCAGTTAGAAGATGGAATTGATGCATTACTTCATGTTTCACAGATTTCAAGAGAACATATTGAGAAGCCTTCAGATGTGCTTTCAATTGGTCAGGAAATCGAAGCTAAGGTTGTTGACCTTAACGAAGCTGACAAGAAGATCAGCTTAAGCATTAAGGCATTACTTAATGACAATGAAGCTCAGGAAGAAGCTCCAGCAACAGAAGAGTAATAAAGATATTATAAGGGCTGTGAAAACAGCCCTTTTTTTAAACGTATTTTTTGAAAGAAAGATAGACACGGCCTTTCTTGGTTTCTTTACCACAGCCCTGATAGATGAATTTGCCTGTTCCTCGGATGACAAGTATATCATTAACTTTTAACTGATAGCTGTTGTTTTCCATCTGACGGCTGTTAATGAATATTTTTCTTGCCCTGAATAATTCAACTGCCTGACTGCGGCTTAATTTGGTAAGGCTTGCGACGGCGGCATCTATTCGTTCACTTGCAGACAATACTTCGATATCCTCAAGCTCAGGTGAACATTCAATATCGTTAATATCGGTCTTTGTACACTGTATATGCGTGTGCTTTACTGTGGAGAGATTGTCGATTATGAAATCAGCAATATGAGATACACAGTAAAGATAAGCGTCTTTACCTTTGATTGTTATATCACCAAGCATCTCTCTTTTAATTCCAAGATTCATAAGAGCACCAAGGTAATCTCTGTGTGACAGTGATTCAGCATATTTTTCTATAAGAGGAGATATCTTTATAAGAGTTATTGGAAAATCCTCTTCATACCCGAGCGTTTCATAAGAACCAAATTGTATCATCTGTCGTTCACATGCATCACTTCCTCCGAATGACTTGAAAGCTACGAAATTAAGAGCATTTTTCATCTGTGCAAAGATGGACTGCTCGTTAATATCAAGAAAATTAGTGTAAGTGTATATATTTTGGCGGAAAGAGCGGTTGGCTGCATCCATTATTTTGTTTTTTAATAGTGCTTCATTATCCATTAGATTATAAATATTCCTTTCAGGTTTTGTAAAAGTATAACAGGATTATAATAAAATATGGTTTATAACAGAATGTATGTATCTGCTTGTGTTGTCAGTGCTTTTTAAGAGTATGTCATCTGCATTGCAGTAATCTGCAGAATCAGAATAATTCTTTTTAAATACATTTAAACCACAATTATCATAAAATGGAAGAAAAATGCCGAATTTTTTAGTGTAACAGTTAGAAGCAGAACATTTAACACGGTTATTACTGTCTACATACTGAGCAATGCTTTTATGTACTGCTTCATCTTCTGATGGAAGATAATAATAATTCTTATAGTCTTTAAAAAAGTATTTCATTGTGTCTGAAATAACAGGAATTACAAGTGTTAATGTGTAATTCTTGATCAGAAGATGAATATCGTCAAGACATATATGTCTGTCAACAGGGACACTTACAGGCAGCGAACATTCAGCAATGAGCCGCAGGCGTGAATTACCATCAGAATAGGTATCTTTATCTATAACAGCACTGTCAACTGTGTAAGAATCCATAATTACTGCGTAATAAGAGACAAGCGGCAGCAGGCTTAACATGCCTTCTATATCATCATGGTTATGAAGAAGCAGAAGCTTCCTGTATTCGTTGTGTGTTGTATCAGAAGATCTTGATGAGAATTTCTTATATATATCGATAAGTTCACCGCCTGAATACATATCTTCGCGTTCTATTCCAAGAAATTGTTCAATGGTTTTCTGTTTATAGTCAGAAAGTGAAAGAAGTGATTTGCATTTTCTGGCTATCTTATATAAATCAAGGCTTTGAAGATGTGACAGGTCAAGAGGCACATTAAGATGTGCTGCACGCTCGGTAATAAAAGGAATATCAAATGCATCTCCATTAAAATGTATCAATGTATGAAAGTCTTTAAGAAAATCATTGAAAGCTGACAGAATATGTGCTTCGTCAGAATCGGACTCAGCGAGCCACTGCGAATAGTGTGATACTCCGTCACGGAAATATACGGCACCTATAAGGTATACTATATTATAATTTCTTGAAAATCCTGTGGTTTCTATATCAAAGAAGCAGATATTGTCAGTATCTGCACATATTGTGTTTAGAATAGCAGTGTCTGCCGTGGTGGGCAGAGTATCGTTAATAGTTATCATGTAAAATCCTCACTGTAATAGTTTGACTAATCAAACCGATTGTTAAAAAAGTACTCATTTTCTCTTATTATATAGGAATATATACACAAAAAAAAGTAGATTTTTGCCATTTATTGAGATAAAATATTATTTAATAAAAACTTTATAAGGAGAAATATGTCATGGGAAAGTGTACATTTAAAGGTGGATGTCATCCTTATGACGGCAAAGAGCTTTCTAAAGATAAGCCAATCAAAGAACTCTTTCCAGCCGTAGGAGAGATGGTATTCCCGCTTTCACAGCACATCGGCGCACCTGCTAAGCCAGTTGTTGCCAAGGGCGACTATGTCCTTGCAGGCCAGCTGATTGCCGAGGCAGGTGGATTTGTTTCTGCGAACATCCATTCATCTGTATCTGGTACTGTTAAAGCTATTGAGCCAAGAACATTGGCTACAGGCGGTAAGTGCAATTCTATCATTATCGAGAACGATGGCGAATTCAAAGAAGTTGAATATACACCTATGAAGTTCGAGGATCTTACTAAGGATGTTATCTTAGACAGGATCAAGGCTGCTGGTGTTGTAGGTATGGGAGGAGCTGGTTTCCCAACTAATGTTAAGCTCTCTCCAAAGAATCCTGAAGCCATAGATTACATCATCGTTAATGGTGCAGAGTGTGAGCCTTACCTTACATCTGACTATAGAAGATTATTAGAAGAGTCAGACAAGGTTGTTATGGGTCTTAAGATTGCTCTTAAGATATTCGACCATGCTAAGGGAATTATCGGTATTGAAGATAATAAGCCTGAGGCAATAAGAATCATGCAGGAAGCTACAGCTTCTGAGCCTGATATTGAAGTTAAGCCATTAAAGACTAAGTATCCACAGGGAGGAGAGCGTAGTCTTATATATGCAACAACAGGCAGAGCTATCAATTCAAGCATGCTTCCAGCTGATGCAGGATGTATCGTACATAATGTTGATACAATATTCTCAATCTATCTTTCAGTTATAGAAGGTAAGCCTCTTACTAAGAGAATATGTACAGTAACAGGTGACGGCGTTAAGGAACCGGGCAACTTCTATGTATGGTTAGGAACTAATTACAGACAGCTTCTTGAAGCTGCAGGTGGTCCTGTTGGAGAACCTGAGAAATATATCTCTGGTGGTCCTATGATGGGATTTGCCATGTATAGTCTTGATGTACCTGTTGTTAAGGGAAGTTCATCACTTCTTGTATTCCAGAATGATATCGTATCTAAGATTGAGTCATCTGCATGTATAAGATGTGGTAAATGTGGTGAGGCATGTCCAGAGCACCTTCTTCCAGCAAAGCTTGCAGGTTTTGCTTCTCGTAATGATGAAGAAGGCTTTACTAAGTTTGATGGTATGGAATGTGTAATGTGCGGAAGCTGTTCATATGTCTGTCCTGCCAAGAGACCATTAACACAGCAGATTAAGGCTATGAGAAGTACAGTACTTGCTAACAGAAGAAAGAAGTAGAAAGGTGGGCAATCAAAGTGAGTGAGATTTTTAACGTATCGACTAATCCTCATGTGCGAAGCGGGAATACTACTCAGACAATAATGAGAGATGTTCTTATTGCTTTAACTCCTGCCAGCATATTTGGTATAGTTAATTTCGGCCTCGATGCACTGCTTCGTATAGTAATCGGTATTGTTACTTGTGTAGCATGTGAGGCTTTATATCAGTATTTCATGCATAAGAAAGTTACAGTTACAGATTTAAGTGCAGCAGTAACAGGTCTTCTTATTGCATTAAATATTCCATCAACATTAAATGTTGGTTTTGAAATCGTAGGATGTGTATTCGCAATTATCGTAGTTAAACAGCTTTTTGGAGGACTTGGTCAGAACTTCATGAACCCAGCTCTTGCAGCAAGATGTTTCCTTCTTATTGCATATACAGGTCCAATGACTAATTTCGTTACATCTAACGGATTCTTAGATGCATATTCAGGAGCAACACCTCTTGCACTCCTTAAGCCGGGTGCAGAATCAACAGGAGTTGTTTCATTAGCTAAGATGTTTATTGGTACAACTGGTGGTGTTATCGGTGAGACTTCAGCAATCTGCCTTCTTTTAGGTGGTATCTACCTCCTTGCAAGAAAGGTTATCAACTGGAGAATACCTGTAACATATGTAGGTGTATTTGCAGTACTTATATTCCTTTTTGCACCAGGACATCATTTCGATGCAATCTACATGCTTGAGGAAGTATGTGGTGGTGGACTTTTACTTGGTGCCATCTTCATGGCAACAGATTATGTAACTTCACCAATTACACCTAATGGTAAAATCGTATTCGGATGCTGCTTAGGTCTTCTTACATTCATCTTCAGAATGTATGGTGGTTCAGCAGAAGGTGTTTCATATGCAATTATCTTCTGTAACCTCTTAGTTCCTCTTATTGAGAGAGTGACAGTTCCTAAGTCATTTGGTAAGAAGAAGCCAGAGAAGAAAGCAAAGGAGGCTGCATAAGATGAAGAAAATAGTTAAAGATGCATTAGTTTTATTTGCTATAACACTTGTAGCCGGAGTTCTTCTTGGTATTGTATATCAGATAACACTTGATCCTATTGCCAAGGCTAATGAGAATGCCAAGGAAAAGGCTTACAAAGCAGTTCTTGCAGATGCAGAAAGTTTTGAGACAATAGATGCCCTTCCTTCTGATGATGATATCAATGCTTCATCAGACATTGACTTCTCTAAGGATAAGGTCAATGAAGTTGCTATAGGAAAGAAAGGCAGCGAGACAGCAGGTTATGTTGTAACAGTTACAGACAGTGACGGTTACGGCGGAGATATCAAGTTCACAGTTGGTATCTCAACAGACGGAAAGGTACTTGGAGTATCATTCCTTTCAATCAGCGAAACTGCTGGTCTTGGTATGAGAGCTAAACAGGACCCATCATTTACATCACAGTTTACAGCTAAGTCTGATGCAGTTGTATCATTCTCAGTAGTAACAGATGGTTCAGCATCAGAAAGCAATGCTAATGTTGATGCAATCGGTGGTTCTACAGTAACTTCTAAAGCAGTCACAAAGGGTGTAAACTATGCACTTGCAGTTTACAAGCTTGTGGCAGGAAACTAGGGAGGTGTCAGCGTTGAATAAATGTATAGAAAGACTTTATAATGGTATTATTAAAGAGAATCCTACCCTGGTACTTACACTTGGTATGTGTCCTACACTTGCGGTTACTACATCAGCAATCAACGGTATAGGTATGGGACTTTCTTCTACAGTAGTACTTGCATTATCAAACCTTATGATTTCATTACTTCGTAAGGTTATTCCAGATGGTGTAAGAATGCCAGCGTTCATCGTTGTCGTTG
This sequence comes from Evtepia sp., assembly GCA_963597265.1. GTDB lineage: Bacteria > Bacillota > Clostridia > Lachnospirales > Lachnospiraceae > Lachnospira. Next base: position 70,546 of record CAVBPJ010000003.1, on the reverse strand, counting down.
CATCATTTGTTACAATGGTACAGTTCCTTATGCAGGGCTTCCTGCCAAGTCTGTACGATTCACTTGGAATATATATTCCTCTTATAGTTGTTAACTGTATTATCCTTGGACGTGCAGAAGCATATGCTTCTAAGAATCCTCCAATTCCTTCATTCTTTGATGGAATAGGTATGGGACTTGGATTCACAATAGCTATTACAATCCTTGGAGCAATAAGAGAGCTTATCGGTGGCGGTACAATTTTCTCAGATGGTACTAACGCATTATTCGATCTCTCAACAATCGGTTACACACCAGCAAGTATCTTTATCCTTGCACCAGGAGCATTCTTTGTTCTTGCATTCATGATTGCTATTATGAACAGAATTAAGAGAAAGAAAGGCATGAAGCCAGCAGAAGTTCCTGATTACACAGAAGAGATAGAAGAAGCTAAGGCTGAGGCTAAGAATAACTAAGGGAGGTAAATATGGGATATTTTTCACAGTTATTATTGATAGCTGTAAGTACAGCAATTGTCAATAATGTAGTTTTAAGCCAGTTCCTCGGTTTGTGTCCTTTCCTTGGAGTTTCTAAGAAGATAAACACAGCAGCAGGAATGGGTGGCGCTGTTATCGGCGTTATCACTATTTCATCAGCTGTCTGCAGTCTTATATATGACTGTATACTTACACCGCTCAAACTTACATACCTGAATACAATTGTATTCATCCTTGTAATTGCGGCACTTGTTCAGTTTGTTGAAATGTTTTTAAAGAAGACATCACCATCTCTTTATGAAGCACTTGGTGTATACCTTCCACTTATTACAACTAACTGTGCAGTACTTGGTATTGCACTTACTAACGTACAGAACTATAACACAGCAGCAGGACTTAATATTGGTCAGAAGCTTTTAGATTCTGTAGTCAGCGGATTAGGAACAGCTATCGGTTTCACAATAGCAATCATAATCATGGCTGGTATACGTGAAAGAAACGAATTCAATGATGTTCCAGAAAGCTTTAAGGGAATGCCTATCGTATTACTTACAGCAGGACTTATGGCTATCGCATTCTTTGGATTTTCAGGTATTATTTAAGAGGAGGACGACAAGATGTCAGGTATAATTATTGCTGCAGTTGTTGTAAGCTGCACTGGTCTTCTTCTCGGACTTTTCCTCGGAGTAATGGGTAAGAAGTTCTATGTTGAAGTAGATCAGAAAGAGATAGATGTAAGAGCAGAACTTCCTGGTAACAACTGTGGTGGTTGTGGATATGCCGGATGTGATGCACTTGCTAAGGCAATTGCCGCAGGAGAAGCTCCAGCTAACGCATGTCCAGTTGGTGGTGCACCAGTTGCAGCCAAGATTGGTGCAATCATGGGCGAGGAAGTTGGAGACTCAGTAAGAATGACAGCATTTGTAAAATGTGCTGGAGACTGCGACAAAGCAAAAGAAAATTATGTATACTCAGGTGCTATGGATTGTACAGCAATGAACGTTGTTCCTAACGGCGGTTCTAAGGCATGTACATATGGATGTATGGGATATGGTTCATGTGTTAAGGCATGTCCATTTGATGCAATCCATGTTATTAATGGTATAGCAGTAGTAGATAAGGGCAAATGTAAAGCATGTGGTAAATGTGTTGCTACATGTCCAAGACACCTTATTGAAATCATTCCATACAAGAGCAACTATACAGTAAACTGTTCATCTAACGACAAGGGTAAAGACGTTATGTCAGCATGTTCTGTTGGATGTATCGGATGTATGTTATGTACAAAGCAGTGTGAGTTCGGTGCTATTACAGTAGAAAACAACATTGCACATATTGATTATTCAAAGTGTACAGGTTGTGGAAAGTGTGCTGAGAAGTGCCCTAAGAAGATAATACATCTTCATTGATAATTTAATCACAATAAGTTATAATAAGAAACTGCCGTAGGCTTATGCTTATGGCAGTTTCTAAGTTTTAGAAGAAAAGAGAAGATACACCTATGTCAAAGACGAAATCAAAGTTACAAGATTTTTATAAAAGACTGGATTCCAGAAAATCAACATATTTTCTGGTTTATTCAGTTATTTTTGCTGTCCTTGCCATAGGTGTGTTTTCTTTTTATTTCTTTACAGGAAAGACATTTATATGGGAAGTTGACGGCTGGGAACAGCATTATAAGGCACTTATATATTATTCCCAGTACTTAAGGGATTTCTTTAAGAACGTATTCATCAATCATCAGTTTGCAGTACCTCAGTGGGATTTTGCAATAGGTGAGGGAAGTGATGTTATCGGAACATTTCACTATTATGTGATTGGTGACCCATTTACATTCTTCTGTTTCCTGTTTCCTGCAAAATACATGTATATATTCTACGAGGCAATGATTCTTCTAAGAATATATCTGTCAGGAATAGCATTTTCATTATTATGCTTTTATACAGGACATAAGAAAAGCTATGTTCTTCCGGGAGCAGTTACCTATGCATTCTGCTACTGGGCAATATACAATGCGGTAAGACACCCTTTCTTTCTTAATCCGCTTCTGTATTATCCTCTGCTTGTTCTAGGCGTTGAGAAGATAATCAGAGAGAAGAAAATGTGGCTCTTTACAATAACAGTAGCTGTTGCAGCGATGAGTAACTTCTATTTCTTCTATATGCTTGTATTCACAACGATTATATATGTTGTTGTAAGATTCGTATTCTGCTATGGAAAGAATCTGAGAATGTGGGGAAAGGGGATATTAAGACTTGCTGTTTCGTCAGTTACAGGATTGTGTATGGCGGCAGTTGTATTCCTTCCAGTGCTTCATGTTTTCTTAAGTGATAGCAGATTTAGTACACCTAATAAAATGGGACTTGTATATCCGTTCTCGTACTATGCAAAGCTTCTGGGACTTTTTATTATTGAGGGTGATAATTTCTGGACATGTATGGGATTTGCAATTCCAGTGTTACTTGCAGTTTTTCTGATGTTTAAGAGCAGACGCAAGTATACAATGCTTAAAACATATTTTATTATAAGTGTTGTAATGATATGCATACCGTTCTTCGGACAGGCAATGAACGGATTCTCATATATGTGTAACAGATGGATATATGCATTTGCATTATTATGTGCATATATACTCGTGTGTATGATGCCGCGCCTTGTGGCACTTGAAAGTAAAGAAATACGATTCATAGGGATTGCACTTACTATATACTTTGTGGTTTGTATGTGTGTGAAATTTTCAAGAAATGGAAAAGTTATAAGTGCGATTGTAATCGGCGCAGTTTTACTTGTGGGCTTAAGTATTAAGAAAGTCAATGAATATAACAGATGCGTGATGGTGACAGCAGCGGTTATGCTGGCGGCATTAGCTAATGGCGTATGGAAAAATGCTTCATTTGGGGACAATTATGCGGCACAATGCATAAGTGTTAAGATGGCACAGGAAGATGTGTTTGGAAGCGAGCAGGAGCTTGTAAGTAAAGATACTGAGGATACAGAATTTATCAGATATTCAGGCTCTGGACTTTCATATAATACGAACTGTATAACAGGAATATCTTCGTCTAATCTGTACTGGACACTTACCAATCCATATGTATCCAAGTTCAGATATGACTGTGCAATAAGGCTTGATACGCTTCTTCCTCACAAATACACAGGCTATGATGACAGGTCGTCACTTATAACATTATCATCTGCGTCAAAGTATCTTGTGAGTAAGACTGGTGGGCTTGTTCCTTATGGATTCACATATGAATCAGAAAATGATGATTATGTGATGTACAATAATGACAATGCACTCCCATTAGGCTTTACCTATGACAAAGCTGTTAATAAGCATGACTGGCAGAGTTTGAGTGCAGTCGATAAGCAGAAGGCAATGCTTCAGGCTGTTGTTATTGGAAGAAGTGGCAGAGATACTAAGGAAGCACTTCCAGAAAGGGTATCTGTGGAGGATTTGAGTTATGACAGCCAGATTAAAGATTATACAATGGATTATGATGCTAAAGAAGTCCAGTGTACGGATAATACATTTGCAGTAACTAAGGCTGGTGCAAAGGTGACATTTAACTTTACAGGTTCTGGTGCAGGCGAGACTTACTTTAATATCAATGGTCTTGATTATGAGGGTGCAGCACAATTCCAGTTGTATTTCGGAAAGAAGAAGTTCGACCCGTTAGACTTATACTCTAAGGCAGACTGGAAAGAGCTTTCACATGCTGAGAAGAAGAAGATATTTAAGAATTTCATATACTGGACACAGTCAACAAGCAGTGTTAAGCTTGGAATTACAACTGATATAGGTGTGAGCAAATCAATGAATTATTTTACATCTGATTACAGCTATTACAGCAACCAGCATAATTTCAGTGTGAATATGGGTTATTCGGAAGAAAATGTGTCATCAGTTACAGTAACTTTCCAGAAGATTGGCGTGTATTCATATGACGACATACAGATTGTATGCCAGCCTATGGACAGTTACACTGACGAGATTAATGCACTTAAAGAAAATGTATTAACAGATGTAGAGCTTGGGACTAATAAGGTTACAGGTCAGATAACACTTGACCGCGATAAGTATCTGTGCCTTACAATTCCGTATTCAAAGGGCTGGAAGGTATATGTAGACGGAGAGAGACAAAAGCTTTATAATGCTAATGGTCAGTATATGGCTGTATATCTTACAAGTGGAACACATAATGTAACACTTAAGTATTCGACACCGCTTCTTAAAGAGGGAGCATTGGTGTCCCTTGCTGGTGTTGCTGCATTTATTGTACAGCTTGTAATTAATAAGAGAAAGAAGAGGAAACAATAATGTACAGAGAAGTTGCAAAACTTATTATATATGGTAATCATGAGGATACAATTCTTATGAGAATGTCCGAAATTTTTAAAAAATTTGACAGGGACGAGGAGACTCCTGATAAGCTTATAAGTGATATATATGAGCAGATTAAGAGAATATTAGAGGTTGCCACAGATTATGGCTTTGATAAGAATTTATGGCATAACTATCTTACATTCTATCTTATAACTAATGAGAATCCATTCAGCCTTACATGCGAGAAGGTAGGCGCTAATGATGGAAGCGTTAATGAATTTGCCAAGAATGACTTCAGGGTATTCATGAATCTGTTTAATTATGATTTCAAGCCTATTGAGGAAGCACTTGGAATTAACTGTTTTTCGCTTATATCTGATTATAAGGCTATTGTTAAGAAAGAGCTTATGTACAATAAGAATGTAAGTGAGAAGGTACAGGCATTAAGTCTTAAGCTTGAGACAGCAAAGGACGAGAGTGAGTTCTTTAATTACGTTACGGATTTCTACAAGGCATATGGTGTAGGAATGTTCGGTCTTAATAAGGCATTCAGAGTAATAGGCGGTGATAATGGCGTTACATTTACACCAATTAACAATATGGATAAGGTTATGTTAGATGACCTTATTGGATATGAGATTCAGAAGAAGAAGCTTGTGGAGAATACAGAAGCCTTTGTTCAGGGAAGAAAAGCCAACAATGCACTTCTTTTTGGTGACAGCGGAACAGGTAAGTCAACAGCTATCAAGGCTATTGTCAATGAATATTACGACCAGGGCCTTAGAATGATAGAGATATATAAGCACCAGTTCAAGGATTTATCTAATGTTATAGCAAGCATTAAGAACAGAAATTATAAGTTCATTATATACATGGATGATTTATCTTTCGAGGAATTCGAGATTGAATACAAGTTCTTAAAGGCTGTAATTGAAGGTGGTGTTGAGACTAAGCCTGATAATATTCTTATCTATGCTACATCTAACAGAAGACATCTTATCAAAGAAACATGGAATGACAGAAATGATATGGAGAGCAATAACGGACTCCACAGATCAGATACTATTGAGGAGAAGCTTTCATTAGTAAACAGATTTGGCTGCCAGATAAGCTACTCTAAGCCATCACAGAAGGAATTCTTTGATATTGTTATTGGTCTTGCGAGAAAGAACAATGTTAAGATGACAGATGAAGAACTTATGGCAGAAGCTAACAAGTGGGAACTTTCACATGGTGGAATCTCAGGAAGAACAGCACAGCAGTTTATCAATTACTGTCTTGGGGGTAGAGAATGATTTCATACATTAAAGGCGAACTTGCCGAAATCCTGCCAGATGTAATCGTTGTGGAAACTAATGGAATCGGATATAATATATATGTTCCGGGTTCTGTACTTGGTGAACTTCCATCAGTTGGCAGTGAAGTTAAGATATATACATATATGAATGTCAAGGAAGATGAATGTAGTCTGTTCGGATTTCTTACAAGAGATGATTTGAGCATGTTTAAAATGCTTATCTCAGTTAATGGTATCGGTCCAAAGGCTGCACTTGGTGCGTTATCTAATATCACAGCAGATGATTTAAGATTTGCAGTTCTTGCAGATGATGTGGCAGCAATCAAGGCATTGCCGGGTATCGGACCTAAGACAGCGCAGAAGATTATAATTGAGCTTAAAGATAAGTTAAAGCTTGATGAAGTATTTGAATCAGCACTTTCTAAGAATAAGAAAACAGATAATAACAGCAGTACTAATAATGTCATGATGATAAGAAATGATGCTGTTGAGGCACTTGTATCACTTGGATATTCAAGCAAAGATGCGCTTGTTGCTGTTAAGGAAGTGGAAGATATAGAGAATAAGGATTCTGAGACGGTTCTTAAGGAAGCGTTAAAGAAACTGGCTAAATTCTAGAAAGGGATTAAATATTTCCGGATAGAATAAGCATATATACATGGAAAGGGAAGTATATGGAGAAGAGGATTATATCAACACAGATAACTGAAGAAGATTATGGTATTGAGAATTCCTTAAGACCATTATCTCTTGATGACTATGTTGGACAGAACAAGGTTAAGAGTAATCTTAAAGTATATATTGAGGCGGCAAAGGAGAGAGGAGAGGCACTTGACCATGTGCTTTTCTATGGACCTCCGGGACTTGGAAAGACAACTCTTGCAGGCATAATTGCCAATGAAATGGGAGTTAATATCAAGGTTACATCCGGTCCTGCAATTGAGAAGCCGGGAGATATGGCAGCCATACTTAACAACTTAAGTGAAGGTGATATTCTATTTGTTGATGAGATACACAGACTTAACAGACAGGTAGAAGAAGTGTTGTATCCTGCCATGGAAGATTATAAGATTGATATTATGATTGGCAAGGGCGCAACAGCAAGGTCTATAAGACTTGACCTGCCGCAGTTTACACTTATAGGTGCAACAACAAGGGCTGGTCTTTTATCAGCACCGTTAAGAGACAGATTTGGTGTTGTCAGTCATATGGAGTTCTATACAGTTCCAGAGCTTGAGAAAATCATTATCCGTTCAGCCAATGTGCTTAATGTTGATATTGATTCGGACGGAGCACATGAGCTTGCAAGAAGGTCAAGAGGAACACCAAGACTTGCTAACAGGCTTTTAAAGAGGGTAAGGGATTTCGCACAGGTAAAATACAACGGACATATCAACAAAGATGTTGCTGATTATGCACTTAATCTATTAGACGTTGACAGAGATGGATTAGACCGCAATGACAGAATTATACTTACTACAATAGTAGATAAATTCGATGGTGGTCCGGTTGGCATTGAAACACTTGCAGCTTCGATAGGTGAGGATTCAGGAACTCTTGAAGATGTTTATGAGCCATATCTTATACAGAATGGATATATTAACAGAACTCCGAGAGGAAGAGTTGCAACTAAAGCAGCCTATGATAATCTTGGAAGAATATTTAAAGAGAAATAATACAATGAGGAGGGGGACTTATGTCATCAAAGAACACAGCAGAGGTAATTCTTGGAGGTAAAGTAATTAAGCTTGGAGGATATGAGAGCGAAGAGTATCTTCAGAGAGTTGCATCATACATTAATAATAAGATTGCAGAATTTAATAAGGATGAGGGATACAGACGCATGTCAGCTGAGATGAGAGCTGATATGATGTATCTTAATATTGCAGACGATTACTTTAAGGCTAAGAAGATGGCAGACGGGCTTTCTTCAGATATAGAGAATAAGGATAAAGAGATATATGATCTCAAGCACGAGCTTATTGCTGCACAGATTAAGGCAGAAAGCTCTGCGAAAGAGATTAAGGAATTAAAGAGCGAGATTAACAAGTATCAGAAGAATATTGTCAAATTAGAGACAGAACTTAATGACTCTAAGAAGTAATTTACATAAGATTTATCTGGTATTAATAATAACGGCTGTTGCAAATGCATTTGCAGCAGCCATTTGATTTAAAGGCGGTTTACAACTATGAATGTTGATAAGAAAAAGACACAGGTGGAGGTTTTAGCACCGGCAGGTTCACTTGATATTATGAAAGCTGTTGTGGCGGCAGGAGCAGATGCCATATACCTTGGCGGCAATATGTTCGGAGCAAGAGCATTTGCCAACAATTTTAATGATGAAGAACTTATAAGTGCTATAGAGTATGCACATTTATTCGGGAGAAAGGTTTACTTAACAGTTAATACACTTCTTAAGTCAAGAGAGATAGAGAGCAGTCTTATAGAATATCTTATACCGTTCTATGAGGCGGGACTTGATGCGGTAATTGTACAGGATATGGGTGTGTTTAACCTGATAAGAAAACATTTTCCAGATATGGATATACATGCGAGTACACAGATGACACAGACCGGTGTGTATGGCAGCAGGCTTTTAAAGGAGCTTGGAGCAACAAGAATTGTCACATCAAGAGAGATGAATCTGCAGGAGATAAAGCAGCTTCATGATGAGCTTGATGTGGAGATAGAAAGCTTTGTACATGGAGCGTTATGTTACTGTTATTCAGGACAGTGCCTGCTTTCAAGCTTTAATGGCGGAAGAAGTGGTAACAGGGGAAGATGCGCCCAGCCATGCAGAATGTCTTATGATGTGTATGACGGTGGTGCAAAGATTAATGACAGAAACAACAGTTATGCATTAAGCCCTAAGGATATGTGTGCATTACAGATACTTCCTGATGTTATTGACAGTGGCGTATATTCCCTGAAAATAGAAGGCCGTATGAAGAATGTCACATATGCGGCTATGGTAACCCACATTTATCGCAAATATGTTGATATGTATCTTGAAAAGGGTCGGAAGGGCTTTAAGGTAGATAAGCAGGATATGGATGACCTGTCTGATATATATAACAGAGGTGCTTTCACAACAGGCTACTATGACAGCGTCAAGGGAAAGAAGATGATGTCTCTTAACCGTCCTAATCATATGGGAACAGAGTGTCTTAAGGTTGTGTCTAACAAGGCAGGAAGAATTACATTTAAGGCACTTAAGAATGTGAACAGGGGCGATGTCTTTGAGATTGATAAGGACCATTCTTTTGAGAGCGGTGCTGATGTGGCAGCAGGACAGACACTGGTTGTTAATCTTCCGAAGAAATATCCATTGTATGAGGGAAGAGTTGTCAACAGAATGAATAATGCGAGAATTAAGGCTTATGTTGCTGATAATTATGTCGGAACATCACCTAAGATTCATGTCGATATGAAGCTTGTTGTAAGAAAGAATCAGAATATATCGCTCACTGTAGTGTATGATGGAATTAAGAAGTCATGTACAGGAGAGATTGTTACAGAAGCACAGAGCCGACCTGCATCAGAGGAGGATCTTGTTAAGAATTTAAAGAAAACCGGTGATACATGTTTTGTGGTAGATAATACGGAAGTTGAACTTGATGACGGAGTATTCGTTCCAGTCGGCTGGATCAAGGAATTAAGAAGAAATGTACTTGAGCAGCTGGAAGCACATTTAAAGCACAGTCTTGTAAGAACCTATAATAAGCCGGATTGTGTTGAAGTGGAGAATGAAGAAGAGACACTTAATGATAATAATTCTTCAATAAGAAAAGCTGTATATCTGCACAATATTAATCAGGTGAAGCAGGCAGCAGCAGTTTCAGGAGTGCAGAGTATATATCTTGATTATAAGATGTTTTATACATGTCAGGATGATGATTTGAAACTCTGTGTTTCTTATTGTGAGTCACAGGGAATGGATGTATATATGGTTCTTCCACATATTCTTAAAGCTGATAAGTATGATAAGTTCAAGAAGCTTTGTGAGAAGGCATCTTGGTGTGGTATCAGCCGTTTTATGTGCAGGAATATTGAGCAGATTGGATTTCTTGGAAGTGATAACTGGAAGAAATTAACTGACAAGGTGCATATTATTACAGACAGCAGCATATATATATTTAATGCATTTGCCAAAGATGAATTAAGAAAGCTGTGTGAAAAGTCAGGTGTTATTCTTGACAGAATGACTCTTCCGCTGGAACTTACAGACAGGGAGATGACGCCTGTGGCTGGCACAGATACGGAGCTTGTTATATATGGCAGTGTACCGCTTATGGTTTCTGAACAGTGTGTAAGAAGGACTTACGGCAGATGTGATGGAAACTGGGGAAGCGTAAAGCTTACAGGAGTTAAAGGCAATGAATATACGGTTAACAGTATGTGTGAATTCTGCTATACTGTTATGAATAGTGAAAAGCTTAATCTTACACAGGAGAATCTCGAAGAATTCCAGAACTGTGTAATTCGTTACGAATTTGACGAAAGCATGGCTGATGATATACAATTAGTTATGTCTGATGGGGTAAGTGGTGGTACTACAGGACATTTTCATCAGGCTATTGACTAAGATTAAGTGACTTGAATAAAGGAGATTGCGATGCAGTCAGTTTTTATTGAACTTACGAAATACATTTTTGCATTTCTTATGGCTTTCTATGTCCTATCTGCATACAGAGGGGCAATAATTCATAAGGAAGAGAAGAGAAAAGGCATATATATACAGCAGTATCTTATAATATTTGCCATACATTTTCTTGGGTATTACGTTCTGTATATTATGAAGAATGATGCTAAGTATATAGGCTTTTATTTCGTCCAGCTTATATATCTTATAGTGTTTATTGCATTCTATTATATACTGTATCCAAAGGCATCAAGGCTGCTTGTTAATAATATGTGCATGCTTATGTCCGTTGGCTTTATTATGATTGCGAGACTTAACTTTGACAAATGTGTCAAGCAGTTTGTTATTGCTGTGCTTGGAACGGTGATTATGTTCCTTGTCCCATGGCTTATCAAATCCGTCAAGAGCTTCAGAAACTTTGGCTGGATATACTGTGCTGCGGGACTTGTTCTGTTATGTGCTGTTCTGCTTGGTAATAAGGTGTACGGAGCCAATCTTACATTGAGTATAGGAGCATTTTCTGTACAGCCGGCAGAATTTGTAAAGATTCTGTATGTTATGTTTGTTGCATCTATGTTTAATAAGTCAACGACATTTAAACAGACATGTATTGTTACGGTATTTGCTGCGTTGCATGTAATTATCCTTGTACTTTCAACAGACCTTGGTGCAGCTCTTATATTCTTTGTTGTGTATATTGCAATGCTTTATATTGCTACAAGAAAGTTAGCTTATGCAGGGGCAGGACTTCTTGCAGGAGCGGGTGCATCTGTTGTTGCATATAAACTGTTTTCACATGTAAGGGCAAGAGTTGTGGTATGGCGTAATCCATGGGAATATATTGATACTAGTGGATATCAGATATGCCAGTCTCTTTTTGCAATAGGTATGGGTTCATGGTTTGGATACGGACTGTGTCAGGGTATGCCGGATAAGATACCTGTAGCAGAAAAGGATTTTATGTTTTCTGCTATTACTGAAGAATTCGGACTTATATTCTCAATATCCTTATTCTTAGTGTGTCTTAATAATCTTATTCTTATGATGAATATAGCTTCAAGATGTAAGACTCTTTTCTATCGTCTTGTGGCTGTCGGACTTGGAGTTACATATGGGGTGCAGGTGTTCTTAACTGTTGGCGGAGCAATCAAATTCATACCGATGACAGGTGTTACACTTCCTTTTGTAAGTTATGGAGGAAGTTCAATATTAAGTTCGCTTATAATGTTTGCACTTATTAATGGAATGTACAATATGAGACAGGATGAAGGTGACAGGAAAGATGGCAGGAAACAAAAAACAAGCCAGACAAAGAAAAAAGCAAAACGTGCAGAGTGATATAGTAGATACAGAGAAGAAGAATTTAAGAAACAAAGAGACTAATATAATTGCATTCTTTTTCGTAGGACTCTTTGTTGCAGCAATTGTTTATATGTGTGTGTTCAATATAAAGAATGCTGGAACAATTGTTAATAATCCGTATAACAAGAGAGTTGACAATCAGGAAAGCAAAGTTGTAAGAGGCGATATATTATCAGATAATGGAGATGTATTTGCAACAACGCTTACAGATGATGATGGTAACGAGTCACGTTATTATCCGTATGGAAACCTGTTCTGTCATTCAGTCGGATTTACTTCTCTTACAGGAATGAAGACAGGAATAGAGCAGTCTCAGAATTATTATCTTCTCAGTGAGACAGATAATGTGCTTGACCAGATAGGCAATGATTTGTCAGGCGGCAAGGCGAAGGGACATAATGTTACAACAACACTTAATGTAGAACTTACTGAGGCAGCATATAAGGCACTCGGTAATAATAAAGGTGCTGTTATTGCAATGGAGCCGTCTACAGGCAAAATCCTTACTATGGTATCGAATCCGTCTTTTGATGCTAATGCTGTTAATACAGATTATGAAGAGTGGATTACTTATGACAGTGCTGATTCAGTGCTTTTAAACAGAGCAACACAAGGGTTATATCCTCCTGGTTCAACATTTAAGATAATTACAGCACTTGCATACATAAGACAGAATCAGAGTGATTATTATAATTATTCATATGACTGTGATGGACAGGCATATATATCAGGTGGAACTACTATAGCATGCTTTGATCATACAGCACATGGATATCAGGATTTAAGAAAAGCATTTGCTAATTCATGTAATTCTGCATTTTCTACGATTGGTGCCGGACTTAACAAGACATCATTTATGAATCTGTGCAGTACGTTCCTGTTTAATTCTAATCTTCCTGTAGGATTTGAGTATTCCAAGAGTACAATGGCTGTTACGCAGGATTCTTCAATAAGCGAGATGCAGGAAACCGGAATCGGACAGGGAAGAACAATGATGACACCGCTTCACAATCTGATGATTGCATCGAGTGTTGCCAATGATGGTGTTATGATGACACCTTATATTGTTGACAGTGTAAGTGACAGTGAAGGAAGACTGGTTGTCAAGAACAAACCATCAGCAGCTGGAACCGTTATGTCTGCAGAAGAAGCTGAGTATCTTACAGAATGTATGAGACAGGTGGTTACATCCGGTACAGGTTATGCCATGAGAAATTCATCATATGAAGCGGCTGGAAAGACTGGTTCTGCACAGTATGATGATTCTGAGAATTATCACAGCTGGTTTACAGGATTTGCACCATATGACAATCCGCAGATTGCTGTGTGTGTAATACTTGAGGGTGGTTATTCAGGAGTTTCAAGTGCACAATATGTTGCAAAAGCTGTGTTTGATACATATTTCGGTTATTGATATTCCAGCCGGAAGATTGTATAATATATTAAAGAAACTGATTGGACGGAATAACTGAATTATTAAGGAAAGAAGAGGGGGAAAACTATGAATAGTAATCGTATTAAAGTTACATTGTACAACAGAACATTTAAAGAGATAGACATGTCAGATTTTACAAGAATAACAGAAGGTCTGTTTTCTAACAGAGATGATATTGTAGCTATCAGTTTTCCAGAAGGAGTAGAGACAATAGCATCTAATGCTTTTGAAAACTGCAGGAGACTTGAAAAAGTTGAATTTCCTGACTCACTTAAGCTTATTGAGAGTGAAGCATTTATTAACTGTACAAGTCTTAAAGAAGCTGACTACGGAAAGAATGTGACGGTTGCTCCTGATGCATTTAAAGGATGTATTAATCTATAATAAGAATTATTAAGGTAAGAAGCCTTACGGGGCTTCTTATTTTTTATAGACGTATCATACTAAAAACTTGACAAATATTTCTGCATAATATAGGATTTCTTACAGTGGCCTGACTATGCGTTAGTGCTGTATACGTGGGCTTGCAAAAGATTTTAGAAATTCAGCACAGAAACGAGGAAGATAATGAGTAAGAAAAAGACATTTGTTACACTTGAACAGCTTAAGGAAATCGACAAGACATATCCGACTCCTTATCATCTCTATGATGAGAAGGGAATCAGAGAGAACGCCAAGAGATTAAAGGAAGCATTCTCATGGAATAAAGGATACAGAGAGTATTTTGCTGTAAAGGCTACTCCTAATCCATATATTTTAAAGATATTAAAGGATTATGGCTGCGGTGTTGACTGTGCATCTATGGCAGAGCTTATGATGGGCTATGCTCTTGATTATAAGCCGGAAGAGATTATGTTCTCATCTAATGATACTCCTGCAGAAGAGTATGCATATGCTAATAAGATAGGTGCTACTATCAATCTTGATGATATTACTCATATTGAGTTTCTTGATAAGATATTAGACGGAAAGTTCCCTGAAACAATGAGCTGCCGTTATAATCCAGGCGGATATTTCCAGCTTGGAACTTCTATTATGGATAATCCTGGTGATGCCAAGTATGGTATGACACATGACCAGATTATTGAAGCATTTAAGATATTAAAGAGCAAGGGTGTTAAGCATTTTGGTATTCATTCATTCCTTGCAAGTAATACTGTATCTAATGAATATTACCCAACACTTGCCAAGATTTTATTCGAGCTTGCAGTTGAGTTAAGAGACAAGACTGGTGCAGATATCAAGTTTGTAAACCTTTCAGGTGGTGTCGGTGTTGCTTATAAGCCAGAGCAGGAGCCTAATGATATTGCAGTTATCGGTGAAGGTGTACACAAGGTATATGATGAAGTACTTGGTGCTGCCGGAATGGGTGATGTTGCAATCTATACAGAGCTTGGAAGATTCATGCTTGCTCCATATGGCTGTCTTGTAACTAAGGCTATTCATGAGAAGCATATCTATAAGGAATACATCGGAGTTGACGCTTGTGCTTCTAACCTTATGCGTCCAGCAATCTATGGTGCATATCATCATATTACTGTTGCAGGTAAGGAAGATGCTCCTTGCGACCACAAGTATGATGTCACAGGTTCTTTATGTGAGAACAGTGATAAGTTCGCAATTGACAGAATGCTTCCTAAGATTGATATGGGTGATTATCTTATTATCCATGATACAGGAGCACATGGTTTCTCTATGGGATACCAGTATAACGGAAAGTTAAGATCAGCAGAGCTTCTTCTTAAGGAAGATGGCAGCGTACAGATGATCAGACGAGCAGAGACAATCAAGGATTACTATGCTACATTTGATTTCTGTGATGCATTAGATAAGTTGAATTTAAAATAAACGAGGTTTGATACATTGAAGAATTTAGGTTATATAGCAGGCGAGATTACAAAGGGAAAGAATCTTTCAGAGAATCTTTTAAAGTACGGCAATGGAATGTGTTCCATGTATAATGGACTTGGATTTATCAAGATGTCCATGAATTATTATACTGTACTTGATATAGCAAGAGATTTAAAGGATGATAAAGACCTTCTTAACATGATAGACAGGCTTAATAGTCTTGTGGAATCGTATGTTCTTAATGATGAGTGCGATGATTACGAAGCATTTAATGAATTTAATGCGTTCCGTGAGCAGATTATTGAGATTATGGAAGTTATAACAGCTTATGTAGACAGATTAAGAATATATGAGCATGTTCTTAACAGAGTCGAGTACAGATTTAACGAAGGTGAACTTGATTACGACTACTATAATACCTATATGACTAATGAGATTATGCATTATATATTATCTGACAAGGATAATGTGGTTATTAATGGCAAGATTTCAGAGATAGTAGGACAGCTTCCTGTAAGAATGTTAAAGGACAGATTCTTTGAGCATATCAGAGATGCATTTACACTGTATCACGGTGCTGGAAAGGATTCGATAGATGATTTCTATTATACTTTAAGCACAAGTGCTATGCTTTCAGGTGAGGCAGGATTTGATAAGTTTCCTGATGTTTATGATATATATAACACACTTGCAGGGGCTGACTACAAGAATATTGATAAAGATGAATATGTAAGACTTAAGGGTGCACTTGATATTGCAACTGAGAAGATGACAGACTATGCTGATGTGTATGTACTTCTTACACAGGTTGTTAATGATGCACTCACAGTAGTTCTTACAAGAAGAAATACACTTGACAGAATAGAAGAGATAGAGAATGCCAAGAATGTTTTAAGTAAGACAAGAAATGCTTATATAACAGGCGAAAGATTTGAAGATATTTCAGAGGACTTTGCTGCATTTGAAGGAAAGCAGGAAAGAATTCTTGAGGCGGTTTCATCTGGTGATTATGCAATAGAGTACAGTCTTGCCAACTTTGTAGACAAGCTTAAGGAATATGAGCTTTTATCTGCTTATAATGCTTTGTCTAAGACACTTAAGTTACAGTCTGGAAGTGATTTCGTTAAGCTTGAATCAGAGGTGTTTGAAGAGATACCTGATAATTCTTATGCTGATGAGACAGCAGAAAAGCTTATTGTGGAACTTGATGACAGCTTTAAGAATATGAATGTAATGGTTAAGAGAGCTGTTATGGCATCAGTACTTTCAAGTCTTCCGGTATTCTTTAACAATACAGAAGAGATACAGTCATATATTAATAATTCTCTTATGCAGTGCAATGATGAGGCAGAGCAGAAAGCAGTTGTTGAGATTATTAAGGCATTGATAAGTGACAATTAATAAAATGTGCTGATGTGCATATGGGAAGTTTAAGGTTTTCGGGGGATAGTAAGTTGAAGTGGTACAGAAATCTTTATCTTGGCGATAATGCAAGAAAAGCTAAATACAAGACATTTGGTCTTATCAGAAAGAACAGATTTACCATAGATACTTATATTATTGCGATTTCTGATAATCCTGATAATATTCTTGATATATATTCAGCCAATATGCTGAAACAGCCACATTTTAAGAACAAATCATACAGAGATAAAGTGTATGTTGTAGGACTTGCAAAGGGCAGAAATGAGGCTCTGGAACTGGTAAGATGTATAGTTGACGACACATACTCCCATACAGGAGGCGTTGACGTCGCAGGGTATCTTAAGTTTGGTGCGAAATTAAGAAAAGATAACTGACAGATTGTTGGAAAGGTGGGGCTATGCTACATGTTTTATTGCTTATACTTAAGATAACAGGCATAGTTATCGCATGTATCTTAGGTCTTGTCATACTTATTGTGGCAGCAGTTCTTTTTGTACCGGTAAGATACAGGGCTGACGCTGATTATCATGGTAAATTCAAGGCACATGCGAAGGTGTCATGGCTTGGAATATTGAGACTGCTGGTTTCGTATGATGAAGAACTTACGATAAAGGCAAAGGCGTTATTTATAACGATTTACAGTAATGATGATAATAAAGAGAAATCTTCAAAGCACAAGAAGGCTGAGAAGAAAAAGCTGGAACATCCAGAAGGAAAAAACATTTTTTCAGTAAGTGATGAGGAAGCAAAGAAGCTTACAGAAAAAGAGGAAAAACCGCAGATTAAGATGGCTGAGGCTGTGAGTGATACTAAAGAAGATGTACAGGCTGTCAAAGATAATGTGGAAGATATCAAAGAGTCAGCAGAGAGTCTTAAAGAAACGGTATCTGAAGATGAACCTGAAACTTCACAGAATAAGAGCTTCTTTGATAAGGTTAAGGATAAATGCTTTGTAATATATACGAAGATTAAAGAGATAATAAAGCTTGTGAAGGATACAGTGAAGAAGGTTTCCGGAGCGGCTGACAGGCTTAAAGAAAAAGTGAACAAGGCAAAAGAATTTGTGACAGATGAAGATAATAAGGCACTTTTTCATTTTCTTGTTGAACAGTTAAAGGCACTTATTAAGGTTATACGACCTAAGAAATACAGAATTAATGCAAGAATTGGATTTGAAGATCCGGCAACAATGGGAAAAGTTCTTGCTTATGTTTCAATTTTTTACGGAATGTCAGGCGTTGACCTTTCCTTGGAACCGGTATTTGGTGAGAATGTTAAGGAAGGTAGCATATTCCTGAAAGGAAATATCCGTATATTTTCAGTGCTTGTGATAGCATTAAGGGTGTATAGAAATGAACAGTTTAAAAAGTTTATTTCCAGATAGAGAAGGTTATGTTATAATGTTAACAGAACTTCGTAAAACAAGGAGACAAGGAGGGATTGGAGTTTATGGCAGATAATAATTTCGATTCAACAGTGGCATCACTTTTTAAGGGGATGGATGCATTTATATCAGCTAAGACAGTAGTTGGAGAAGCTGTTACAGTTAATGATACAATTATTCTTCCACTTGTTGATGTTTCGTTCGGAGTTGGAGCGGGAGCATTTGCAGGGGACAAGAAGAACAATGCAGGTGGTGGAATGACTGGTAAAGTTACACCAAGTGCAGTTTTAGTTATTCAGAATGGTGCAACCAAGCTTGTTAATATTAAGAATCAGGATACAGTAACCAAGATTCTTGATATGATTCCTGATATCATTGATAAATTCAAGGGTAAGGATGAAAAGGTTGTTACAGATGCGAACATTGACGCCGCAATAGAAGATGCAGCAGAGTAGTTTTTCATAACCGGACAGAATGAGCATATTATATAACATACACGTTAGGGAAGTATATATATGTGCAGACTGCTTGGTTTTATATTCTTCTGGATTGCTGTAGGCATGATAATTACACTGTTTATAATGGACAATGTATTCTTATGTGTATGCATAATAATTACATTGCTTGTTGTGGGTTATAATATGTTCTGCCAGTAATCAGAACAATATATTGTGTTTTTAAGAAAAATTTGATGAAATTTCTTGAAAAATGTGTTGCAAAATATTTTTTTATCTGATACAATAACTTCTGTTGTGGGTAAATTACCCAATACCGGTAAGGAGGTGTTATTGAAATGGCTAAATGTGCAATTTGCGAAAAAGGTCCTCACTTTGGTAATGCAGTGAGTCATTCTCATAGAAGATCTAATAAGATTTGGAATGCTAATGTTAAGTCTGTTAAAGTTAAGGTTAACGGAAATGCTAAGAAGATGTATGTTTGTACTTCATGCTTACGTTCTGGTTTAGTTGAGCGTGCATAATCTATGAGCTTTAAAGTTAATACCAGTATATTAAGGTGAATTGCGCAAAACGCGATTCACTTTATTTTTTAGATATTCATTTGATAATCAAAGTTTAATAAAGAATATGAAAATGTGTTTATTTTTCTTCGGAAAGATAGTATAATATTTGTGCTATTTATATACATATTTTTATGTAAAGTTTGACTGCGCGAAACTTGCATCCGGATTCCGGGTGTTAACAAATACAAGACGCAGTATTGGAGGACTATCTATGAAGGGAACTTTGGAGAATAAACTTGGAAAAGTTTCAATTGATTCAGAAGTTATTGCACAGTATGCAGGTTCTACAGCAGTTGAGTGCTTTGGAATCGTAGGTATGGCTGCTGTAAGCATGAAAGACGGACTTGTAAAGCTTCTTAAGGGAGACAGCCTTACAAGAGGAATCAGTGTAGTTATAGATGAGAACAATCTTATCGAGATTGATTTTCATGTTATTATTTCTTATGGTGTAAGCATTGCTGCAGTAGCAGATAATCTTATCGAGAATGTTAAGTATAAAGTGTCAGAATTTACCGGCCTTGAGATTAAGAAGATCAACATTTATGTTGAAGGCGTAAGAGTAATTGATTAATAGGAATATTGTTATAATGCTTAATTGCAGAATGGAGGATAATCGTGGCAACTAATACAATAGATGCAGCACTTGTGCAGAAGATGTTTCTTGCAGGAGCTAAAAACCTTGAGTCTAAGAAGGAATGGATTAATGACCTTAATGTATTCCCTGTACCAGATGGTGATACAGGTACTAACATGACTCTTACAATTATGTCAGCAGCTAAGGAAGTAAGTGATATTGCTAATCCTAATATGGAGAATCTTTCTAAGGCTATTTCATCAGGCTCTTTAAGAGGAGCAAGAGGTAACTCTGGCGTTATCTTATCACAGCTCTTAAGAGGATTTACTAAAGAGATGAAGGGTGTTTCTGAGATTACTGTTGAGACACTTGCACTTGCAACAAGCAGAGCTACAGAGACAGCTTATAAGGCAGTTATGAAGCCTAAGGAAGGAACAATCCTTACTGTTGCTAAGGGTATTTCTGATAAGGCAGCTGAGATTGCATCACAGACAGATGATATTGAAGAAGCAATGCGTATTATTATAGAGCATGCAGAATATGTACTTTCTAAGACACCTGATATGCTTCCGGTTCTTAAAGAAGCAGGTGTTGTAGATTCAGGCGGACAGGGACTTGTTGTAGTTCTTAAGGGAATGTATGATGCTCTTACAGGCAAGGTTACAGATTTCTCATTAACAGAGGCTAAGCCTGCTAAGGAAGAGACTGCACCAGGAGCTGGAAAGGGCGCTGCAGTAGAGAATGTAGAGATTAAGTTTGGATATTGCACCGAGTTCATTATTATGCTTGAGAAGGAATTCGATGAGAAGACTGAGGCAGACTTCAAGGCATTCCTTACATCTATAGGTGATTCTATAGTGTGTGTAGCTCTTGATGATATTGTTAAGGTTCATGTTCATACTAACCATCCAGGTCAGGCATTTGAGAAAGCATTAGAGTATGGTCAGCTTACTAAGATGAAGGTTGACAATATGAGAGAAGAACATAACCAGAAGGTTGTTGCACAGTCAGAACTTCAGGCTGCAGCAGCTAAAGAGGCTATGGAAAAGAATGCTGAAGTAGAAGAAAAGAAGGCAGAACCAGCTAAGGACTTTGGCTTCATTACAATTGCACCAGGAAGTGGAATTGCTGAGATATTCAAAGGACTTGGTGTTGATGAGGTTATCGAAGGTGGTCAGACAATGAACCCTTCAACAGAAGATATCCTTAATGCAGCAGATAAGATTAATGCCAAGACAATATATGTTCTTCCTAATAACAGCAATATTATTCTTGCAGCTAATCAGGCAGCATCAATTGTTGAGGATAAAGAACTTATAGTTATCCCTACTAAGACAGTACCACAGGGAATTACAGCTATGATTAACTTTGAGACAACACGCAATGCTAAAGATAATGGTGATGCGATGACAGACAGTCTTTCAACAGTTAAATCCGGACAGCTTACTTATGCTGTAAGAGATACATCAATTGACGGCAAGGAGATTAAGAAAGATAATTACCTTGGATTAGGCGATAAGGGACTTGCTGCAGTTGGAACTGATATGGATGAAACTCTTCTTGAGATGATTGAGACAATGATGTCAGATGAAGCTGAACTTATAAGCGTTTACTATGGAGCAGATGTTGAAGAGGCTGCTGCCGAGGCAGTTGTTTCTAAGATTGAAGAAAAGTTCCCTGATGTAGATGTTGAACTTCAGTTTGGTGGACAGCCAGTTTATTATTATATTGTATCTGTTGAGTAAGAATTATGAATATAACAGAATTAAAGGGAATCGGCACTAAGACAGCTGAGAATTTTAACAGGCTTTCGGTATACACAGTATCGGATCTCGTGGGGTTATACCCACGGGATTACGATGTATACCATGAGCCTGTTTTTGTTAAAGATATAAGCCGTGAATCAGAGCATACCGAGGTCGCTATTGAAGGACAGGTATGCAAAAGCCCTGATATATACGGAAGCGGCAGACTTAAGATATTAACTGTAACGATAAAAGATTATAATGGTGATTCAATAAAATGCAGCTGGTATAACATGCCGTTTTTAAAGAATACGTTAAGACTTGGAGCAAGATATGTATTCAGGGGAAGGCTTGTTAATAAAAGAGGCTGGCTGTTAGAGCAGCCTAAAATGTATACGCTTGCCCAGTACAAAGAACTTCAGGGAACATTACAGCCGATATATCCGCTTACGAAAGGGCTTACAAACAACACTGTTACGAAAGCAGTTGCGCAGGCGCTTGAAAAGTACAGCGCAGGACTTGAAAAGGAATATATACCTGATTATATAAGAAAGAGATACTCGCTTGCTGAGCATAATTTCAGTGTTGTTAATATACATTTTCCTAAGACAATGGAGGAATATGTGCAGGCAAGACACAGACTTGCTTTTGAAGAATTCTTTCTGTTTACGCTTGCAACTCTTTTACTGAAAAGTGCCAATGAGCGTATACCGAACAGTTATGTCATACCGGAAAGTAAGGAAAAAGATAGGTTTCTTGCGAGTCTTTCGTATTCGCTTACCAATGCACAGTTAAGAACAGTATCAGAGGTTGCTGCTGATATGTCTGGTGAACACCTGTGCAGCCGTCTGATACAGGGTGATGTAGGTTCAGGAAAGACAGTTGTTGCAACACTTGCACTTATTAATACTGTTATGGCGGGATATCAGGGCGCGTTAATGGCACCTACAGAGGTTCTTGCAAGACAGCATTATGAATCACTTACCAAAGGCTTTGAAAAAGCTGGGCTGGATATTAAAGTGGAACTGCTTGTCGGTTCAATGACGGCGAAACAGAAAAGAGAAGCATACGAAAGAATTGCAGATGGAACTGCCGGAATAATAGTAGGAACGCATGCACTTATACAGGAAAAAGTTGAATATAAAGAGCTTGCACTTGTTATAACGGATGAACAGCACAGGTTTGGAGTTAATCAGAGACGTGACCTCTCACAGAAAGGAAAAAGCCCGCATATTCTTGTAATGAGTGCAACACCGATTCCAAGAACGCTTGCAATTATTCTTTATGGAGACCTTGATATATCAATAATTGATGAAATGCCGGCAAACAGACTTCCAATCAAGAACTGTGTTGTGGATGAAAGCTACAGACCGAAGGCGTATACATTTATACAGAAACAGGTTGCCTCCGGCAGACAGTGCTATATAATATGTCCGATGGTTGAGGACAGCGAGGCAGTTGAAGCTGAAAATGTTGTCGACTATACGGCAATGCTTAAGAAAGAGCTGCCGGATATAAGAATAGAATATCTTCATGGAAAGATGCGTCCTTCATTAAAGAATGAAGTTATGGAAAGATTTGCGGCACATGAAACAGATGTGCTTGTTTCAACCACAGTTATTGAGGTTGGTGTAAATGTACCGAACAGCACGGTCATGATGGTTGAGAATTCGGAAAGGTTCGGACTTGCACAGCTTCATCAGTTAAGAGGCCGTGTCGGACGAGGAGAATATCAGTCATATTGCATATTTGTTACGGGCAATAAGTCGGAGAAGATAAGAAAACGACTGGAAATCCTTAATAAATATAATGACGGATTCAAGATTGCAGAGGAAGATTTAAGACTGCGTGGCCCGGGAGATTTCTTCGGAGTAAGGCAGAGCGGTGACTTTGATTTCGGAATTGCAGACGTGTTTACGGATGCAAAGACTTTGAAGGAAGCGTCTGATGCGGCTAAAGATATGTTAAAGAAAGACCCTGAGTTAAAGCTTGAGGATAATGTGTATCTTAAACAGAAGGTTGCAGAGTATACAATTAAATGCTTAGAAAAGATTAATCTGTAAAGGAGATGTACGCATATGAGACAGATGGAATTCACAATGAGCAGACCTAATCTTGTTAAACCGGGAGATGAGGTTGATATTACAGAAGGAAAGCTTCCAAGCAGCTATTACTATACGATAGAACCGGCAGTTGCAATGTCAGGAAACTACTCAACACCAGACAGGTTAAAGTCAAGACACGGAGTAGTTAAGGAAGTCGGTGAGACAAGCAGAGGTTATTATGTGCTTGCGGAATTTGATGAATAATTACAATTAAATGCAGAATAAAAACAATGCCTTTCACATATATTTTTTACAAGTATATGCGGAAGGCATTATTTTTATATGCACCGCCTTAATAGCAGGGAGGAATGTATGTCTGACGGAAAAGAAAACACTAATTTTAATCTGTACGAGGATATAAAGAAACGCACTAACGGGGAGATATATCTTGGCGTGGTTGGTCCTGTACGCACAGGAAAATCAACATTTGTAAAGAGGTTTATGGATTTGTGCGTGATTCCGGAGATTGCAGATGTCAATGAAAAGCAGCGTACAATTGATGAACTGCCACAGAGCAGCGCTGGAAGCACAATTATGACAACTGAACCGAAGTTCATACCCAGTGAGAGTGCTGCAATCTGCATGGCTGATGATATTAAGATTAAAGTGCGTGCAATTGACTGTGTGGGATTCATGGTTGATGGCGCAATGGGTGCAGAGGAAAACGGCAGGGAAAGAATGGTTAATACGCCGTGGTCTAAAGAACCTATTCCATTCTCAATGGCGGCACAGATTGGAACAGAAAAGGTGATTGAGGAACACTCGACAATAGGAGTTGTTGTGACGACAGACGGCTCATTTACAGGTATAGAACGGGATAATTATGTCAAGGCGGAGCAGATGGCGATAGATAAGCTTAAGAAGATTTCAAAACCGTTTGTTATTATATTAAACTGTGTGAAGCCTTATGCGAAGGAGTCGGTACAGCTTGCAGAATCAATGAAAGAAAAGTATGGTGTAAATGTATACGCACTTAACTGTGAACAGTTAAGAAAAGAGGATGTTGACAGGGTTATATCAGGTGTGCTTAAGGAATTTCCTGTTTCACAGCTTGATTTCTATGCGCCTGCATGGGTTGAAGTGCTTGAGTCTTCACACTGGCTCAAGACACATATAGTTGATGCGGCACTTGAAATTCTTGATGGCATTAATGTTATGAAAGATGCATACCGTGAATGGAATAATACATGCGAGTACATAGAAAAGGTTGATATAAGAAAAGTGGATATGTCAACAGGAAGGATAGAGATAGAATTCAAGCTGTCAAAAGATTTGTATTACAATATTCTTAGCGAGCTGACGGGAACACAGATTAACAACGAACATGAACTTATTGATATGATTAAATCTCTTTCTGACAAGAAGAATGAACTGGGAAGCTTTGGAGATGCAATAAGTGAAGTTAATCTTAATGGTTTTGGCGTTGTTACTCCGTCAAAAGAAAATATCGAACTTGAAGAGCCGGTTGTAATTAAGAATGGCAATAAATATGGTGTTAAGATTAAAGCTAAAGTACCATCTATTAATCTGCTTAAGACAGAAATAATGGTCGAGATTGCACCGATTGTAGGAAGCAAGAATCAGGCAGATGATCTGATTGAATACATTAAGGGTAATATGAAGGATAATCCTGACGGAATCTGGGATACCAATATATTTGGAAAGACGATAGAACAGATTGTATCAGACGGAATCTATGAAAAGACACATAATATGACACCAGAGAGCATGGGAAAGATTGGCGATACACTTGAAAAGGTAATGAATGAGAATTCTGGACTTGTGTGTCTTATTGTGTAAAAAATACTTTATTTAGTCAGTGGACTATGGTAAAATACACAATATATCTGTATGTGATAACCAAGGAGGATACACACATTATGAGTAAGAAAGTAGAAGATTATGTAAGAAGCATACCTGATTTTCCAGAGCCAGGTATTATATTCAGGGATGTAACAAGTGTTATACAGAGCCCTGAAGGATTAAAGCTTGCAATAGACGGAATTACAGATCTTATCGGTGATACTGAGTTTGACGTTGTTGTCGGACCAGAGTCAAGAGGATTTATATTTGGCGTTCCTGTTGCATATAATACAGGAAAAGGATTTGTGCCTGTAAGAAAGAAAGGAAAGCTTCCATGCGAAACTATCTCAGCTGATTATGAGCTTGAATATGGCACAGCTACTATAGAGATGCATAAGGATGCGATTACTCCGGGACAGAAGGTTATTATAGTTGATGACCTTATTGCCACAGGTGGTACAACAGAAGCTATAATCAAGCTTATTGAGCAGCTTGGCGGCGAAGTTGTCAAGGTTATATTCCTTATGGAACTTGAAGGCCTTAAGGGCAGAGATAAGATTGCCGGATATGATGTTGAATCAGTAATTAAATACCCAGGTAAATAATTAATCGGGCTGCTTTATATAATAAAGCAGCCTTTTTAAGATTGATAACAGGAGGCAGATATGGCGACACCACACAATGAAGCACAGACAGGAGACATAGCAAAGACAGTTCTTATGCCGGGAGATCCCTTAAGAGCGAAGTATATAGCAGATAATTATCTGACAGATGTCACATGCTTTAATACAGTCCGTAATATGTTAGGATTCACTGGCAGCTACAAAGGATGCAGAATATCTGTTATGGGAAGCGGAATGGGAATGCCTTCAATGGGAATATATTCATATGAGTTATATAATGTATATGATGTGGATAATATTATAAGAATTGGCTCAGCAGGTGCGTTTGATGATGACCTTAATCTTATGGATATTGTGCTTGGAATGGGTTCGTGCACAGATTCTAATTTCGCAGCACAGTATAATCTTCCGGGCACATATTCTCCAATTGCAGATTTTACGCTGTTAAAAACTGCATATGATGTTGCACAGGAGAAACAGATGCGGGTTAAAGTTGGCAATGTGCTGGCATCAGATGTGTTCTATAATGATGATATATCAGTTAATGACAGATGGAAAAAGATGGGTGTACTTGCAGTTGACATGGAGTCAGCAGCATTGTATATGACTGCTGCCAGATGCAGGAAAAAAGCACTTACAATACTTACAATAAGTGACCATCTGTACAGAAACGAAAAGCTGCCGGCAGCGCAGAGACAGACGGGCTTTACTAACATGATGGAGATTGCGCTGGAAACTGCAGTAAGATTGCAGGATAACAGGTAGATGGAGGATTTATGACTAATACAGATTTAGAGATTATTGTTTTTGTTCTGCTTGCTGTTGCAATCGGCGTGTATGTATGTGTGAACAGCAGCATTAAGCGAAAGAAGGCAGCAGAGAATGCCATAAAGAAATCGTGGGGCAGGCGAGCTGTATATAAAGGAACTGATGAGAGTTTTGAATATATATCACATTATGCAAAGTCCAATCCAAGTGAGTCTATGATAGATGATATAACATGGAATGATCTTGGTATGGATGAAGTATTTAAAGGCATTAATAATACTAATTCATCTGTTGGACAGGAATATCTGTACAAGATGTTAAGAGAGCCTGTGGCTGATGCAGAACAGTTAAAAGAACTGGACAGGCTTGCAGATGAATTTACAGCTAATGAAAAAGAAAGAATCACAATCCAGAAGATATTCCGGAATATGGGAAAGAGCCGTAAGATAGCAGTTACAGATTATATCGGATATATAATGGATATAGAGCAGGGAAGCAATCTTGTGCATTATCTTGCATGGGTATTTCTTATAGCTTCAATTCTTGTTACGGTTCTTGTAACTCCGGTACTTGGAATATGGCTTATAATTGCGTCAGTAGCATTTGCAATAATTACTTATTACAAATATAAGGCCAGAATTGAGAATTATTTCAAATGTATCAATGTCATCACTAAGATGGCATCCGCATCAGAAGATATATGCGACAGTAATATAAGTTTTCTGGAGCCGGAAAGTAAAAGGCTTAAAGAAATATTAAAGAATTTCGCGAAGATAACTAAAGGTTCATGGATGATAGAATCGGGTAATGTTGACGGTTCACTTGCTGAAGTTGTACTTGATTATCTCAGAATGATTACTCACATGGACATTGTGAAGTTTAATAAGATGACAAAGCTTATAACTGCAAGAAGCGAGGATGCATATAATCTTGTGGATACACTTGGATTCATAGAAGCATCAATTGCAGTTGCATCTTTCAGGGAAAGCCTGCCATTTTACTGTAAACCTGAATTTGTGGGTAATATTAATAACTTAAGCGTTAAAGAAGTGTTCCATCCGCTTATAGATAATCCTGTATGCAATTCAATAACAACTAAAGGCAATGTTCTTCTTACAGGTTCTAATGCGTCAGGTAAGTCAACATTTTTAAAGACAATAGCAATTAACAGTATTCTGGCACAGACTATAGGAACAAGTCTTTCTAGAGAATACAGAGCACCTGTATACAGAATATATTCGTCAATGGCATTAAGGGATGACCTTGCTAATTCAGACAGTTACTATATTGTTGAGATTAAGTCATTAAAGAGAATTCTTGATGCAGTTGGTAAGACAGGAAGACCGGTTCTGTGCTTTATTGATGAGGTACTTCGTGGAACTAATACTGTTGAGAGAATTGCGGCGTCATCAGAGATATTAAAGAATCTTAATACAGACAGGGCACTGTGTTTTGCAGCAACACATGATATCGAGCTTACGTCAATACTTAAGGACTGTTACAGCAATTATCATTTTCAGGAGGAAGTTACTGAGGATGAGGTTAAGTTTGATTACAAGTTGTATAGTGGACCTGCAACGACAAGAAATGCAATCAAGCTTCTTAATGTTATAGGCTATGATAAGAATATAATTAAGGGAGCAGAACAGCGTGCGATGCATTTCCTGACAGATGGAAACTGGAAATCTTGATAAATGTTGTTTCTTGTGATATTATAAATTATTGCGAAGGCTTTTATTATAATTCGTGGAGGTAATACGTATGGTTGGGTTAGTCAGCGTACTCGTAGGTGAGATAGCTTACGAAGCGGTTAGATTTGTTATAATGCTTGCGTTACTGGTACTTGCAGTATTCGTAGGTGGTAAACTCCGAAAGGCAGCAGATGCCAAGAAAGCAGCTAAGATGGCTGCATCGGAGAATAAAGAGAAAGAGATTACTGAATAATCAGGAGGAAGTTAAAGTGCAGTACAGAGGTGTGAATGAATTAAGAAGATTATACCTTGATTTCTTTGAAAGCAAGGGACATTTGAAGATGAAGAGCTTTTCTTTAGTTCCACATAATGATAACAGTCTGCTTATCATTAATTCAGGTATGGCTCCACTTAAGCCATATTTTACAGGACAGGAGATTCCACCAAGAAGAAGAGTTACAACATGTCAGAAGTGTATAAGAACAGGTGATATCGAGAATGTAGGTAAGACAGCAAGACATGGTACATTCTTCGAGATGCTTGGTAACTTCTCATTTGGTGATTACTTTAAGGATGAAGCTATTCACTGGTCATGGGAGTTCTTAACAGAGACTGTAGGACTTGATCCAGACAGATTATACCCATCTATATATCAGGACGATGATGAAGCATTTGATATATGGAATAAGGAAATCGGTATTGCACCTGAAAGAATATTCAGATTCGGTAAGGAAGATAACTTCTGGGAGCATGGTGCTGGTCCTTGTGGTCCATGTTCTGAGATATATTATGACCGTGGCGAGAAATACGGCTGCGGTAAGCCGGGCTGTACAGTAGGATGTGACTGTGACAGATATATGGAAGTATGGAACAACGTATTCTCTCAGTTTAACAATGATGGACATGGCAATTACACAGACCTTATCCAGAAGAATATTGATACTGGTATGGGACTTGAAAGACTTGCAGTTGTTGTTCAGGACGTTGATTCTATCTTTGATGTTGATACATTACAGG
Source organism: Evtepia sp. (assembly GCA_963597265.1). Lineage (GTDB taxonomy): Bacteria > Bacillota > Clostridia > Lachnospirales > Lachnospiraceae > Lachnospira. The sequence goes on along the minus strand of CAVBPJ010000003.1, from coordinate 40,997 downwards.
CACTTCGTAACAAGGTATGCGAGATGGCTGGTGTTACTTATAAGGAAGATGAGAAGCAGGATGTATCTATCCGTGTTATCACAGACCATATCCGTTCAGTAACATTTATGGTAAGTGATGGAATCATGCCATCTAATGAAGGCAGAGGATATGTTTTAAGAAGACTTTTAAGAAGAGCTGCAAGACATGGCAGACTTCTTGGTATTGAAGGAAAGTTCTTATATAAGCTCTGTGAGACTGTAATAGAAGGTTCTAAGGATGGTTATCCTGAATTAGAGGAGAAGAGAATATTTATTACTAAGGTTATCTCTGAAGAAGAGAATAAGTTTAATAAGACTATCGACCAGGGATTAAGCATCTTAGCTGATATGGAGGCTGAACTTGCTTCTAAGGGAGAAAAAGTATTATCAGGAGCTGATGCATTTAAGCTTTATGATACTTACGGATTCCCTATTGACCTTACTAAGGAAATCCTTGAAGAGAAGAATATAACAATTGATGAGGCTGGATTCAATGCAGCTATGGAAGAGCAGAGAGTTAAGGCGAGAAATTCTCGTGAAGTAACTAATTATATGGGTGCAGACGCAACTGTATATGATGAGATTGACCCTGCTATAACAAGCGCATTTGTTGGATATGACAAGCTTACTAATGAATCTAAGATTACAGTTCTTACAACTGAGGAAGAAGTTGTTGATGCTTTATCTGAGGGCGACAAGGGAACTGTTATCGTAGATGAGACTGTATTCTATGCTACTATGGGTGGTCAGGAAGGCGATAAGGGTGTTATTAAGACATCTGAAGGAGAATTCGCTGTTGAGACTACTATCAAGTTAAAGGGTGGCAAGATTGGTCATGTAGGAACTATGACTAAGGGCATGATGAAGGTTGGAGATACTGCAACAATGTCAGTAGACCCTGCTTACAGAGCAGATACATGTAAGAACCACAGTGCAACACACCTTCTTCAGAAGGCTTTAAGAACTGTTCTTGGTGATCATGTTGAGCAGAAGGGTTCTTATGTTGATCCAGACAGATTAAGATTCGATTTTACACATTTCCAGAGCATGACTAAGGAAGAGCTTGCTAAGGTTGAAGATATTGTTAATGAAAAGATTGCTGAGGCTATTCCTGTTGTTACTGATGTAATGACAATTGAGGAAGCCAAGAAGACAGGAGCTATGGCACTTTTCGGTGAGAAGTACGGCGAGAAGGTAAGAGTAGTTTCTATGGGAGATTTCTCTAAGGAATTCTGTGGTGGTACTCATGTTGCCAATACAGCTAATATCAGACTTTTCAAGATTGTATCTGAGGCTGGTGTTGCTGCAGGTGTAAGAAGAATTGAGGCTCTTACAGATAAGGGCGTTATGAAGTACTATGCTGAACTTGAGAAGACTATTGAAGAGGCAGCTAAGGCAGCCAAGGCAGAACCTGTACAGCTTGTTAAGAAGATTACATCAATGAATGATGAGATTAAGTCACTTATGAGCGAGAATGAGAAGCTTAAGGCAGAACTTGCTAATAATGCACTTGGAGATACAGCAGGAGATATCAAGGAAGTTAACGGCGTTAAGTATATCGCAACTAAGGTTGACGGCGTTGATATGAATGAATTAAGAAACCTTGGCGATAAGTTAAAGGGTGAGATTGGTTCAGGTGTTGTTGTTATTGTCAGCGCACAGGGTGCTGATAAGGTAAGTGTTATTGCAATGGCAACAGATGATGTTATTGCCAAGGGCGCTCATGCTGGTAACCTTATCAAGGCTCTTGCTCCTATTGTTGGAGGTGGCGGTGGTGGCCGTCCTAACATGGCTCAGGCTGGTGGTAAGAACCCTGCCGGTATTGACGAACTTATTGCTAAAGTACCTGATACAATTCTTGCACAGATTGGATAATTGGGGCTTGACGATTTGCAAAAATGTGATATAATGTTTTTTGTGCGATTAGTAAATACCCTATTTATGTAGTTTGGCGCACAATTTGCAACAGAAGGGTGGTCAGGAAGTAGTATGTCAAATGTCATCGTTAAAGAAAACGAGTCTTTAGATAGCGCATTACGCAGATTCAAGAGAAACTGTGCTAAGGCAGGCATTCAGCAGGAAATTCGTAAGAGAGAACATTACGAGAAGCCAAGCGTAAGACGTAAGAAGAAGTCAGAAGCAGCTAGAAAACGTAAGTTCAACTAATAATTAATATTTTTTGACATGAGAGAGCGGTGCTTAGGCATCGCTCTTTTTTACGTTCATGTTACAATGTATATTTTTAATCTTCCCAGCATAGAATATAAAAATGATTAGTGGAAGTCTGCTTATATGGTCGATTTTATCAGCAGCGGAATAAGGCTCGGACAGATGTGTGATCTTAGCAGAGATGTTGTTGCAGGACTTCCTGTTATATCAATGCTGGGCGACTGCGAGGTTTTTATAGAGAATTACAGAGGCATACTTGAGTATTCGAGCGAATATCTTAAGGTTTCTACGAAGATAGGCAATATAAGGGTAAGTGGAAGCAATCTGGTGATATACCATATGAATCAGGACGAAATCCTTCTTAGGGGGCGTATTGGCAAAGTTTCTCTAAAAGGAGAGGCTGATGAAAAGGATACATAATTATATTGTTATTGAAATATCTGGCTGGGAACGGGAGAGATTCGTTAATCTGTGCTGCCGGCGTGGAATTACATTATATAACTGCCAGTGTGTGAAAGAGACAATAAGAGCGAGAATAACAAGACAGGATTATTTTCAGACTAAAGAATTAAGAAGAAAATGTCATGTTCATATTAAAGTTTTAAAGAAACATGATATAGAGTTTCTATTTGCAAGATATAGAAGAAATTATTCGATAATTGCAGGTTTTGCCACTGCATTTGTACTGATGTTCATTGCAAGCAGATTCGTGTGGAGTATTGAATTTGACGGAAATTACATATATACAGATGATGCAATGTTAAGATTTCTTAATGAGCATGGCATCAGTACAGGAGATAAAGTTAAGAGTATAGATACAGAAAGTATTGAGAAGGCAATTAAAGATGAGCTGTTGCAGGTTACATGGGTTAATGCACGGATTGAAGGTAATATCCTGAAAGTCAGTATTGATGAGTCCAAAGCTGATGAGTTGGATAATGTTAATACTGATGGCAATATAATATCAGGGTATTCAGGTGTTATTGAATACATTATAACAAGAAGCGGGACACCTAAGGTTACTGTTGGCGATGAGGTGTCAGCGGGAGATATACTTGTTGAGAATACATTGTATGTTCCTGATGATTACGAGGAGAACATACAGGAATTCCAGACGCAGGCACAGGCGGATATTCTGATAAGAACACAGTTGTCATGGGATAAGGAGATAGATGCGGTATATGCCGATAAAATCTATACTGGACGAAAGATGACGACATATGCCATAAGTGTAGATAAATATGAGATTTCCTTCGGATTTCCACGACATTTAAAAGAGTATGACAAGGTTGTTAATGACGGGAATATAAAGATTGCCAATCTTATTGCACTTCCTGTGTCTGTACAGAAGATTACTCTTAATGAGTATAAGGAAAATGAGGCTGAGTACAGTGAGGAGGAAGCAGCGGCTATTCTTAATGAAAAAGCTGAGAGATTTATAAAACATTTGAAAGAAAATGAAGTGCAAATAAATGATTATCATGTTAATATAGAAAGAAGCGGGGATAAGTATATTGCGCATGCTGATATAGATGCAACTGTTCCTGCGGATTTTGATGTTAGAAAGGTGGAGACATCTGATGAGTGAAGTGGAGAGTCTTATTAATATACCGGTTGAACACTGCTCCAATATATTTGGACAGTTTGATGAATATGCGAAAGTTATAGAGAAAACACTTAAAGTTACGATTATTGTAAGAGACAGCTCTGTGAAGGTTATAGGTGCAGAGGCGGCAGTGCAGAGAGCATCAGGAGTGCTTAATTATCTGTATGAGCTGTCTAAGAGAGGCAACCAGATTACAAGACAGAATGTTGATTATTCCATTGCACAGTGTTTTGAGGAAAAGGCTGATGCACTGATTGAGATTGATTCTGATACAGTGTGCAGGACGATTGCCGGGAGACCTATTAAGCCTAAGACATTCGGACAGAAGGAATATGTTGATGCCATAAGGGATAAGATGATTGTATTCGGTGTCGGACCTGCGGGAACAGGTAAGACATACCTTGCTATGGCAATGGCTATTAATGCATTTAAGAATAATGAGGTCAACAAGATTATTCTTACAAGACCGGCTATTGAAGCTGGTGAAAAGTTAGGATTCCTGCCAGGTGATTTACAGAGCAAGGTTGATCCATATCTTAGACCATTGTATGATGCACTTTTCCAGATTATGGGTGCAGAGAGCTTTAATGCCAATATGGAAAAAGGACTTATCGAAGTTGCACCGCTTGCATATATGAGAGGCCGTACACTTGATAATGCATTTATTATTCTTGATGAAGCACAGAATACAACACCTGCACAGATGAAGATGTTCCTTACACGAATCGGATTCGGTTCTAAGGTTGTTGTTACAGGTGATATGACACAGAAGGATTTACCAAGGGATACAGTGTCAGGCCTTGAAGTTGCGACTAAGGTTTTATCCAAGGTCGAAGAGATAGCATTTATAAAGCTTACTAATAAAGATGTTGTAAGACATCCTCTTGTACAGAAGATTGTCAAGGCATATGAGGATTACGAGGAGAATCAGGCTAAGGCTGCCAAGAGAAGAGAAGCAAGAAGAGGCGGTCAGACAGGAAGGAGAAAAGATTGATATGACTATTAATATAGAGTACGAAGCTGAGGAAAAGCTTGACTTAGATTATGAGAAGATAATAACTGATGTTGTTAATGAGGCAGTTGATTATGAAAAATGTCCTTATGAAGCAGAGGTTAATGTAACACTTGTTGACAGTGAATCTATCCATGAGATTAATAAGGAGTACAGAAATATTGATTCTCCGACAGATGTACTTTCATTTCCGGGAGTTAATTATGTTACACCTTCGGATTTTGATGCAATTGAGGACGAGTTAGAAAATAATGCTGAGGATTATTTTAATCCGGATACAGGAGAACTTCTTCTTGGAGATATTGTTCTGTGCGTCCAGAAGATTAAGGAACAGGCGGACAAGTATGGTCATTCTGAAAAAAGAGAGCTTGCATTCCTTACAGCGCACAGCATGATGCACCTTTTTGGTTATGACCACATGACACCTGAAGAGAGTGCAGTTATGGAAGCAAAGCAGAATGAAGTGCTTGAAAGACTTGGAATTACCCGTTAGTTAAGAGGTGATAATGTATGACAGATAATGAACTTATTGCTAAGGCTAAAGAAGCGCTTGAATATTCATATTCACCATATTCACATTTTGCGGTTGGTGCGGCACTTTTAAGTGCGGATGAACAGGTGTTTACAGGCTGTAATATTGAGAATTCTTCTTTCGGGGCTACTAACTGTGCAGAAAGAACTGCAATATTTAAGGCAGTCAGTGAGGGAGTAAGGGATTTTAAGGCTATTGCTATTGTGTGTTCAGGTGACCAGCCTGCTTATCCGTGTGGAATATGCCGACAGGTGATGTCCGAATTTTTCAATCCTGACACGAGGATTATAGTTGAAGAAGGCAGGACTTTAAAGACTTATACAATGAGCGAGATTCTGCCAGACAGCTTTTCATTATAGTATAATATTGCTTATAGATGTTAATACTTCCCAGTAAGGACAACTTACAGGAGGGAGTATTGATGAATAAGAAATCATTCTGGCTTTATGTCGTAATTATGGCTATGGCTGTAATAGCTGTAGTTCTTGCAATAGTGATACTTGTGGTAACAGATAATAAGAAGCCTTCTAAGCAGCATTTTAAAGAAGAGGTCAGCTCACAGGTAACGAAAGTAACTGAAAGTGAAGAGTACCAGTATGTGTTAAAGTACGAGAGAGATACTTTAAGGATATACAGAAATATTGTGGATGAAGGACGGGAAGTGTTCTATGATTATGCGGATATTAACATTGATTCACTTCCGGATGATATAAGACAGAGACTTAATAAGGGAATATATTTTGAAGGGGAAGCACAGCTGTATGATTTCTTACAGACGTACAGCAGCTAGAAAGGATATACATTTACATGGTTAAGATTATTTCGGACAGTACAAGTGATTTGACTAAGGAACTTATAGATAAGTTTGATATATCGGTTATTCCGCTTCACATTCTGTTAGGCAATGATGAATACAGGGATGGAATTGATATTACACCTGATAAGATATATGAATGGGCGGATGAGAGTAAGACTACACCTAAGACGTCTGCAGTGTCTATTGATGATACATTAGAGATGTTTAAATGCGTTCTTGAAGAGGACAGGGATATTGTCGCATTTGCAATATCAGAGGATATGTCAACTACAGCCAATGTGTTCAGGCTTGCGGCAAGAGAACTTGAGGCAGAGGACAGGGTACATGTAATAGATTCTGCTAATCTGTCTACCGGCATTGGACATCTTGTTGTCGAAGCTGCTGTTATGGCAAGAGAAGGCATGTCTGCAGCTGACATTGAGAAGAATATATTAGAATTAAGACCGAGAGTCAGGGCAAGCTTTGTTGTTGATACGCTCACTTACCTTCACAGAGGAGGAAGATGCAGCGGACTTGCTGCCATGGCTGGCGGTGTACTTAAACTTCATCCAAGAATAGAAGTTAACAATGGAAAGATGAATCCTGGAAAGAAGTACAGAGGACGCATGAAAAATGTTGTTCTGGATTATGTTAAGGATATGGAAGAAGATCTTAAGAAAGCCAAGAAAGACCGCGTGTTTATTACACATTCTGGCTGTGATAAAGAGATAGTTGACGAAGTGAAAATGTATCTTAAACAGCTTGATGTGTTTGATGAAATATATGAGACAAGGGCAGGCGGAGTTATATCTTCACATTGTGGTCCGGGAACATTAGGCGTTCTTTTTATTGCGGGAGAATAATTTCAGGAGAAATGTATGGCTAAATTTACGAAAAAAGCGATAATGGACTGCTTTCTTAATATGCTAAAACATAAGAATATTGACAGAATTACGGTTACAGATATATGTGAACAGTGTGGGATTAACAGGAATACATTTTATTATTATTTCAGTGATATATATGATGTACTTGACAGTGTTCTTATAGAAGAAACAGAGAAGAATATTGATATTACGGAAGATGCAACATTTTATGAGACATACAGTAAGGCGGCTTCTGTTATTATTGAGTATCGTGCTGCTGTTATTCATGTGTATAATTCCAAGAACAGGGATATTATTGAAAAATATCTGCATAATACAACAGAATATCTTGTGGGACTTTTTGTTAATAGATATTGTAAAGGACATAAACTTACAGAAGGTGACAGAGAGTATATAACATGCTTTTACAGCTATTCGATAGTCGGAATTGTGTCAAGATGGATTGGCGATGGAATGCCGCCATATGATAGAGATCTGATTAAGCGTTTTTCAGAATCGTTTGATGCAACGATAGATACAATGATTAATCTGTGTGAAGCTAATAATTGATTGTTAAAAAACAGACAAAACATGTAAAGTGTTCGATTTTGGGACAAAGTACATGCTTTGCCTGTTTTTTTATTTGGAGAAAAAATGTATGCTAAATACAATAAAAAGCGGCAAAAATAAATAAGAAAGCACAGAAAGGTGGAAAAGATTATGAGCAAAAAGGCATTAAAACTTGGAGCAGCTTCTATTCTTGCACTGGGGGCAGGTGCGGCAGTTGTATCAAAAAAGAACAAAAGGGATGAGCAGAGGAAAGTAACTAAGGATATTCAGAGAAGGGAACATGAAGAGTTCCGTAATACTGAAAGAGGGAAATATACTAAGAATAGTAAGGGGATATACTATTCCAATGGTAACTATGAAGCATTTGCAAGACCGGAAAAACCGGAAGGAGTTGATGATAAATCAGCTTATATTGTAGGAAGTGGTCTTGGCGCATTAGCTGCAGCGTGCTTTCTTGTAAGAGATGGACAGATGAAAGGCGAGAATATTCACATACTTGAGGCTATGGATATTGCAGGCGGTGCATGTGATGGAATCAATGATCCTACAAGAGGTTATGTAATGCGTGGCGGACGAGAGATGGAGAATCATTTCGAGTGTCTGTGGGATCTGTTCAGAAGTATTCCATCGCTTGAGACACCGGGAGCTTCTGTACTTGATGAGTATTACTGGCTTAATAAGCATGATCCTAATTATTCTCTTTGCAGGGCTACTGTAAACAGAGGTGAAGATGCACATACAGATGGTAAATTTAATTTAAGCCAAAAGGGCTGTATGGAGATAATGAAGCTGTTCTTCACTAAAGATGAGGATCTGTACGATAAGACTATTGAGGATTTCTTTGATGAGGAAGTATTTGATTCGGATTTCTGGCTTTACTGGCGCACAATGTTCGCGTTTGAGAACTGGCACAGTGCACTTGAGATGAAACTTTATATTCAGAGATTTATCCATCATATAGGTGGACTTCCTGATTTCTCAGCATTGAAGTTTACCAAGTATAACCAGTATGAATCACTTATTCTTCCAATGCAGAAATACCTTGAAAATGCAGGCGTTGATTTCAGGTTTAACACAAGAGTTGATAATGTAATATTTGATTTCAGGGACGGAAAGAAGATTGCAAAGACTATTGAGTGTACTGTAAAAGGTCAGACTAAGACAATTGACCTTACAGAGAATGATTTGGTGTTCGTTACTAATGGAAGCTGTACAGAAGGTACAATATACGGCGACCATACACATGCACCTGTTGGTGATGCAGAGGTAAGAACAAGCGGCTGCTGGAGTCTGTGGAAGAATATTGCGGCACAGGACAGCTCATTTGGACATCCAGAGAAGTTCTGCAGTGATATAGCAAAGTCTAACTGGGAGTCTGCAACTGTTACAACAAGTGATGAGAAGATTATTTCTTACATTAAGAAAATATGTAAGAGAGACCCGAGAACAGGAAGAGTTGTTACAGGCGGAATTGTAAGCTGTAAGGATTCAAGCTGGCTTTTAAGCTGGACAATTAACAGACAGGGACAGTTTAAGGAACAGAAGAAGGACGAGGTGTGTGTATGGGTATACAGCCTGTTTACTGATGTTGACGGAGATTATATCAAGAAGCCTATGAAAGAGTGTACAGGTGAAGAGATTACAGCAGAATGGCTGTATCATCTTGGCGTTCCTGTTGAAGAGATTGATGAGCTTGCCAAGAACCACTGCAATACTACACCGACGATGATGCCGTTTATTACCGCATTTTTCATGCCAAGAAGAAAAGGCGACAGACCTGATGTTATTCCTGATGGATGCGTTAATTTTGCATTTCTTGGACAGTTTGCAGAAACTCCAAGAGACACAATATTTACAACAGAGTATTCAGTAAGAACTGCAATGGAAGCTGTATATGGACTGCTTGGTGTTGACAGAGGTGTTCCAGAAGTCTGGGGCAGTGTATATGATGTAAGAGACCTGCTTGATTCGTCTGTTAAGCTTATGGATGGCAAATCACCATTGGAGATTGATTTAGGACCACTTAACGGTATCAAGAAGGTTGTCTTAAAGAAGATAAAAGGAACTGTTATTGAAAAAGTTCTAAAAGACCATGATGTAATTAAAGATTATATGAAATATTAGTTAAAATATGTTGAAACATGAAGGGATACCAGTTAAACTTATGGCTGGTATCCCTTTTTGCAGGGAAATAATGCATCAGGAGATAAATGTGAAAAAGACTATAATATTAACTTTGTTGCTGATAACAGCGCTGACTGTAAACGGTTGCGGCAATAAGAAAAAAGTAACAAATATGACGGATAAAGAAACTAATGTATCGTCAACACAGCAGGAAACAACAAAGTTAAGTGAACAGGAGACAACTGCTGGAGAGTCAACGGATTCAGAAGCACAGCAGGAAAAGATAACAGAAGAAGAAAAACAGACGGCAGGGGCAGCTGGAGTTACAGATTCTTCGCAGACTGCAGATGAGACTGTGCCACAGGTTGTAGAGGCGGATAATAACAGCTTTGCAGCCGGATATGCAGCAGCATCACAGTATTCACAGCTTGTAATTGTCCAGTCGTATGGTACAAGAGCAACAGTTACTATGCATGAACTGCAGGACGGTGTGTGGACTGAGATTCTAAGAACAGATGGATTTGTAGGCTCCAAGGGAGTTGGTGAAGCAAGTGAGTTTACGTCAGCTACGCCACAGGGAACATTTCCGTTGTATTTTGCGTTTGGAATTAATCCGGATCCGGGAACGAAAGTTCCTTATCTTCAGGTAGATGAATATGATTACTGGGTAGGAGATTCGTCTTCTCCTTTATATAATCAGTATGCAAGAGCAGATTCTGACACAGACTGGGACAAGAGCGAGTCTGAAAGAATAATTGATTATCCGACAGCTTATGGGTACTGTCTGTTTATCGGATATAACATAGAAGGCGTTCCGGGGAAAGGAAGCTGTTTCTTCTTACATTGTTCTAATGGAAGACCAACAGCAGGCTGTGTGTCAGTACCAGAGTCTGATATGGCATTTATATTAAGAAATATTGGCGAGGATTGTGGGATAGTGATTGAGTAATCACTATCCCAATGCTATATCAAGAACCATCATAAGTGCGAATCCTACAGCAGCACCTATAGTTCCTATATTGCTGTGTTCGCCGTTCTGTGATTCAGGAATAAGCTCCTCTATTACAACATACATCATGGCTCCTGCTGCGAAAGAAAGCAGATAAGGAAGAACAGGTGTAATAATGCCTGCAATCAGAATTGTTATAAATCCTCCGACAGGTTCAACAACACCTGACAGTACTCCGCATACGAATGCTTTCTTCTTGCTCATGCCTTCACCACATAATGGCATTGATATAATAGCTCCTTCAGGAAAATTCTGTATTGCAATACCAATTGCAAGTGCCATTGCAGCAGTAGCAGTTATTCCGGAATCTTTCATCATTGCGCCGGCAAATGCAACACCGACAGACATACCCTCAGGAATGTTATGTAATGTAACGGCGAAAAGCATCATGGTAGTTTTGGATATGGAATTGGTTTTAATACCTTCCTGATTCCTGCTTTCAACATGCATGTGGGGAATAACTGTATCAAGAATAAGAAGAAAGAATATTCCGGCAAGAAAGCCGACAAGTGCAGCCAGCCATTCCGGAGCGCTGCCTCCTTTTGACATATCTATAGATGGTATAAGCAAAGACCATACCGATGCGGCAATCATAACACCCGCCGCGAATCCAAGAAGCATTTTCTCAAACTTTGGAGCAATCCGCTTTTTTAAGAAGAACACCATGGCAGAGCCAAGAGATGTTCCGATAAAAGGAATTGCTAATATTATAAATTCTGACATAAAAACTCCTTTCATTTTTACATGGGTTAGTTATAACTAACATAATTATTATAGCATTTAAGGCTTTATATTACAAATGTTTTATCGAAGGAGAGCGATAATGCATCAAAAGTTACCTATGGCGACTTTTTAAAATATAAGTTTCTTGCAGCGACTTTTTATGTTAAAATGTTTCCATAGAGTCAGGAGGTGCGGGATTTGGATAGAATTATTGGCAGTAATGTGCTTAAATCTTTATTTCATCTGAACAGATATGTGTCAGGCGCTAAAACTGATAGACATAAACATGATTATGCAGAATTACTGTATGTGTCAGATGGAAGCCTTACACTGCATGTAAAGGATGATGACATTCATATGAATAAGGGCGATGTGTGCCTTGTTAATTCAGATTGTGTGCATTGGGAGAGCTTTGGGGATGAAACTGCATTTGTAATAAGACTGGAAGTATCAGATACAATTGTGAAGGCACTGATGAATAATTCAATGGCAGATGAACAGGCATCTGATTATATTAAAGAACTTGGAAAAGTATTAAAGAACAGCGGGTACATACATTTTACATATAAAGATGATTACGATAATGAATTAAAAGATATGCTGACTGCCCTGATAAATGAGTGTGGCGTGTCTGATGCAGCATCTGCATATATATGCCAGGGGTTTATGTTAAGAATTCTCTGGAGACTTGGTACGGTATATGAGTATGCACAGTCCAGATACATCAGAAAGAAAATCAACTGGCTGCTGCATCAGGAAATCACGGATTTTATTGAATATAACATGAAAGATGTTACAATAGATATGCTTGTTGAAAGGTTTGGTTATCAGGAGGACTATTTCAACAGATTTTTAAAGGCACAGACAGGTATGACTTTCACGGAATATCTGCAGGATTGCAGATTGAATAAATCGGCCATTCTTTTAAAAGAAGATTCAATGGATGTTGATGAGATAATAAAAGAAGTCGGATATAGAAACAAAGGATATTTCTACAGGATATTTACTGAGAAATATAATATGACACCTGCTAAATTCAGAAAATATATAAAAGAAAAGGAGCTTACGATATGAGCAATATGTATAACAATCCAGTACAGAGAGGATTCTTTCCAGACCCTTCCGTAGTAAGAGTCGGTGATGATTATTATATGGCTAATTCAACATTTCAGTATTTTCCTGCAATTGCAATAAGCCATTCTAAGGATATGGTTCACTGGCATGTTATAGGACATGCAATTACAGATTCAGAAGAACTTGATTTACGAGATACTAAAGACTCACATGGTATATGGGCACCTGATATTAATTATGTTGATGGTAAATTCATTATAATGGCAACTTTAAGACTTAACGGAGATGGGAAAAGAGACAATAATGTGTTAAGACGCCAGCTTGTTGTAACATCAGATAAGCCTGAGGGACCATATTCAAAGCCGGCATGGCTTGAGGTTGATAATATTGACCCGTCTTTATTTGTTGATGATGACGGTAAGAAGTATCTCCTTATAAGTCCGGGAATTAATCTTCTGCCATTAAGTGATGACTGCACAAAGGTTACAGGAGAAAGCGTGTGTGTATGGCCGGGAACAGGAGAGAGATGTCCGGAAGGTCCACACATTTTTAAGAAAGGTGAGTATTATTATGCAATGCTTGCTGAAGGCGGTACAGGTTATGGACATGGAATCAATGTTGCCCGTTCAAAGAATCTGTATGGACCATACGAAGAATCACCATATAACCCGGTATTAAGACAGTTTAATCCTGATGCACCGATTCAGAGAACAGGCCATGGCAATATAGTTGAGGTACAGGACGGAAGCTGGTGGTGCTATTATCTGTGTGGAAGACCTAATCAGGGCAATTATACAACGATAGGAAGAGAGACGGCACTTGATCCTGTTACATGGCTTTCAGACGGCTGGTTCGTGATTAATGACAGGAAGGGACCAAGCCTTACACAGAAAGCACCTGAATTACCTGAATATACATTTGAAAAATGGACAAGAGATGATTTTGATGATGATACACTTAATCTTAACTGGGAGTTTGTAAGAAATCCTGTTAAGGGTAATTATTCGCTTACAGAAAGAAAAGGTTTCTTAAGGCTCTGGACAATGGACGGAACGCTTAATGAGATAAGGGCTAAGAACACACTTGTAAGAAGAGAACAGGAACTGTCGTATACAGCACATATCAAGGTTGATTTCTATCCGGAAAAGGACGGCGAACAGGCGGGGCTTACATGCTATTATAGTACTGCAACTTATGCGAGATTTTCACTGTGCTATGAGAATGGAAGAAAGTTACAGCTTGTGATTAACAGAAATCACGGCGAGGAGATTATCTCACAGGTGGACAATATAAAGGAGCAGAGTGTATACTTAAAAGTTGTTGTAGACAAGCTGACAAGAAGCTTTTACTACAGCTATGACGGCGAACAATGGGAGCCTGCAGGTGTACTTGAAAATTGTATATATCTGTGTGATGAGGGTGTGCCTGATGACAGAAAGCGTCATACAGGAACTCTTGTTGGAATATATGCCAATAATGGCGGCTGCGGAAGCAGGATTCCGGCAGATTTTGATTATTTTGAATATGAGGATTAGAATTTTATGAGTTTTGATTGTGTGGTTATAGGTGGAGGTGCAGCCGGAATGATGGCTGCCATACAATGTAAAGAGAATAATATGCAGACTGTGATTATTGAACACACAGCAAAGCTTGGAACCAAGATATTAAAGACGGGCAATGGCAAATGTAATTTCTCTAATACATTTATGACTAAGGAAATGTACCAGAACAATAATGCAGATTATGCGATGGGGATTATTAACAGGTTTAATGTTGATGATACGATACATTTTTTTGAGGGATTAAGTGTATATAAGAAAGAACGAAACGGATATCTGTATCCGAGGTCAGAGATGGCGGCCTCTGTGGCACTGGCACTTACAGGAAAGATACAGGAGCTTGATATTCCAGTTTTCTTTGAAACATCTGTTAAAAGAATTGACAGAGCTGGCAGCGAGTATGTGTTACAGCTTGAGGGGGCAAAGACTAATACAATTAAGACTAAGACAGTGATAATTGCATGCGGTTCGGCGGCTTCACCATCTTCCGGTTCTGACGGAAGCGGCTACAAGCTTGTTAAGAAACTTGGAATAAGGGTGGTTAAGCCTCTTCCGGCTCTTACGGCGTTTGAATCGGACAAGAAGAATATGAAGCTTGCTACAGGTGTAAGAGCAGCTGGTACTGTTAAGATTATGGCAGAAGGCAGAGTGATTTCAGAGGATACGGGCGAGATTCAGTTTACTGATTACGGAATATCAGGAATTCCTGTTTTTCAGGTGAGCCGTTTTGCTGTCAGGGCGATGGAAGAAGGCCGTAAGGTTGAAGCACTGGTTGATGTGGCAGCAGATATTAAAGAAGATGAACTTGTTTCAATGTTAAAATGTGCTGTGAATACGAGAAAACATCAGTCTGTAAGTGAAAGCCTGTCAGGACTTTTTAATAAGAAACTGGTGATGATGATATGTAAAGATATCGGTGTTGAAGGTAATTCCTCGGCTTCTGATATAGATGACGACATATGCCAGAAACTTGCAAAACATATGAAATCCCTCCGCTACCATATAACAGGATATAAAGGTAATGATTATGCACAAGTCTGCCAGGGCGGTGTGGATGTATCAGAACTGAATGAGAATCTTGAATCGGTTAATAATCCGGGAATATTCTTTGCCGGAGAACTTGTGGATATAGATGGCAAATGCGGAGGTTATAACCTTCAGTGGGCGTGGAGCAGCGGTGTTGTTGCTGCAGAGTCAGCATGTAATTATTGTAACGTACAGGAATAAGAATAATGGAAAAGAAATGTATTAAGATTAGTAATATAAAGATATCTCCTGATAAAGATACAGCGTTTTTAGAGGGAATCATAAGAAAAGAATTAAGACTTGGAAAAGATGCACAGGTTGATTATGAGATAGTAAAAAGGTCACTTGACTGCAGACACAAGCCTCAGGTTATGTATATATACAGTGTTGAAGTGTATAAGGTGGTGCGTTCCGGCAGGGAAGAAAAGCTTGAAAATGTACTTAAGAAATCAGGCTGTAAGAATGCGGTTATGTCTAAAAGGGTTATCTATAAGTTTCCTGTATCTGCGGCAGATAATATAAATGAAGATGACAGACCTGTAGTTATCGGGTTTGGACCGGCAGGAATATTCTGTGCGTTAGAGCTTGCAAAAGCCGGACTTAAGCCTGTTGTATATGAACGGGGACAGGATGTTGATACAAGGACTAAGAAGGTTGCACAGTTCTGGGAGACAGGAGAACTTGATACAGAGTGTAATGTACAGTTTGGCGAAGGCGGAGCAGGAACATTTTCGGATGGAAAGCTTAACACACAGATTTCAGATACATTTGGAAGAATAAGATATGTATTGCAGAGCTTTGTTGAATTCGGTGCATCAGAAGAGATTCTGTATGCCAATAAGCCACATATAGGAACTGATGTGCTTGCGGTTGTTATTAAGAATATGAGACAGCATATTATTGAGCTTGGCGGTGAGGTTAATTTTGGATGTTGTCTTAAAAAGATAGATATTAAAGATGGTAAAGTATGCGGTGTTGTTATAGCTGACAAATATGGCGAACATACAAGAAAATGCAGCAGGGTGTGTCTTGCCATAGGGCATAGTTCAAGAGATACATTTGAATATCTTCATAATGAGAATATAGATATGGAGCCGAAGCCTTTTGCTGTCGGGGTAAGAATTGAACACCCACAGGCAATGATTAACTATAATGCATATGCGGATGCTGCATATGAGCTTCCGGCAGCTGATTATAAGGTTACTTACAAGACCAAGAACACAGATAAAGAACGAGGTGTATATTCTTTCTGCATGTGTCCGGGAGGTTATGTTGTTAATGCTTCATCAGAGAACGGCAGGACATGCGTTAATGGAATGAGCTATTCAGGCCGTGATTCCAGCAATGCCAACTCGGCAATAATTGTTACAGTCGGACCTGATGATTTCGGACATGGAGTGCTTGACGGAATAAAATTCCAGAGACAGTTAGAAGCAGATGCTTATGCCGAAGGAAAAGGAAAAGTTCCTGTACAGTTATTTGGTGATTTTGAGAAAAATATACCAACAACAGAATTGGGAGAAGTTAAACCCTGCATAAAGGGTGAGTACACATTGGCAAACTTAAGAAATGTTCTGCCTTCTTATGTGGCAGATTCAGTTGCTGAAGGTGTACATGGATTTTCGAGATTCATACATGATTTTGACAGGAAAGATGCACTACTTTCAGGCGTTGAGAGCAGAACTTCAAGTCCTGTAAGAATAATAAGAAATGATGAACTTGTAAGTACATCAGTGCGCGGATTATATCCGTGTGGTGAAGGTGCAGGGTATGCCGGAGGTATAACATCTGCAGCGGTTGATGGTGTTAAGGTTGCAGAACACATGGCTGTGTGAGACCGCTGGCATGGCTTAATATGGACTTTTTGATTTAAATATAGTAAAATAGACCAGTGTTTGAATTTTTTACTGGAGATATAGAATATGGGGAATTATAGAGAATTTATAAAAGACAAGAAAAGAATTGTTATAAAGATAGGTTCATCTTCACTTATGCATGAGCAGACAGGAAGATTAGACCTTCTGAAAATCGAGAAACTTGTAAGAATCCTTATTGATATTAAGAATTCAGGCAAGGATGTAGTACTTGTTTCTTCAGGTGCGATTGCTGTAGGAAGAGCTGTTATAGGACTTAGTGACAGACCTACAGAATTACCTGTAAAACAGGCATGTGCTTCAATAGGACAGGCTAAGTTAATGATGGTTTACCAGAAGATATTTGCAGAGTATGGTGCGGTTGCATCACAGGTTCTTCTTACTAAGAATACTATCGTTAATGATGTTAACAGAACTAATGCACAGAATACATTTAACGAAATCTTAAAGCTCGGCGCAGTTCCGATTGTTAATGAGAATGATACGGTATCAACTTATGAGATTGAACAGCTGCAGGCTTTTGGAGATAATGACAGACTTTCAGCAATTGTTGCATCAATTATCGGTGCAGATCTTCTTATTCTGTTATCTGATATTGATGGCTTGTATACAGACGATCCGAACACTAATCCTAATGCAAAGTTCGTTGAGACTGTATATGAGATTGATGATAAGCTTATGGGAATGGGCAAAGGCTCATCCGGCAGTAATATGGGGACTGGCGGTATGACAACCAAGCTTATTGCAGGAAAGATTGCAACACTGTCGGGGGCAGATATGATTATTACTAACGGTAATGATGTTGATAATATTATCAGGGTTATGGCTGGAGAGAATGTTGGAACACTGTTCTTGAATCACAGGGCATCTGATTTTGATCTGATGTCACTTATAGACTAGAAAGACTGGATATTACTTGCACAACAATGGGAGGTCATACATGGATATTAAGCTGATGAAGAATTCAGAGAAGGGAATATTTTTTCCAATTAATGACAGACTTTTAATGCAGATAACAGATGATAATTATCAGTATCAGGGACTTCAGGGAAAGAAATATTTTATTCTTAATGCAGCAACTAATGAGAAGTATGAAGTGGCATCACAGGTTAAGAAATATCATTTCTGCAAGGTGAGGTATGCATGCCTTGAAAGAAATTATATGTTCTTTACGTCACTTGAATCAGTGACTGAAAGCCGCACGCTTCTTACTGTATACAGATTTATGTTCGATACTGATGAGAACGAAGCTGTATTCAGTATGGAAATAGATAACACTGATATTTCACAGAAGTTCAGATATTATATATTTGTAATGGATTCCAACTATTTTTTCGTTGAGAAGCTTGACACGAATGGAAATCTTATAGATATATTTTTACATGATATTAATTCTGAGTCAGACAATGACCTGAGTGATACATTTGTAAAGGACTTAGGCATATATAAGGTTCTTCCAACAGGAGGAAATAATTGTGTTATTAAGTTCGGTGCGGACAGACTTATATCAGATGATTCGCATAATGATGAGAAGATAGCGATTCTTAATGCGAAGCAGTTCGTATCAGAGATATCTTTTAACGGGCAGATGATTACTATGGAGGAACTGGATGCGTCTGATAAAGATACAACATTTCCGTATATCAAGGCATGCGCAGGCAAGATTATTTATTCCAAATATAATTTTCAGAGCCAGTCAGAGGAGATTGTAATATATGATGCAGCAACGAAGGTTAAACAGGTAAGACTTAACAATAATGTTGAACATGCAATGGACTTAAGTTTTACATATATTATCAATGATACACCTTATATACTTAAGAATGAAGATAAGAGCACATGCTTTATTAATCTTAATACCCAGAAAGCTGAGTACAGGCTTCATTCAGATATGAATTTTAAGTATATGATGAATGAT
>CAVBPJ010000003.1:0-22109 GCA_963597265.1 Evtepia sp. | reverse complement strand
ATATTGTTATTATTACGAGAATGAAACACAGATTTCTTTTTATAAAGAAAGCATCTGAATATATTGAGGCATACAGAATATCGGAACTTCATCATCCGATGTTTTCAACTAAAGCGGTGTATAACAGCTGTGTTGAAAGCGGAGACGATTTGATTATATTTACTAATTAACAACAGAGGTTTATATGGTTACAGAGAAAACACTAGAAAGAATTAATGAGCTTTATCATAAATCCAAAGCAGAAGGGCTTACAGAAGCTGAAGCTGCAGAGCAGAAGCAGTTAAGAGCAGATTATATTAAAGCATTCAGAGAGAACTTAAGAGGACAGTTAGAATCTATTAAGATTCAGAATCCAGATGGTTCTATGATTGATGTCAAAGAAAGACATGAAGAGAAGATGAAAAGATTGGCAGAGGAACAGGCACAGAAAGGCAACTAGATGGATAAGAATGAAGTGCGCCAGCTTATTAAGGGTTACAGGCAGAGATTATCAGATGATGATGTCAAGATACAGAGCAGACTTATAATTGACAGATTGAAGAAATCGGACATATATAAAGACGCTGAAAATGTATTTCTGTACATTAGCTATAACAGGGAAGTTGATACATACATGCTTCTTTCACAGTGTCTTATGGATGGTAAGAAAGTATATGCTCCAAGAGTTTTATCAAAGACACAGATGGAATTCTATCGTGTATCAGATGAGAATGACCTTGTCAGTGGTTATATGGGAATTATGGAACCATCAGATTCCTGTGAAAAGGTGAGCGTTAGAAGCGGACTTTTTATTATGCCTGGACTTGCATTTGATTATGATTTTCACAGAATCGGTTATGGTGGTGGATTTTATGACAGATACTTATCAGATGACAATACATTTGTAAAAGCAGCACTTGCATTTGATTTCCAGTTATTAGAGAGTATTCCTTATGAGGAACATGATCTGAAGCCGGACTATATTATTACACAGACACAGTTTATAAGGAGGGAGAATTAATGGAATCACTTGAGCAGATTGGAATTAAGGCTAAGAAGGCATCAAGATATCTTGCAAAGCTTGGAATAGATGAGAAGAATAAGGCACTTGAGGCGGTTGCTGATGTGCTTGTTGCGAATGCAGAGCTTATAATTGCAGCTAATGAAAAAGACCTTGTTAACGCTAAGGCTAACGGAATGAAGCCTGCTCTTATTGACAGACTTACACTTGATGCTAAGAGAATTAATGCAATGGCAGATGGAATAAGAGTTCTTACAGGGCTTGAAGACCCGGTTGGTGAAGTTACCGGAATGAAGAAAAGACCTAACGGGCTTGTTATCGGAACTAAGAGAGTTCCACTCGGCGTTGTTGCAATTATATATGAGTCAAGACCTAATGTTACTGCTGATGCATTTGGACTTACCTTCAAATCCGGTAATGCATGTATCTTAAGAGGCGGAAGCGATTCTATTAATTCTAATATTGCGATTGCAGATGTCATTGCAAATGCATTGTCTGACAATGGAATTAACCCTGACGTTATCAACCTTATTAAAGATACAGACAGAGCACTTGTTAACCAGCTTATGAAGATGAATGATTATGTTGACGTAATTATTCCAAGAGGCGGAGCTGGTCTTATTAAGAATGTTGTCAACAACAGTACAGTACCTGTAATTGAAACAGGTACAGGAAACTGTCATGTATATGTTGATGAATATGCTGATATTGACATGGCTGTCAAGGTTATATATAATGCCAAGACTTCAAGAATCGGAGTATGCAATGCATGTGAGTCATTAGTTATTCACAGGGCTGTTGCAAAGCAGGCAATTCCGCTTATTGTAGATGCACTTAAAGAAAAGAATGTTGAAGTGCGCGGTGATGAATATGCAATGCAGTGTGATTCAAGAATTGTTCCGGCAAGTGATGATGACTGGGGAATGGAGTATCTTGACTATATTATATCGGTTAAGACAGTAGATTCCATTGATGAAGCAATTGAGCATATTAATACATACAATACAGGCCATTCAGAGTCGATAATCACTAAAGATTACGATAATGCTAACAGATTTCTTGATGAAATAGATGCGGCATGTGTATATGTAAATGCTTCTACAAGATTTTCTGATGGATTTGAATTCGGATTTGGTGCTGAGATTGGAATAAGCACACAGAAGCTCCATGCAAGAGGACCTATGGGACTTAAAGCACTTACAACAACTAAGTATGTTATATACGGAGAGGGACAGATAAGACAATAGAACGTTTTATTAGTAACGGGTGTTTTTATGATTAGAAGAGATTTTGATCTGGAAGAAATGAAATACTTCCTTAATCTTGTTGAACAAAGTACAGATGATTACCTGTATATATTTGATTTTACCAACGACAGAGCTATGTATTCGAAATCAATCACAGATGTATTCGCATTTGATTCGAATGAATTTGGTAGTGCTACAGCCAAGTTAAAGGAGGTTGTACATCCGGATGATATCGATATGCTTATGGAAGACCTTGAGGAAGGTGTTAACGGAAGAAGAAAAGAACATAATCTGGAATACAGATGGAAAACAGTTGATGGAACATATGTTGCCATAAGCTGCCGAGGACAGTATGTAATAAGTCATGGTGTAAAGTATCTTATCGGAAGAATATCAGAGATAGGTAAACAGAGCAGATTTGATAATAATACCGGTCTGTACAGAGAAGTGGTTCTTGAAAATGTGTACAATGAATACTGCAAGATAAGACATTCAAGAGGTTTTCTTATGCTTATCGGTGTTGATAATTTTAAAGAACTTAATGAAAAATATGGCGCTAAAACAGGTGACGAAGTCCTTAATATTCTTACTGATGCAATCAGAAGATATATAGACACTCCACTCAGAATATTCAGAATGCCAGGTGATGAATGTGCTGTATTCATGCCATATACAATTGAGAATGATATAGAACAGGCTAAGAATTTCTATAAAAGAATAAGAAACAGAATTGACAGGGTTATTGAGCAGAGAAAGTACGATATATTCTTTACTATCTCTGCCGGAGCTGCTGAATTTGATACAGAAAGAGACAGTTTTAATGATTTGTTAAAGAATGCCAAATTCTCGCTTCATGCAGCCAAGCTTAATGGCAAGAACCGCTGTGAAATATTTGAACTGGCTAATTACATGGAATATATTAAGAAGCTTGGTATTCAGGATGAACTTCGCAGATGTATAAGCGAAGGATTTGAAGGCTTCGAGTTGTATTTCCAGCCAATATATAATCCAGAGAATGATAAGCTTTCTGGGGCTGAAGCTCTTATAAGATGGAATAGTTCCAAATATGGATTTATGGGACCGGATAAATTTATTCCGCTTCTTGAAGAAAGCGCACTTATTATTCCTCTTGGAAGATGGATAATTGATACTGCTGCCAAAGCATGCAACAGATGGATTACTAATATTCCTGATTTCGTAATGCATATTAATCTGTCTTTCGTTCAGATTGTTAAGAGCAATATATTAAAGGATGTGCTTGAGTATATAGGAAGATACAGTGCAGCCAATAATCATTATGTATTTGAGATAACAGAAACAATTGAGATGGATCAGATTCCGGCAGTTGAGCGGGTATTTAAAGAGTTTGTAAAGAATGACTTCAGACTTGCCATTGATGATTTTGGAACAGGATATTCCAACTATGGATATATGCGTGACAAAACATTTGACATAGTTAAGGTTGACAGGTCATTTATAACTGACATAGATAAGCAGAGGAATAATTATCTTATGGTCAGTTTCATAATTAAGATGGCACATGAGATGGGATTACATGTGTGTATTGAGGGTGTTGAGACAAAGGAAGAGCTTTCGTGTGTCAGGGAACTTGGCGCAGATTATATTCAGGGATACTATTATGGTAAGCCTGTATGCGTTGCTGATTTTGAAGAACAGCATTTGAAAAAGCTCATATTAGGATAAGTATAGAATGGAGAAATGTAGATAATGCAGGAAGTTAATAACACCAGTGCACTTGAAGAACAGCTTTATTATATCGGAGAATGTAAGAAGTTTTTAGAACAGAAAACAAAAGAAATAGGCAGACCATTGTATGCGTGTGTACACACATTTGGATGCCAGATGAATGCCAGAGATTCTGAGAAGCTTCTCGGTGTTCTTAAAGAGATTGGATATCTTGAGACAGAGGATGAAGATAAGTCAGATTTCGTCATATATAATACATGTACTGTAAGAGAGAATGCCAACCTTAAGGTTTATGGACGTCTTGGACATCTTAAGAATGTCAAGAGAAAGAATCCACATATGCTTATTGCAATGTGTGGCTGTATGATGCAGGAACCTGATGTTGTTGAGAAGATAAGAGATTCTTATAAGTTCGTTGATATTGTTTTCGGTACATTTAACATATATGCAATGGCAAAGCTTATATATAACAGACTTACATCTGGAAGCCAGGTTATTGATATATGGGAAAAGACCAAAGATATTGTTGAGGAGCTTCCTACAGAAAGAAAGTTCCCATTCAAATCAGGTGTTAATATTATGTACGGCTGCAATAACTTCTGTACATACTGCATCGTTCCTTATGTAAGAGGACGAGAGATAAGCCGTGAGCCTAAGGATATCATTATGGAGATTGAGAGGCTTGTAAAGGACGGCGTCAAGGAGGTTATGCTTCTTGGACAAAATGTTGATTCTTACGGAAAGACGCTTGATAATCCGGTATCATTTGCAGAGCTTTTAAGAGAGATTGATAAGATAGAAGGACTTGAGAGAATCAGATTCATGACACCACATCCTAAGGATATAGAAGAAGAGACTCTTGAAGTTATAAGAGATTCCAAGAAGATATGTAACCATATACATTTTCCACTTCAGTCAGGAAGCTCAAGACTTCTTAAACTGATGAACAGAAAGTACACTAAAGAGCATTACTTGGAGCAGGTAGAGATGATAAGAAGAATCCTGCCAGATGTTTCTCTTACAACTGATATTATTGTCGGCTTCCCTGGCGAGACAGAGGAAGATTTTGAGGATACTATTGATGTTGTTAAGAAAGCAAAGTTTGATAGTGCGTATACATTTATATATTCAAAAAGAACAGGTACGCCTGCTGCCAAGATGGAGAATCAGGTGCCTGAGGATGTTGTTAAGGACAGATTTAACAGACTGCTTGCAACAGTCAATGAAGTGTCACATGAGCATATCAGAAGATATGAAGGCATGGACATGAAGGTGCTTGTTGAGGGAAAAGACGACCATGAGGAAGGCTTTGTTACAGGCAGAATGACTAACAATATTCTGGTGCATTTCCAAGGAGATGAATCGCTTATCGGAAAGATTGTGACAGTACATCTTGACGAATGTAAGGGATTCTATTATATGGGCAGACTTATCGAGGATTAATCAGGGAGTAATATAATGGCAGAATATTCACCAATGATGCAGCATTATCTTGCTACTAAAGCAGAATATAAAGACTGCATACTTTTTTACAGACTTGGAGATTTCTATGAAATGTTTTTTGATGACGCTTTAGTTGTCTCTAAGGAACTGGAACTTACATTAACAGGAAAAGACTGCGGACAGGAGGAACGTGCGCCTATGTGCGGCGTTCCTTTTCATGCGGCAGAAACTTATATTAACAGGCTTGTTTCTAACGGTCACAAGGTCGCAATCTGTGAGCAGATGGAAGACCCGAAGCAGGCAAAAGGCATTGTCAAAAGAGAGGTTATTAAGGTTGTAACACCGGGAACGAACTTAAACAGCCAGGCACTTGATGAAACTAAGAACAATTATCTTATGAGTATTGTTTATCTTGGAGATGTTCTTGGAGTTGCGATTGCTGATTATTCAACAGGTGATTTCTTTGTAACTGAGATTGAGACAGGTGCAGAGCTTATTGATGAGATTAACAAGTTCGTTCCGTCAGAGATAATACTTAATGAGTATTTTGCAATGAGCGGAATTGACCTTACATTTATATCAGAAAAGCTTTCAATATCTGTGTCAACACTTGAAAACTGGTACTTTGATGATGATTCATGCAAGGCAAAGCTAAAAGAACATTTTCATGTAAATATGCTGGACGGACTTGGAATCAAGGACTATTCAGTAGGAATTGACGCTGCAGGTGCGCTTCTTATATATCTTACACAGACACAGAAAAGCGATATGTCGCATATTACAAGCATTGTGCCTTATACAACAGGCAAATACATGCTTATAGACAGCTCTTCAAGACGAAATCTTGAGCTTGTTGAGACTATGCGTGAAAAGCAGAAAAAAGGCTCGCTTCTGTGGGTGCTTGATAAGACCAAGACTGCAATGGGTGCAAGAGCATTAAGAAATCTTGTGCTGCAGCCACTTATTAACAGAGACGAGATTATAAGAAGACAGGACGCTATAGAGGAGCTTTCTGATAATGCAATTGACAGGGAAGAGATTCGTGAATATCTCGGTCCTATATATGACCTTGAGCGAATTATGACTAAGATAAGCTGTAAGTCGGCTAATCCAAGGGATTTAATTGCATTTAAAAATTCTCTTGAGATGATACCTCACATTAAGAACCAGATAGGACATTTCAAATGTGATGTATTTAGACAGTGCTTCGAGAAGATGGACGACTTAAGAGACTTATATAATCTTGTTGATACTGCAATTATAGATGACCCGCCGATTACAATGCGTGATGGTGGAATGATAAAGGACGGCTTCTCAGCAGAGGCTGATGAGCTTCGTAATGCCAAGATTAAAGGCAAGGAATGGCTTGCAGAGCTTGAAAGCAGGGAGAAGGAAAAGACTGGAATTAAGAACCTTAAGGTTAAATATAACAAAGTGTTCGGATATTACCTTGAGGTCACTAATTCATTTAAAGACCTTGTTCCGGCTGAGTGGGTAAGAAAACAGACTCTTACCGGTTCTGAAAGATATACTACAGATGAGTTAAAGCATCTTGAGGATATTATTCTTGGTGCAGAGGACAAACTGTACTCACTTGAGTATGACTTATTCTGTGAGGTAAGGGAATGTATTGCGGCAGAGGTTGTAAGAATACAGAACACTGCCAAAGCTATTGCAATGATTGATGTGTATGCATCACTTTCTGTTGTTGCAACACAGAATAATTTCGTAAGACCTAAGATTAATGAAAAGGGCATTATAGATATTAAGAACGGCAGACATCCTGTAGTTGAGAAGATGATTTCCAATGATATGTTTATTGCCAATGATACTTATCTTGACAATGGCATGAATAGAATTTCGATTATCACAGGTCCTAATATGGCTGGTAAATCTACATATATGAGACAGACTGCACTCATTGTACTTATGGCACAGACTGGTTCTTTCGTACCTGCTGATTCAGCCAATATATGTATTGTGGACCGTATATTTACACGAGTCGGAGCATCTGATGACTTAGCTTCCGGACAGTCTACTTTCATGGTTGAGATGACAGAAGTTGCCAATATCTTAAGAAATGCAACGCCTAAGAGTCTTATAATTCTTGATGAAATAGGAAGAGGAACAAGCACATTTGACGGATTAAGTATTGCATGGGCTGTTGTTGAGTATATTGCCAACACTAAATACTTAGGAGCCAAGACACTTTTTGCAACACATTACCATGAGCTTACTGAATTAGAGGGAACTCTTGACGGAGTCAATAATTACTGTATTGCTGTCAAGGAAAACGGTGATGATATTGTTTTCTTAAGAAAGATTGTAAAAGGCGGTGCTGATAAGAGTTATGGTATTCAGGTTGCCAAGCTTGCAGGAGTTCCTGATGTAGTTCTTAACAGGGCAAAGGAACTTGTTGTGGACTTAAGTGATGCTGATATATCACAGAAGGCCAAGGATATTGCGCAGTATTCCAAGAAGCTTGATAAGATGAATGACCAGTACAGAAAGGTTAATGACCTCGAAGTTAAGCAGATGTCACTTTTTGACACAGTTAAGGATGATGATATAGTAACTGATATTATGAATCTTGATATAAGCAATATGACACCTATTGATGCGCTGAATACGCTTTATAAGCTGCAGGGAAAAGCTAAGAACCGCTGGTAAAGGAGGATTAAATGCCAATAACACTTTTAGACCAGAATACGATTAATAAGATTGCCGCAGGAGAGGTTGTTGAGAGACCTTCTTCTGTCGTTAAGGAGCTTGTTGAAAATGCTATTGATGCCGGAGCAACTGCGATTACAGTTGAGATAAAGGAAGGCGGAATTTCATTTATAAGGGTTACTGATAATGGAAGCGGCATTAATAAAGATGAGATTGAGATAGCATTTAAAAGACATGCCACAAGTAAAATTAAATCAATTGAAGATCTTATGGCAGTTTCGTCTCTGGGCTTCAGAGGTGAGGCACTTGCAAGTATAGCTGCTGTATCACAGGTTGAACTTATTACCAAGACTGCCAACAGTATAAGCGGCGTACGCTATACAATTGAGGGCGGAGTACCTGGTGAAGTGGCAGAAATAGGCGCTCCGGAAGGAACTACATTTATTGTAAGAAACCTTTTCTACAATACTCCTGTAAGAAGAAAGTTCTTAAAGACTGCTACAACAGAGGGTGGTTATATTGGTTCACTTGTGGAATATCTGGCACTTTCACATCCGGATATTTCGTTCAGGTTCATAAGCAACAACCAGAATAAGCTACATACGTCAGGCAATATGAATCTTAAGGATATCATATATAATGTGTACGGCAGGGATATAACCAATAACCTGTATGAAATCAGCGGCAAATCGCAGGATATTGAGGCTTCCGGTTTTATCGGCAAACCTATGATTGTACGCGGAAACAGGACTTATGAGAACTATTATATCAATGGCAGATATATTAAGAGCAGTATTATAACAAAGGCTATTGAGGATGCCTACAAGGGCTTTATAATGCCTCATAATTATCCGTTCAGTGCGATACATTTTAAGATTAATCCTGCTATTATTGATGTAAATGTGCATCCAACCAAGATGGAGCTGCGTTTCTCGAACAATGAATATATATATAATTTTGTGTATGATACATGCCTAAAAGCTCTTAATTCAAAGGAGCTTATAGCAGAAGTTTCTGTGCCTGACCCTGTCGCTGTCAAAATGCAGGAAGCACCTGTTGTACGAAATGTTATGCAGGATGTTAAGCTGCCAGAAAAGAATATGGCAGGTAAACCAGAGGTCAGACTTGCTGAGACTGTAAAACAAGAGATAAGACAAGATATTAAGCCGGAAAGACTCCCAGAGCCGTTCGAGATTAAGCGTTCTGAGCAGATGATAAAGGAAGATAAAACAAGATATGAGGCTGTGGCAAAATCTGAACCACCAAAGCAGATGAATCTTTTTGAGAATAAGCTTCTTGATGAGAGCAGCCGCAACAAATACAGAATTATCGGACAGTTGTTTGATACTTACTGGCTTATTGAATTTGAAGACAAGTTCTATATGATGGACCAGCATGCGGCACATGAGAAGGTACTTTATGAAAGAACAATGAACAAGCTTCATAATAAGACAATTGGAACACAGATGATTCTGCCACCGATTGTATTGTCACTTAACATGCATGAAGAAGAGATATACAAGGCTAATCAGGACATATTTAAAAGATTAGGATATGAAATAGAAGAATTCGGTGGCAATGAATATAAAGTTACAGGAATTC
This sequence comes from Evtepia sp., assembly GCA_963597265.1. GTDB lineage: Bacteria > Bacillota > Clostridia > Lachnospirales > Lachnospiraceae > Lachnospira. The sequence goes on along the minus strand of CAVBPJ010000003.1, from coordinate 12,440 downwards.
CTGCCGGACTTCCTAAGATGGATTACAAGCAGCTTCTTATAGATGTGCTTGACGGGCTTTCTGAAGAAAGTGCTAACAGAGATCCTGATATTATTACCGAAAAGGTAGCAAGTATGTCATGCAAAGCGGCTGTAAAGGGCAATAACAGGCTGTCATTTAATGAAGCATTTGAACTTATGGACGAGCTTATGAAAGCAGAGAATCCATATAACTGTCCGCACGGCAGACCAACGCTTATTATGATGAGCAAATACGAGATAGAAAAGAAATTCAAACGAATAGTATAGAGGCTGATATGAAAAAAGAACCTTTAATAATACTTACAGGTCCGACAGCAGTTGGAAAAACTGAACTTTCCATTGCACTTGCCAAGGCAGTGAATGGTGAGATAATAAGTGCTGATTCCATGCAGGTGTACAGATATATGGATATCGGAACTGCCAAGATAACCAGAGAAGAGATGCAGGGAGTTAAGCATTATCTTGTTGATGAGATTGAACCTTCAGAGGGCTTTGATGTGGCAAGATTCAAGACTATGGCTGTAGATGCAATAGAAAAAATCCGTAAAAACGGGCATATTCCTGTAGTTGTCGGCGGTACCGGATTTTATATACAGGCACTTTTATATGATTCCACATTTGAAGATGATGAAAGTGATTATGAATACAGAAATTACCTTCAGGGGATTGCTGATTCTAAGGGAGCAGAGGCACTTCACGATATGTTAAAGGAAGTTGACCCTGAATCTGCAGAGGCAATTCATGCCAACAATGTAAAAAGGGTTATCCGCGCACTTGAATTTTATAAAACAACAGGCAGGAAGATATCTGAGCATAATAATGAGCAGAGAGCAAAGGAGTCTCCGTATAATTTCTGCTATTTTGTGCTTAACGATAAAAGAGAGATTCTCTATGACAGAATAAACAGGCGCGTTGATATAATGTTTGACAACGGACTGCTTGATGAGGTAAAACATTTGTCGGACATGGGACTTGTAAAGGATGATGTTGCCATGCAGGGAATCGGATATAAAGAGGTGTTCGATTATCTTGAAGGCAGATGTGACGAAGCAGGTCTTAGGGAAATGATTAAGCAGGATACAAGACATTTTGCCAAAAGACAGCTTACATGGTTTCGAAGAGAACCGTCGGTTACATGGGTGGATTTCTCACAAGTACGAAGAGAAGATGCGCTTTCGTATATGCTTGAACAACTAAAAGAAAAGGAAATTATTTAATTATGAGAGAAATGTATAAGAATATGGGAATCTGTGATGAAGTATATGATTACTGCGACAATATAATCAAGTCACTTCATGACAGATTTGAAGAGATAGATAAGAATGCAGAGTATAACCAGATGAAGGTTATCAAGGCAATGCAGGATAATAAGGTTGCTGAGATGCATTTATCAGGAACAACTGGTTATGGCTATAACGATGACGGAAGAGATACTCTTGAAAAAGTGTATTCTGATATATTCAAGACAGAGGACGCTCTTGTAAGACCACAGATTATCTGCGGAACTCATGCATTAAATGTAGCTTTGTCATCTAACTTAAGACCGGGTGATGAGCTTTTATCGCCTGTTGGAAAGCCATATGATACAATGGATGAGATTATCGGTATCAGACCATCTAAGGGAAGCCTTGCTGAATATGGAATTACATACGCACAGGTTGACCTGCTGCCAGATGGTGGTTTTGATTATGAAGGCATCAGGAATGCAATCAATGAAAGAACAAAGCTTGTTACAATCCAGCGTTCTAAAGGATATGCGTCAAGACCTACACTTTCAGTTGAAAGAATCGGAGAGCTTATAAGCTTTATCAAAGGTATCAAACCGGATGTTATATGCATGGTTGACAACTGCTATGGCGAATTTGTTGAAAGAATTGAGCCATCAGAAGTAGGAGCTGATATGATAGTCGGCTCGCTTATAAAGAATCCGGGCGGCGGACTTGCTCCATGCGGAGGTTATATTGCAGGAAAGAAGGAATGTGTTGAGCAGGCAGCTTACAGACTGTCTTCACCTGGACTTGGAAAAGAAGTTGGTGCAACACTTGGAGTAAACCAGAGCTTTTATCAGGGACTTTTCTTATCACCTGTAGTTGTTGCCGGTGCGCTTAAGGGTGCTATATTTGCTGCAAATGTATACGAAAAGGCAGGATTTGTGGTCAGACCTGATGGAAGCGAGCCAAGATATGATATTATTCAGGCAGTTGAGCTTGGAAGTGCAGACGGACTTCTTGCTTTCTGTAAAGGAATTCAGGCTGCAGCTCCAGTTGACAGTTTTGTTACACCTGAGCCATGGCCAATGCCGGGATACGATTCAGATGTTATCATGGCTGCCGGAGCATTCGTTCAGGGTTCATCAATAGAACTTTCTGCTGACGGACCATTAAAGGAACCTTACTCAGTATTCTTCCAGGGAGGACTTACATGGTACCATGCAAAACTTGGAATTATGATGAGTGTTCAGAAAATGTTTGAAAAAGACCTTATAAAGCTTTGATTGAATTAATATTTGTGTTATAATGCATTGGAGTATGGATTTTTCCGTACTCCAATTTATGGTTAAAGGGTGAAATCTATGAGTAACATTTCTAAATATAAGAACGGCTGGCTTTTATGGCTTTTTATTCTTATAGGCATTGTGCTGGGCGGTCTTATTGCAGAACTAACTGCCGGTGTGCATGCACTCAGCTGGCTGTCTTATGGACAGAGCTTTGGGCTTGACAGTCCACTGGTATTAGATCTTGGGGTACTTGTATTAACATTTGCACTCCAGATTAAGATTACTATTGCCAGTATAATAGGAGTTATACTTGCAATTATTGTTTACAGATTTATTTAATCTGACTGCTGTTTAATTTATGGTCTATGAGAATATAATAACAGGTGTGGAGGAAGATAAGCTTCTTCCCTATGAGAAGTGTCTTGAGTACGGTGCAACAGCGCTGGATAATGCGGAGCTGCTAGCGGCTATTATAAGAACCGGAACGAACGGGCTAAGTTCTATCGAACTTGCCGAAAAGATACTGGAGTGTGCCGGTAGTCTTAACGGTCTGTATAATATGTCGGTTTCAGAACTTATGCAGATTAAAGGCATTGGCAAGGCTAAGGCTGTGCAGATATGCTGTATACTTGAGCTTTCAAGGCGTATTGCCAAGCAGAAGGCGAGAGAAAGACTTGATTTTTCCAATGCAGAGACAATAGCAGGGTATTACATGGAAGACATGAGACATCTTGAGAAAGAACATCTTATACTTGTTATGCTTGATAACAGATGCCGTCTGATAAGAGATAAGGTACTGTCTGTTGGAACTTCCACGGGTTCAATGGTTTCAGTGAGGGAAATATTTAAAGAAGCACTTGATAACAGGGCTGCTTCAGTAGTACTTCTTCATAACCATCCTTCTGGAAATCCTTCTCCGAGCAGAGAGGATATGAAGGTTACAAGAAATGTGGCAGAAGCGGGTAAGATTATAGGAATTGAACTGTTAGATCATATTGTTATAGGAGATAATTCTTATTTCAGTTTTAAACAAATGCAATATATTAATTAACAATTAAGAAAGGAAGTAAGATATGGGTAACGCATACGGAATTGATATAGGCACAAGTAATTTCAAAATGTGCTGCAGTGACAAAGATAAGATACTTAATGAGAAGAATATTATAGCTATTGCTAATAAAACAGAACTTTTAGCTTTTGGAGATGAGGCATATGAGATGTATGAGAAAGCTCCTGAGCATATTGAGGTTTCTTTCCCTGTAAAGTTTGGTGTTATAGCAGATATTGAGAATATGCAGACACTGCTTTTCAGCTTCTTTAATAAGATTAATGAAGGAAAGAAGATTACAGGTTCAGATTTCTATATAGCTGTACCTACAGATGTGACAGAAGTAGAGAAGAGAGCTTTTTATGAGCTTGTAGTTGATTCTAAGGTTAAGGCTAAGAATGTTTATGTAGTTGATAAGCCGGTTGCAGATGCTATTGGTGCAGGTCTTGATGTAACTAAGTCTAAAGGTATTATGATTGTTAATATCGGAGCAGAGACAACAGAGATTTCTGTACTTTCTTTAGGCGGAATTGTTATAAGCAAAGCTGTTAAGATTGGTGGTAACAAGCTTGACGACTGCATTATAAGCAACGTAAGAAAGGCATATAATCTTGTTATTGGAAGCAAGACTGCTGAGAATTTAAAGAAGCAGTTAGGAAGCGCTGTTCCTGTATCAGAAAGCTTCGCACCTGGTTTTGGAAGAAATGTTTTATCAGGACTTCCTGTAAGTGTTGATATTTCTTCTGATGTTATATATCAGGCAATAATCGATTCATTACATTCAATTATGGATGCAATTAAAGTTATTCTTGAGAGAACTCCACCAGAACTTGCTGCAGATATTATTAAAGATGGTGTTTACTTTACTGGTGGAACATCACAGATTAATAATCTTGAGAAGTTTATTAAGGATGAGACTAATCTTAATGTCAATATTGTAGAACATCCTGCAGAAAGTGTTGTCAGAGGTCTTATGGGAGTTGTATCTAATCCTGAATTTGCCAAGGTTGCATATACTCCAACAGAGAAAAATTTTGATTAAGGGCAGGTTATAAGATGAGAAAGAACATTTCTTCATTGATGACATCGAAGAATATTCTCATTGCACTTACAGTTCTGTGCTGCTTTTTTATAGGAACAAGCTTTTTTACAGACACGCTTACCAAGCCTCTTAAAAAATGTGTTTCAATGGTTGTAGTTCCAGTACAGAAGGGTATGAACAATATAGGTTTCTGGGTTTATGACAAATACCAGACACTTCAGGAAATATCAGTTGTTCTTGATGAGAATAAGAATCTTCAGAGTCAGATTGATGAGCTTACGGAAGAGAACAATCAGTTAAAGCAGGATTCGTATGAACTTAACAGACTCCGTGATTTGTATGAGCTTGACCAGCAGTATGCAGGCTATTCCAAGGTTGGAGCAAGAGTAATTGAAGTTACAACAGATAACTGGCATTCTTCATTCAAGATTGACAAAGGTACAGATGATGGGCTTAAGGTTGATATGAACGTTATTGCAAGTGGTGGTCTTGTAGGTATTATTTCTGAAACAGGAAGTAATTATTCTATTGTCAAGACAATCACAGAGAATAACAGTAATGTGAGCGGAATGCTTATAGATACTAATGAAACATGCATAGTTCAGGGTGATATTGAACTTATGGATACTGGAATGATACGTGTTGCTCATTTTAAAAGTGATGTTATCGTAAGAAATGGCGATAAAGTAGTCACTTCGAATATAAGTGATAAGTATCTTCAGGGAATTCTGATTGGGTATGTCAAGGATGTTAAGCTGGATTCTAATAATCTTACCCAGTCTGGATATATTGTTCCTGCGGTTGATTTTAATAATCTGCAGGAAGTATTAGTCATAACCCAGCTTAAAGAATAAGTGTTTAGGACTATTGATTATGAAAAGAAAGATAACAGAATTAATTATTATATTGTTTTTCTATCTCATGCAGGTTTCTGCTGCAAGAGTTATTTCAATTGCTAATATTTCGCCTAACTGGCTAATCATTCTTCCTGTATTCTTTGGATTTTTCTGTGGTAAGAATGATGGAATGTTTGTTGGATTCTTTTCTGGAATTATGTATGATCTGTTCTATTCAGGATTATTTGGATTTACTGCACTTATTTTTATTTACATAGGATATTTTTCAGGCTTTTTTTATCAGAAGTACGAGGTAAGGGAAATTCTTATCCCTCTCGCACTTGTGATAACAGCTGATTTCGGATATGGATTTATATCATATATTGGTAATTTCCTGCTCCACAACAGGCTTAATGTAGGATTCTTTATGTCAAGATTTATTCTGCCAGAAGTTGTCTATACATCGCTGGTGTCACTCCTTATATATCATCCAGTACATTATTTCTGTTCAATAACGGAGCCGGGAAGAGAGAGAAAGAAGAAGGGTAAGATTGATGAAGGAAGTATTTGATTATATTGTAAGTCTTCTTAAATCCAGAATTTTTCCTATGATTCTTGTATTTATTGTTCTGATTTCTGTTCTTGTTCACAGATTATTTGTTCTTCAGATAATAAAGGGAGATTCATATGTTGAAGACTTGTCAAGCTCTATACAGAAAGATATGAGTGTTGCGGCTGCCAGAGGCCGTATCTATGACCGTAACGGTGTTCTTCTTGCTTATAATGATCTGTCTTATGCAGTTAAGATAAGCGACTCTGGAAGATATTCAGATAATGCAACCAAGAATACAACTATTAATAATTCTATTAACAAGACATTAGATATTATAGAGAATCATGGAGATACATATTCCAATGATCTTCCTATTATCTATAATAATGGACAGTTTTCATATAATGTCGAAGGCACATCGCTATTAAGATTCTTAAGAGATTCTTATGGAACAGAGTCAATAGCGGCACTTTCGGATGAACAGAAGGCTACATCTGCAGAGAATATGTTCAAATATCTCTGTCAGACATACAGTGTTAATTATGAAGAGTTTGGGATTGAACATTCTTTGATGATTGTCAATCTTCGAAGATACATGGCTGCCAATTCATATAACAGATATCTTACATTTATTATTGCCAATGAGGTATCAGATGAAACTGTTGCAGCTATATTAGAAAACAGTAATGATCTTGTCGGTGTTACTGTAGAAGAACAGTATATAAGAAGATATGTTGACAGTGTATATTGTTCACAGATACTGGGATATACCGGAACAGTCTCTAATTCAGAACTTGAGGAACTTGGCGATGGATATGAAAGTAATGATGTTGTCGGTAAATCAGGAATTGAAAAGAGCATGGAGAGTGAGTTATCAGGCGTTAAAGGTGAGAAATCAGTATACGTTGATACTGTTGGAAGAGTTACAGAAGTGCTTGATGAGGAGGATCCTCAGGCTGGACATGATGTATATCTTACAATAGATATTAATCTCCAGAAATCAATATATAATGCAATTGAAGATGAGATAACTGACATATTCATGAAGTATTTTACTCCGGGAAGCAATAAGATAACTTATAATGGTTCTGGTGATGTTGATACTATATATATAACTGCACAGGAAGTATATTTTGCACTTATTGATAATAATCTGGTTTCTTTAAAAGAAATCGAAGAGCAGAATACTCCTAATGAAGCGGAGATATACAGTCAGTTTGAGACCAAAAAGGCTCAGACATTATCATGGTTAGATAGTGAGCTTACATCTGGCAACACTGCTTATGGAAAGCTTTCTGAGGAACAGCAGTTGTATATCTGGTATATATATGACCTTTTAAGAAGTGAGAATATATTCAGTCTGGCTAATGTTGATACAAGTGACAGCGTTTATTATGACTGGGTATACGGAGATTCGACAAGTCTCTCACAGCTTTTGACGTATGGTATATCTAAGAACTGGATAGATATGTCATCACTTACATCTGAGAAGTATACAAGTCTTCAGGAGTCATACGATGCACTTGTTGATTATATTATTTCAGCACTTGATTCTGATACAGCATTTTTTAAGAAAATGTACAAATATATGATTAATGCCGGCAGTATTTCAGGAAGACAGGTGTGTATGCTTCTTTATGAACAGGGTGTTCTTGATATGAATGCAGATGATTCACGTTATCAGTCTCTTTCATCAGGAAGCATGGGAGCATATGAGTTTATGTCATATGTTATCTCTAATAAAATTATAACTGTTGGACAGCTTGCACTTAAACCATGCTCAGGCTCAGCAGTTGTTACTAATCCTAATAATGGTGATATTCTGGCGCTTGTTTCATATCCAAGTTATGATAACAACAAGCTGTCAGGAACGGTAGATGCGAAGTATTACAGTTCGCTTGTTACTGATAATGCAAGTCCACTGCTTAACAGAGCTACACAGTCATTTATTGCACCTGGTTCTACTTACAAACCATGTACAATTATTGCTGGTATTGATACAGGTATTATATCATCATCTACAGTATTCAACTGTTCAGGTGTCTTTGACAAGGTAACTCCTTCACCAAGATGCTGGCAGAGATGGGGTCATGGAAGTGAGTCGGCTGCAACTGCAATAAGAGACTCATGTAATGTCTATATGTATAATGTTGGATATAATCTTGCATGTAGTAAAAATGGTTCATATAATAGTACCTATGGAACTAACATATTAAAGAACTATTCTGATATGCTGGGACTTTCTACTAAAGCAGGCATTGAGATAGAAGAAGGAACTCCGGGTGCATCTTCACAGAATGCCATTGCATCAGCAATCGGACAGGGTAACCACAGATATAGCACACTTAATCTTGCACGATATGTAACAACCCTTGCAACATCAGGAACATGCTATAATCTGACACTTATTGACAAGATTACAGATTATGATGGTAATGTCATTAAGGAAAATCATGCAGAAGTTAACAATCAGGTTGAGTTAAGTTCTGATATATGGAATACAGTTCATACAGGTATGAATATGGCTGCAGGAACATATACAGCTTTATCATCATTGCATATGTCAATCGCGGCTAAAACAGGAACTGCGCAGGAAAGAACTACAGATCCTGACCATGCTACATTAATATCATATGCACCTTATGACAATCCTGAATATTGCATGGCTGTGCGTATTCAGAATGGTTATGCAGCGTCTAATGCGGTAACATTAGGTGCAGAGATATATAAAATGCTTTTTAATATTAATGAATAATATTTATTAATATGTACTAAAGAAATAATAATATAAAATGTGAGGTGAGTGTTTTGGATAATTCAGTCATAATCAAAGGAAGTAAAAGTGGAATAACAGTATTTCTTGACAATGAGATGCCTTTTGAAGAGTTACTTGAAAGTGTTTCAGATAAGTTTAAAAATGCATCAAAGTTCTTTAATAATGCTAACATGGCAATTTCTTTTGATGGAAGAGATTTATCTGCAGAAGAAGAAAAGAAAATACTTAATATTATATCAGATGTGTCTGACCTTAATATTGTATGCGTTCTTGATGAGAATAATGACATGAAAACTGTATATGAAGATGCAGTGAAGAAAGCGATTGCAAGTGCAGCAGTTCAGGCTCAGGCACCTGCGCCAGTGCAGCAGCCTGTAAGTCAGGCAGTGACAGATCCAAGAACAACTTGTATGTTCTATAAAGGAACACTTCGTTCTGGTCAGGTATTTGAAGCCGATGGAAGTGTTGTTGTATTAGGAGATGTTAATCCGGGTGGTAAAGTTATTGCCAAGGGAAGTGTTATAGTACTTGGAAGCCTTAAAGGCAATATATTTGCTGGTGTTGATGGCAATGAGAATGCATTTGTTGTTGCACTTGAGATGAGTCCTATGCAGATTAAGATTGGAGATATTATCGCAAGAAGCTCGGATTCAGGCACCAAGGTTACAAAGGGCAGAAACAAAGTTAAGGTTGTAGAACCTAAGATTGCTTATGTTTATGATCAGAATATATATATTGAAGATCTGGAGCAGAATGCACTGGATGATATATGCTTAGATTAATTTAATATGTTTTTGTACTGTTTTATAAAAAAATAGTTGATTTAACAGTAAAAATCTCGCATAATTAATATATTGCGATTTATTATGAATTATTAATGGAGGTTTAATATGAGTGAAGTTATAGTTGTAACATCAGGAAAAGGCGGAGTAGGTAAGACTACAACAACAGCTAATATTGGTACAGGTCTTGCCAAGCTTGGAAAGAAGGTCGTTATGATTGATACAGATACAGGCCTTAGAAATCTTGATGTTGTATTAGGACTCGAGAACCGTATTGTATATAATCTTGTTGATGTCGTTGAGGGTAACTGCAGATTAAAGCAGGCAATGATTGCAGATAAGAGATGTCCTAAGCTCTTCCTTTTACCAACAGCACAGACAAGAGATAAGTCAGCTGTTACACCAGAACAGATGGTTAAGGTTATTGATGAGATTAAGAATGATCCAGAAGGTTTTGATTACATAATTCTTGACTGCCCAGCCGGTATCGAGCAGGGATTCCAGAATGCTATTGCTGGTGCTGACAGAGCATTAGTTGTTACAACACCAGAAGTTTCAGCTATCAGAGATGCTGACAGAATTGTAGGTTTATTAGATGCACATGGTCTTCAGAATCATGAGGATTTAATTGTTAACAGAATCAGAATGGATATGGTTAACAGAGGCGAGATGATGTCAATTGATGATGTTAATGATATCTTACAGCTTAATGTTATCGGTGCTGTTCCAGATGATGAGAATATTGTTGTGGCAACTAACAAAGGACAGCCACTTGTTGGAGATGATTCTCTTGCAGGACAGGCTTATATGAACATCTGCCGCAGAATTACTGGTGAGGAGATTCCTTTTCTTGATCTTAATGGTAAAGGTGGTTTCTTTAAGAAGCTTTCTGCATTTTTTAAGAGTGACAAGAAGAATTAATATATGTATGAGATAGGCATTATAATGCTTATTCAGGGAGGGATTAAATATGGGATTACTTGATTTATTTAAGAAAAAAGGTTCAAGTGATGTAGCAAAGGACAGATTAAAGTTATTACTTGTATCTGACAGAGCAAATTGTTCACCAGAGGTTATGGAAATGATTAAGAATGATATTATTAAAGTCATTTCTAAATATATGGAGATTGATACAGACGGACTTGATATTCAGATTACATCTACAGAGTCTGATACTAACAACGGTTCTGTACCAGCGATTTTTGCTAATATTCCAATTAAGGATATGAGAAATAGCGAAAAGTAATAAGGATTTTATTATGTTAAAAAAATATAAGCTGCGTTCATACAATTTTATATTGGTGTTTATTCTGATTGTAACGTCAGTGTTTGCTCTGGCTGTAGTCAATAGTGCCAATAGTGCGTATACAATGAAACAGGGTGCTGGTATGGTTGTATCATTTGTAATAATGATTATTGTATCATTTATTGATTACAACTGGATTCTTAAGTATTTCTGGATATGGTATGGTGTTGTTACTGTCATGCTTATAGGTGTTCTTACTGTGTTCGGTCATGGTTCTCATGGGGCAACGAGATGGTTTAAGATAGGACCAATACAGTTACAGCCATCAGAATTCTTAAAACTGGCACTTATATTACTGGTTGCAAAGCTTGTTGCTGCTAATAAAGAGAGACTTAATTCGATTAAGTTTCTTGCGTTAATAGCATGTTTAACGTTATTTCCAATACTGTTAGTTGCATTGCAGCCTAATCTTTCAACAACAATACTTTTATGTCTTATTGTTATTGCAATGCTTTATTGTGCAGGAGTGAGCTATAAGATATTTGGAATCGCGATATTGATTGCGGTTCCGGTTATATCAGCATTTTTAATATATGTTGTATCGGTTGAGCATCCAATCCTTATAAAGGATTATCAGAGAAAACGAATTGTTGACTTTATAGAAGGCAATAAGTCAGAAGAAGTTGATATGACTGATGCAGGAACATATCAGCAGGCATACGCTGTTCAGGCAATAGGTTCAGGTCAGCTTACCGGAAAAGGTCTTAATAATAATGATACATCTTCACTTAAGAATGCTGGATATATCGCTGAAGCACAGAATGATTTTATCTTTGCTGTTATTGGTGAAGAGTTAGGATTTACAGGTGGCTGTATTACAATTTTTTTATTGTTTCTGATTGTATTAGAGTGTATAATAGTAGCCGTGAGAGCGAAGAACTTCGAAGGAAGGCTGATATGCTGTGGGGTTGCTATATATATAGGTTTTCAGACTTTTATTAATATAGGAGTTGTATCGTGGATATTGCCTAATACAGGAGTTCCATTACCATTTTTCAGCTGTGGTATTACGTCGCTTCTTACATTATTTACAGCTATGGGTATTGTACTCAATGTCAGTCTACAGCGTAATGTTGAAAGAGATGATGATATGTTTGCAGATGATTTTAGAGGATAGCTTTTTATTATACATTTTATTATACTTACATTAGGGGGAATCTTTAATGAACATCGGTTTAATAGCACATGATTCTAAGAAAAAGTTAATGCAGAATTTTTGTATTGCATATAAGGGGATTCTTAATAAGAATCAGCTTTTTGCAACAGGTACTACAGGAAGACTTATAGAGGAAGTTACTAATCTTTCAGTTCATAAGTTTCTGGCTGGACATCTTGGTGGTGACCAGCAGTTATGTGCCCAGATAGAACATAACCAGATAGATCTTGTTATTTTCCTTAGAGAGGCAGAGAATCCGTTAGCGCATGAGCCGGATTCAGATAATATATGTAAACTTTGTGATATGTATAATATTCCATTGGCAACTAATCTTGCTACAGCAGAGCTGCTTGTTAAGTCGCTTGAGCGAGGCGATATGGAATGGAGAGAGATTTATCAGTAATTTGAACATGTAATAAAATAT
>CAVBPJ010000002.1:0-3506 GCA_963597265.1 Evtepia sp. | reverse complement strand
AACATTATGTAACAGCCTTGGTTTATGTTAGTTTACTTTGCGTAATCTACAGCTCTTGATTCTCTGACAATACTAACCTTGATCTGACCAGGATATTCCATCTGATCCTCAATCTGCTTAGAAATGTCACGAGCCATGATTACCATATCTGAATCACTAACGACTTCAGGAACTACCATAACACGAACCTCTCTACCTGCTTGAATGGCAAAGGATTTCTCAACTCCCTTGAATGAGTTGGTAATATCTTCTAATTGTTTCAGTCTGTTTGTATAAGTTTCTAACGTTTCTCTTCTTGCACCAGGTCTAGCAGCTGAAATTGTATCAGCAGCCTGTACAAGACAAGCGATTAAGCTTTCTGGTTCAACGTCACCATGATGTGCCTCTACTGCATTAATAACAAGGGCTGATTCCTTATATCTTCTACAAAGATCAACACCTAACTGAATATGTGAGCCTTCCATCTCGTGGTCGACAGCTTTACCAATATCATGTAATAAACCAGCACGCTTAGCCATCTTAACATCAAGTCCTAACTCTCCAGCTAAGAGACCTGTAAGCTGTGCTACTTCAATAGAATGTTTTAAAACATTCTGTCCATAACTTGTTCTGAATCTTAACTTACCTAAGAGTCTTACAAGCTCTGGATGGATACCATGTACACCAACCTCAAGGGTTGCAGCTTCACCTTCTTCTTTAATTAATGTCTCGACTTCTTTCTGGGCTTTCTCAACCATTTCCTCAATTCTTGCCGGATGAATTCTTCCATCAAGTATGAGCTTTTCAAGAGCAATTCTTGCTACCTCTCTTCTTACTGGGTCAAAGCCCGACAAAACTACAGCCTCAGGTGTATCATCAATGATAAGTTCAACACCTGTAAGTGTTTCAAGAGTTCTGATATTTCTACCCTCTCTACCAATAATACGGCCTTTCATTTCGTCATTAGGAAGCTGAACTACTGATATTGTTGTCTCAGCCACATGGTCTGCGGCGCATCTCTGAATTGCATTAACAACAATCTCCTTAGCCTTCTTATCTGCTTCCTCTTTCGCTCTGCTTTCTAATGTCTTAATCATTACAGCAGTATCATGTTTAACTTCGTCTTCAACAGTCTTTAATAGATATTCTTTTGCCTGTTCGGAGGTCAATCCTGAGATTCGTTCAAGTTCCTGCTGTCTCTTCTTCTCAAGTTCTTCAACCTTTTGCTTCTGTTTACCAAGTTCTTCTTCTTTCCTGGTAATGTTAGAGTCGCGCTTCTCTACAGCCTCAATCTTTCTGTCAAGTGTCTCTTCTTTCGAAAGAACTCTCTTTTCGTACTTGCTTATCTCAGCTCGTCTTTCCTTAGTTTCTTTCTCAAGTTCGTTCTTAGTCTTTAAAGACTCTTCCTTGACTTCCAAAAGAGCTTCCTTTTTCTTGGTTTCAGCTGTTTTAAGAGCCTCATCAATTATCTCTCTTGCTTTCTCATTAGCATTACCGATTGTTGCATCGTTACGCTTATTGATTGCATTAGATGAGATAACCCAAGTAATAGGAGCGACTATCACTAAAGTAGCAATAATTGCGATTACTATTGGAATCAACGCAGGAGCACCTCCTTATTTAGTTTTCATTGTACAAAAAATACAACAATCTAATATTATACTCAATTGTCGATTATGTCAAGGAAAAGCCCCTTAGAATCCAATGCTTTATTGATAATATCCATACTGAATCCTTTACGGTATAATGCCGCTTTTACCTTCTGAATTTCTTTATAATCAGCGTTCTCTATATCGATATGTTTCTTTTCAACAAATGCCTTTGCCTGTTCTAATTCAATATTACTATTATCTTCATAGAATTCATCGCAAACCCTTCGTATAATATCCGTATCAACGCCTTTCTGCTTCAGTTTAAGTTCAATCTGTCTTCTTGGCTTATTACCTGCCTTAAAATTAACATAATTCTCTGCAAACCTGTCATCATTAATATATCCAAACCTTGATACATACTCTATAGCATGCTCTATACACTTATCTGGATAATATCCGTCTCTCAGCTTGTCCTCCAGACCTTTTCTTGTATAATCTTTATTCTTAAGCAAAGCCATCGCTCTCACGGTTGCACGCTTAGACAACACCTCATCTACAAGTGAATCATACGCTTCTTTCCTGACAGCTTCTCCATCCTTAATCCCGAACTTTCTTAATTCTGCTGTATATACAGCAAACGCAGGCTCATAATTAATATATACAAGCCTGCGTTTCTTAGTAAGTTCTTTAATGGAGGTGACAATAAGTTCAATATTATCTTCCATAACTCACCTTATATTACTCTTCTGTATCTGCTTTCTTCTTAGCCTTAGCCTGCTTTGCATCATCAGATGCATCTGCTTCCTTCGCACCATCTACAATTCCATAATGTTCTCTTACTCTTCTGTCAACTTCTTCTCTTATCTGAGGATTATCAAGAAGGAACTGCTTGGCATTCTCTCGTCCCTGTCCAATCTTGTTGCCCTCGTATGAGAACCATGCACCGCTCTTCTGGATAATGCCTGCATTAGAGGCAAGGTCAACAAGATCCCCCTCTGTAGATATACCTTTACCAAAAAGAATATCGAACTCTGCTTCTCTGAATGGAGGTGCAACCTTATTCTTAACAATCTTAACTCTTGTTCTGTTACCAATAACTTCACCATTCTGCTTAAGTGTCTCAATCTTTCTTACATCAAGTCTTACAGAAGAATAGAACTTAAGTGCTCGACCACCTGTAGTTGTCTCTGGATTACCAAACATAACACCAACTTTTTCACGAAGCTGGTTGATAAATATAACAACACAGTTATTCTTGCTTACAACTGGTGTAAGCTTTCTTAACGCCTGTGACATAAGTCTTGCCTGAAGACCTACATGTGAATCACCCATATCACCGTCAATCTCAGCCTTAGGAACAAGAGCTGCAACTGAATCGACAATTACAATATCAACTGCACCAGATCTTACCATAGTCTCTGTAATCTCAAGTGCCTGTTCACCACTGTCAGGCTGAGAAATATATAAGTTATCAATATCAACACCGATATTCTTGGCATATACAGGATCAAGGGCATGCTCTGCATCAATAAAGCCTGCAATACCGCCTCTCTTCTGTACTTCAGCAACCATATGAAGTGCAACTGTAGTCTTACCACTTGATTCAGGTCCATATATCTCTACAACTCTTCCCTTAGGAACTCCACCGATTCCTAAAGCAATATCAAGACTTAAAGAACCTGTAGGAATACATTCTACATTAAGATTAGCTGTTGATTCTCCAAGCTTCATTACAGAACCTTTACCAAACTGCTTCTCAATATTAGAAATTGCCGCATCAAGGGCTTTCATCTTATCTTCATTAACCATACTTTAAACTCTCCTTTTGAACATGTGTTCGTTTCTTAAATAGTATCTTATTATACTGACATTGTCAAGAACTTTTTCGAACATTTATTCGTTTTGTATGTATACTGGAATAATAAAACTATACCA
>CAVBPJ010000001.1:0-61880 GCA_963597265.1 Evtepia sp. | reverse complement strand
GATTAGAGGTGAATTCTGTGGAAGTACAATATGAAGATTTAGAGAAATCTGATTTGTTTATAGATTGTGTATATAAGGGAGGGAAAACTCCTAATTTGTCAGCAGAGCCATTCCACAAATTGATTCCAGGTTGCGAGAATGCAGGAGGATTTCGCAAAAAATTGCGTGCAGATAATTCTGGTAAGTATGCCTATGTGGTTTTATATACTTCTATGGAAGAATTGGAATGGCCAGATTTTCTAGATGAAGAAACAGGAATTTTACGTTACTATGGAGACAATAGAGAACCTGGTCGTGAGCTGACTGATACAAAGAAAAAAGGTAACAAGATTCTTGAAATGGTCTTTTCTATGTTAAATGATGGAATTCATCTTGAAGATGTACCACCATTTTTTATCTTTAAGAAAACTGGAAGTGGTCGAGATATTCAGTTTTTAGGTTTGGCTGCACCTGGTAATCCTCAAATTTCACCAGATAGAGATTTGGTTGCATTTTGGAGAACTGTTAAAGAAAAACGATTTCAGAATTATGAAGCCTATTTCACTATCTTGGATACAGGAGAAAAACCTATTTATAGGAAATGGATTGAGTCACTTATATATGACCATGAGAATAATCTTCAATACGCACCTGAAGCATGGAAAAGATTTGTTCAACAGGGGAGAAATGGAATAGTTCCTTTAGCTGCTCCTAGAATGCATAAAATTCCAACGAGATTTGAGCAGTTTCCTGCAGGTAGTGATACAGAAGGTTTATTATGTTTAGATGCAATCAGAAATCATTATAAGAATTTCAATCAGGGATTTGAGGCTTGTGCAACGAATATTATGATTCACACTTTGTTGAATTTTCGCTTACTCGTCCATGGAGAGATGGTGGTCGAGATGCATTAGGTTGTTATTCAATTAGTACAGGTGGGAAGATTAATTTTCCTTTAAAAATAGATTGTGCATTGGAAGCAAAATGTTATGAACCTAATAATGGTGTTGGGGTAAAGGAAATGTCGAGATTAATATCTCGAATTAGATACAGACAATTTGGCGTAATGATTACAACAAGTTATGTATGCAAACAGGCTTATCAGGAAGTTGTTGAGGATGAGCATCCAATTCTGATTGTTACTGCAATTGATATAGCTGGTGTTCTTCGACAGAATGCTATTAATTCATCTAATGTAGATGATTGGCTTAAATCCATTGATAGGCAAAATAGTAGATTGTTTGAGTATTATAAACGTTTTAATAAAATGACAAGATAACAGGTTTAGGAGTTGATATTAAATGTTTGATAAAAATTTAGGATATGACCCAGCAAATCCTCAAAGCATTGAGCGTTATGCTATTCGATTACAAAATAAAACATTTTTGGATATTGTTTCTGATAAAGGGAACATTTCGCCTGATATCATTGAAGCCTATGCAAATAAATTGCGAAAAGGGGGATTAGGAAATCTTCTCGAAGAGGTATATTTTGGATACAAGGCAAATTCAAATCAGGAGGCTGATTTTCCAGAAGCAGGAGTTGAACTAAAGGCAACTCCGTATGAAGTAACGAAAAAGGGAGAACTTCGAGCTGGAGAACGCTTGGTTCTTACTATGATAAATTATGATAGTCCAATTGAAATGGAATTTTACAAATCTCATGCATGGGAAAAGATGCGTCTAATTCTTTTGATTTACTATTGGCGTAATAAACAGTTAGATAGCAATTTATTATATAAGATAGGATATGTTAAGTTGTTTACTCCGCCTGAATCAGATTTGGAGATTATTAAGGAAGACTACGTGTATATTGTTAACAAAATTCGTGCGGGACGAGCTCATGAATTGTCTGAAGGTGATACAATGTACTTAGGAGCATGTACAAAGGGGGCTACTGCAGAGAAGAGTACGGTTCCACAATTTTACGGAGACAATATTCCAGCCAGAAAACGAGCATTTTGTTTTAAAAATTCATACATGACATATGTATTAAACCATTACATAGCAGGAAAAATATCCGACAACTCAATTTTGAAAGATGCTACAGCGTTAAAAGAGAAATCATTTGAAGAAATTTTAAGAGATATTGTAGAAAAATATGTTGGTAAATCAGATAAGGAATTATGTGAACAGTTTGGTAGAGAATATAACAATAATAAAGCTCAGTGGAATGAGTTAGCATGTAAAATTCTAGGAATAAGAGATGAGCATGCAGATGAGTTTGAAAAGGCAAATATAAAGGTAAAGACAGTTAGGATTGAAGAAAATAACACAATACGTGAGAGTATGTCATTCCCGCCATTTAGATTTATTGATTTAGTTAATGAAGAGTATGAGGACTCTTCACTATATAATTATTTTGAGGAAACGAGACTATTTTTCTTTGTATGGAAAAAAGATGGTAATGTTTACAGAGTAAAAGGTTGCCTCTTATGGAATATGCCGTATGTTGATTTGAAAGTAACTGTGCGAGAAGAATGGGAAGAATATAAACACATTATTCAATATGGAGTACAATTTATAAAAAGTATTGATAGGGAAGGAAAAGTCAGTTTTAAGAATAATTTGCCGAATAAAAGTGAAACTAAAATAATACATGTAAGACCGCATGCACAAAAAGCGGCATATCGTTTTAAGAATGGAGAAAAATATGGAAATGTAGAAAGAGATGCTAATATGTTGCCAAATGGAGAGTATATGACAACACAGAGTTTTTGGATAAATAACAATTATATTCTAAAACAACTTAAAAAACTTCTAGAGAATGATTAAATTAGGTTGATCAAAATAGAAAGGATTGATATAATTGTATGGAATATAGAATTAAGGAGTCATAGTTAATGGAGAAAACAGTATGTGAATTATTTGCTGGAGTTGGAGGGTTCCGATGTGGATTGAATCATATAAGTACGCTTGAAGATATGAAAAGAGAGGAATCATGGAAAACCGTCTGGTTTAGTCAGTGGGAACCAGCAGAAAAAAACACACAGTATGCGCATGACTGTTATGTATATCATTTTGGTACATGCTTGGACAAAAATGGAGAAGATACAACTAATATAAATATTGAGGATGTGGATAAAACTACAATTCCAGATTTCACTTTATTAGTAGGAGGATTTCCATGTCAAGACTATTCGGTTGCATCATCTTTAGCTACCTCAAAAGGTCTTGAAGGGAAAAAAGGAGTTCTTTGGTGGTCTATTAGGGATATTTTGGAAGAGAAGAAACCACCATTTGTTTTGTTAGAAAATGTAGATCGATTGATTAAATCACCTGCAAAACAGA
Source organism: Evtepia sp. (assembly GCA_963597265.1). GTDB lineage: Bacteria > Bacillota > Clostridia > Lachnospirales > Lachnospiraceae > Lachnospira. The sequence continues at coordinate 58,611 of CAVBPJ010000001.1, read as the reverse complement.
GAGGACGTGATTTTGGAATTATTCTTGCGTGTTTTAGAGATGAGGGGTATACCGTAGAGTGGCGTGTAATTAATGCTGCAGAATATGGGTATCAGCAGAGAAGACGTAGAATCTTTATTTTTGCATATAAGAATGAATTGAAATATGCTTCACAGGTTGAGAAAAATGTGAGTTATTTGTCTGAATTTGCAGATGAATTGCATCGTCATAGTATGGCGAAACTTATGTTGGAGGAAGGATTTTTTGCAAAAACATTTCCTGTAGATATTGTAGACTCCAAAAAAGTTAAGATTGAAATTTTGCCTCAAGGAATTGGTGAATTATCAGCTGAATTTAGCTTTATATTTGAGAATACTGGAGTAATGAAAGATGGAGTAATATATACAGTAAAGACAACCCCAAGTTATCATGGAAAGCAAATTACATTAGGCGAGATTTTGGATGATAGAGATGTTGATGAGAAGTATTTTATTCCAGAAAATAGACTATATTATACATCGCCAAATGTAAATCATAGTGATGAAACACATGAACGATTAAGTAAAGAAGCTCGTCAAACATGGCAGTATTTAAAGGGAGCAAAGAAACTTCCAAGAACTGCAGCTAATGGACATGAGTATATTTTTTCTGAAGGGCCAATCGCAATGGTTGATGCAAATGATAAACCGGCAAGAACAATGCTTACTTCCGAGGGGGGATTCAATAGGACTACTCACATTGTGAAGGATAAGAAGACTGGAAGAATTAGATTACTTACAGCGGAAGAAACGGAGCGTATTCAGGGATTTCCAACAGGTCACACACAGTGGTGTAAGGTTGGAAATGAGGTAGTGGAGATGCCATTGAATAAACGTAGATTTATGATGGGAAATGCATTGGTCGTAGATTTGATTAAGCAGATGGAAACATTACTTTCAGATATTGTTGAAGCAGAGTAGAAAAAGTATATAGATGAGAAAAGGAAATTATCAAGTCAAAGATGTTTATATAGCAAATTTAAGGCTTGAATTATTGTTGTTAGCAGAAAAAATAACTATATGATTTTGTTGATACTATTTGTAATGCCAACATTTAGAAAGTTGCAGGTGCGTGAGTAGATAATGTAGATTACAAGCTAATTAACATTTGAGAGGAGGTTCATGCATGCCAAAATCAACCATCCGAGTAGGAACAACAGAGGGGCGTTTTCGTATGATTATGCCTTCTCTTATGAGACAGTTTAAAGAAATGTACAATGATTATGACATCAGAGGCATAATTGACAATGCAGAACAGTTGCGGGAAATGCTTGAAAAAGGCGAATTGGATATTGCATTTAGCGGGATTTCGCCACTGGCTCCTGAATGTATAGAAAAGGAATTATTGTTTGACGAGAGACTTTATCTTGTGGTAAGTGAGCAGATGCTTCAGAAATATTTCCCAGAAAGGTATCCTGAGTGTGTTGAAGAATTTAAGAGAGGTGCGGATATTCGTGAATTTAGTGAGATGCCTTTCTGCCGGAGTCTGCCTAATCTGCATTGTATGCAGATATTAGACCACTTGCTTGACTGGGAAGGGATTACATTGGATTGTGTGCACACATCAGGTCATTTTGACCTGCATCAGCAGATGGCACAGGAGAATCTGGCGGCGTGTTTCAGCCTGTCCATGTATCTGCCACATTTGCACGAATTGAACTTATATAATGACAATAAGCTGCTGGTGTTTCCGATAAAAGATTTGACCGAAACCAATCCTGTATACATACTTACGAATGAAGAAAAAGCGTATGTTGAAGGAACGAATGAGTTTAAGGATTTGTTGAAAAATGCGGTGGAAGACCTTGAAGTTTCTGACATGTAAGGAGAATTTTCATGAGCAATATTATTGTTTTGTCAGGAAGTCCGCGTAAGGGTGGCAATACTGACCTGTTGGTTGACGCATTTGTTAAAGGTGCGGAAAAGAATAATAATGTAGAAGTCGTTTCGGTGGCGGATTATAAGGTCAACCCATGCATTGGCTGCAATTCGTGCTTTGATAGGACGGGGCATGAATGTTTTCAGCAGGACGACATGCAGGCAGTTTATGATAAGTTAAAATGTGCTGATGTGATTGTCGTTGCTTCGCCAGTGTATTTTTATGGAGTGAGTGCGCAGCTCAAAGCAATTATTGACAGGTTGCATACGCCTATGAGAAATGATTTCAAAGTCAAGAAGCTGGCACTGATACTTGTTGGGGCCGCGGTTTTGCCGGAATTGTTTGATTCTATTAAGATACAGTATCAGCTTGTGCTTAATTTCTTCAAGCTTGAAGATGCGGGAATGGTGCTTGTTAGGGGTGCTAAGGATAAAGGCGATGTCAGGAACACTGATGGGCTGACTGAGGCTTATCGGTTGGGATTGGCGATGGAGTGATTTTGCTCTAAATTAAAGAGTCAATTGGTTTGTAGCCAGTTTTATATACGGGGGTAAAGCATAAGGGCTGGGAGTGTGTTTTATGACTTTTGATGAATATAGAATCAATTACTGGAGAATGTTTTTGGTGTTGGAAAAGGAACTTGTAGAGGCGTTAGATTATGTTGAATTAAATACCAATAACTATGCAACGACTTCTATTATGTTTTCTAAATTATTATTGAGCATAGGTGCTGAAATTGATAATGTATTTAGAGAGTGTTGTGGATTAACAGGAAGAAGTAACATGGGGGATTATTATAAATTTATAATTAAAAGATATCCGCAAATAGTTAATCAGCAGGTAAAAGTGAAGGATACAGCTATTGTTCTTAAGCCATATGATGGATGGAATGAAAGTAAACCGGCGCAGTCATTGCTATTTTGGGAAAAGTACAATGAACTTAAACACGATAGAGTTTTAAATGCACAGAATTCATCTTTGGAAACTGTTCTGAATGCACTTGCAGGTCTTTTTGTGATGGAACTGTATCGCTTTGATGATATATATAAAACGAATGGTGATACATTTACTAATATACCTAATGATGGATTTGAATCAAAATTATTTGTTTTAAACGCATGGGATAAAAAAATGAGAATTTCAAAAGTAAAATTGGATTACTCATTATATGATGAAGAAAGCGGAATACATGATTTTAAATTATAAAGAGTATTTGCAAGGAAGAATAATCTAATGGATATAGAAAGTATAGATAAAAAATGTGAAGATACAGATATAAGAACAATTAAGAATGAGATAGAATTATTTTTTGAGGATAAAGCTAAGTTATTTATTCTTAAAGATAAATATTTCTATCTAGAAGGCAAAAATATATGCATGAGTGGAGATAATCTTATAACACAAAAGCAGATGTGGAGAAGAGCATACCACAAAAGAAAAGTACCGGTTAACGTAAAGAACGATGATAAGTTTTTTGCATATATTATTTTACCTCGGATAAGAAATATCTATCAAAGTAATGTTAATAATGTTCGCAATTCAACATATGGATATAATGACAATCCATTTTTGTTTTTCAAAGTATTACGAAATATGTACATATGTGAATTCGATGAAACTAAAGTGAGTGAGCCGTTAGATTATGTTGAAAGAGCAATAATACAGACAAAACCTTTTTGGATTTTGTTTGGACTTGGGGCAGAAGGGTATGCAGAATGTGAGAAAGCATTTTGTGTACGTGGGATTTTAGAATTATGTGCTGATGAAAAATATAGAAAATTTCTGCATAAAAGGATACCAGAGACAGAGGATATGTCGCTTTATGAAGAAGTGTTGGAAAAATTGAGGGTAATCAGAAAGGCACAAATGACAGAACGATTAGAGGCAATGAAAAATGTGTAAAATTCTTAGTAGCAAGTCTTTCTGTTTTACTACTAACAGGTAGTAATAACTTGCAGGATTCTGTTATAATTTGCCACAATCTCTAATTTCAGAGCATTTAACAAAGTTTCCGGAAAACTTTGCAAAGCAGGGCATTCCGGGGCAAAATAAGGAGAAATAAAACAATGATAAAAATTCTTTTCATCTGCCACGGCAACATCTGCCGAAGCACTATGGCAGAAAGCGTTATGACATATTTAGTTGAGAAAGAAGGACTTGCTGATAAGTTCTATATTAATTCAGCGGCGACAAGCCGCGAGGAGATTGGTAATGGGGTGCATCATGGCACTGTTGCCAAGCTAAAGAAAGAAGGAATTCCAGTGATTCCTCACAGGGCAGTGCAGATGACTCTGAATGATTATGAGGAATATGATTACCTTATTGGAATGGATACGGAGAATATCCGCAATATGCAGAGGATATCGGGCGGAGACCCTGATGAGAAGATATATAAGCTGCTTACCTTTGCGGGAAGTGGACTTGATGTGGCAGATCCATGGTATACAGGAGATTTTGAGGCAACCTACAGGGATGTTCTGGCAGGCTGCAAAGGACTGCTTGAGTGCCTTAAAGAAGAACTGTAGGCAGCCTGCCTTGCCCGACCTGTCACTACATACTGGCAGCCAGCTACAGCTTGCCACCCTACCACGGCAGAATATACATATTCCTCCGGTAAGACCCGAACACAGTGGCAGTTGTCTTAAGCTCTGCGCCGAGGCGGCGGAAGGACGAATTGCTGGCGATGTTGTCCGGGTGGGCGACGGCGAGGATAGTGTCGATGCCGCGGTTGCGGGCGATTGTACAGAGACGCTTGTTAAGCTCACACATGAGGTTGTGACCGCGGAAGTCGGGGTGAACCATGCAGCGTCCGATTTCAGCTACATTTGTAGAACGGATGTCGAGACCGAGCTTCTCAGCTTCTTCGGCAAATTCATGCTCGTTAAAGAAGAGGGCGCTCGCTGCGACGAGTTCGTTGTCATCATTGAACGCACCTAAGAAACATGTCCAGTCGGCATCGTAGAAATGCGAGCGTTCAATGTCATCTATTGGTATCCACCATTCTGAAACAGGAAGAGAATCTTCAATTGTGAAGATTAGCTGCTCAAGGGCGGCATTATCATTTTTATCTAATACACGGATAGTCATAGATTCCTCCTAAACCATAACTTTTAATAGAAAAGCTGTAATTTGAATTCACCATATTATAATATGTATGTTAAGCAAAATCAAAATATTTTTCGGATGAGCGAAAAATTTTTTACTTAGGGCTTTTAAATTTCCTTTTTTATGTATATAATGGTGATTAGCCATGGGTATTTGGCTTTATTTTGATACGGTTATAAGCTTTTTGTGTAAATATATTGGGCACAGGCCCGCAGATGTTTTGAATTAAGAAAGGGGAATTATCATGTTATCAACAGATATTGGTATAGATTTAGGTACTGCAAGTATCCTCGTATATATTAAAGGTAAGGGCGTTGTTCTTAAAGAGCCTTCAGTAGTTGCATTTGACAGGGATACTAATAAGATTAAGGCTATCGGTGAGGAAGCAAGACTGATGCTTGGTAGAACACCAGGTAACATCGTTGCTGTAAGACCTCTTCGTCAGGGTGTTATCTCTGATTATACAGTTACTGAGAAGATGCTTAAGTACTTTATCCAGAAGGCTATTGGCAAGAGAATGCTTAAGAAGCCTAGAATCAGTGTATGTGTACCTTCAGGTGTTACTGAGGTTGAGAAGAAGGCGGTTGAGGATGCTACTCTTCAGGCAGGTGCAAGAGAGGTTGCTATTATTGAAGAGCCTATCGCAGCAGCTATCGGTGCAGGTATTGATATTTCAAGACCATGCGGTAATATGATTGTAGATATCGGTGGTGGTACAACTGATATCGCTGTTATCTCTTTAGGAGGAACTGTTGTAAGTACTTCTATTAAGATTGCCGGCGATGATTTTGATGAAGCTATCGTAAGATATATGAGAAAGAAGCATAATCTTCTTATCGGTGAGAGAACTGCAGAAGATATTAAGATTAAGGTTGGTTCTGCTTATCCTAAGGCAGAAGTTACAACTATGAATGTACGAGGAAGAAACCTTGTAACAGGTCTTCCTAAGACTGTAGAGGTAAGCTCAGAGGAGACTGAAGAAGCTTTAAGAGAGGCAACTTCACAGATTGTTGAAGCTGTTCACAGCGTTCTTGAGAAGACTCCACCAGAACTTGCATCTGATATTGCAGACAGAGGAATTGTCCTTACAGGAGGCGGAAGTCTTCTTTCAGGACTTGAGGATTTAATTGAAGCCAAGACAGGAATTAATACTATGACTGCTGAAGATCCAATGACATGTGTTGCTATTGGTACAGGTAAGTTTATTGAGTTCCTTGCAGGCTACAGAGACGAAGTAAAGTAATTTTCTTGAACAATAATAATATTTAACATAAAGGAGATAACAGATTGGATTACGAGTCTGTGAAATACGTAGAGGGCTTTGTGGAGAATATTATCTTCAGGAATGAAGACAATGGATATACGGTTTTTAATATTGTATATGATGATGAAGAAATCACCTGTGTTGGAGTGTTAAGCTATATCAACACAGGTGAATTTATTACCGCACAAGGCGAATTTGTTAAGCATGCAGTTTACTACATGCAGTTTAAAGTCACATCTTATGAGTTCAGGGCGCCGGATGATGCTGCATCCGTAAGGCGTTATCTAAGCTCCGGGGCAATCAAGGGTATCGGCGAGAAGATGGCTGAACGAATAGTTAAGACATTTGGCGATGATACATTCAGGATTATGGAAGAAGAACCGGAGCGTCTGGCTGAGATTAAAGGAATAAGCATATCTAAAGCTATGGATATAGCGAACCAGCTTATCGACAAGAAAGACATCAGAAAAGCAATGATGTTTCTTCAGCGTTATGGAATCCAGATGAATCTTGCCAACAAAATATTTAAACGATATGGAAACGACATTTATAACATTCTTGAGCAGAATCCGTACAGGCTTGCTGATGATATAGAGGGTGTTGGTTTTAAGACTGCTGACGAGATAGCTTCGCGTGTCGGTATCAAGATTGATTCGGATTTCAGAATCAAGAGCGGAATATTCTATGTTCTCAATCAGGCGACAGCGCAGGGACACACATATCTTCCTTATGATATGCTCGTGCGTCAGGTAAACGAGCTGCTTTTAATTGATGTGCAGGACTATGACAAATATCTTATGGACCTGACAATGGATAAGAAGATAGTCGTTAAGGTCAAGGACAATGTAAAATGTGTCTATGCCCGCATGTATTACAATATGGAAGCAAATGTTGCGGCTATGCTTAATAATCTTGACGTCCAGATTGAGGAAGACCAGCAGTTTATTGATGACAGGATTGCAAGAATTGAGGATAAAGAGGGCATAACTCTTGACGATATCCAGAAAGAGGCTGTTGCCAAGGCGGTCAGAAACGGTCTTGTTATTATTACTGGTGGTCCGGGAACTGGTAAGACTACAACTATTAATACAATAATCAAATATTTTGAACTGGAAGGTCTGGAAATCAGGCTTGCGGCACCTACAGGACGCGCAGCCAAGAGAATGACTGAGGCGTGTGGTTATGAGGCGCAGACTATTCATAGAATGTTAGAGATAAGCGGTGGTGTGCCGGAAGGCGACAGAAAGTCAGCGGCAGCAGGACTGTCTATGTTCTTTGAGAGAAATGAAGACAATCCGCTTGAGGCAGATGTCATTATCGTGGATGAGATGTCTATGGTAGACATAAGTATTATGAATTCGCTTCTTAAAGCTGTGCCGATTGGAACGAAGCTGATTCTTGTCGGTGATGTGGACCAGCTTCCAAGTGTCGGTCCGGGAAATGTATTGAAAGACATTATACAATCTGACTGTTTTCCGGTTGTCAAGCTTGAAAGAATATTCAGGCAGGCGGCACAGAGTGAGATTATTATTAACGCCCATAAGATTAACAGGGGAGAGGAGGTCGTACTTAACAAGTACAGCAAGGATTTTCTCTTTGTTCACAGAAACGGTGCTGACAATATTATAAATGCAATGAAAACGCTTATTAAGGACAAACTCCCGAACTATGTTGGAGCTGATGTGTATGACCTTCAGATTCTTACACCATCAAGAAAATCCAATGTCGGGGTTGAACGCCTTAATAAGATTATGCAGGATTTCCTTAATCCGGCGGATGCCATGAAGCAGGAAAGACAGGTTGGTGATGTTACCTTCCGTGAGGGTGACAAGGTTATGCAGATTAAGAATGACTATCAGCTTACATGGGAAAAACGAAGCAGATATGGTATTCCAACGGAACAGGGAACGGGAGCATTTAATGGTGATACCGGAGTTATAGAAAGAATAAGTACATTTGACGAGAATGTAACTGTAAGATTCGAAGACGGACGATTCGTTACTTATGAATTCTCACAGCTTGATGAGCTTGAACTGGCGTATGCAATTACTGTTCACAAATCACAGGGGAGTGAGTACCCGGCAGTTATTATTCCGATGTCGCAGGGACCAAGGATGCTGATGAACAGGAATATCCTGTACACTGCAGTTACAAGAGCCAGAAAATGTGTATGCCTCGTTGGGGAAGAGGAGATATTCAGACTTATGGCTGGCAATGTATCAGAGTCAAAACGCTATTCTTCGCTTGCGGACAGGATTGAAGAAATCAGACATATTGAAGATATCGGACAATGATAATTGCTATGTGATAATATTTATAATAATGGGGGATTATGGATTTTAAGAAGGTATTAAGGGAGGCAGTTAATGCAGTGCTTCCACCGGCATGCCCTGTATGCAGCAGACCAGCGCCATTCGTTGGTGGCAGGCGCGCTGATATATGTCCTGAATGTATGCAGAAGATAAGTTATGTAGATGAGCCTTTCTGTTTAAAATGCGGTAAGCCGGTGCAGAATGATGAAGCAGAATACTGTAATGACTGCAGCAGGCATGCACATGTGTATGACCAGGCATGTTCGGTATATGAGTATTCTAAGGATGTCAAGGATTCGATATACAGATTCAAATATTATAACAAGCAGGAATACGCTGATGTATATGCGAAGCAGATGGCAGACAGATGCGGCATGATGATACGCAGATGGTCGCCTGATGTTATAATCCCTGTTCCAATTCACATTTCAAGGCTGAAGGTGCGTGGATATAATCAGGCCGGACTGATTGCTGAGTCGCTTGGTAAGATAGTTGGAATCCCTGTTGATGAGGAGTCTTTAGTCAGGGTGATTAAGACTGCTCCGATGAAGGAACTTGGCAACCGGGAGCGTGTTAAAAATCTTCAAAATGCTTTTCAAGCAGATGAGAAAGTTGTAAGATATAAAAAGGTATTGATTGTTGATGATATATATACTACGGGAGCAACATTTGACGCATGCGCTGCTGTATTAAAGCAGGCAGGAGTGCGTGAAGTATACGGAATAAGTCTTTGCGTGGGTGATGGATTTTAGGTTTGTAATACATTTTAAAGATCGGAGAAAATCATGACAGAGAAGAACACATTTTATAATATGTTAAAAAGCAACGCGCAGAACCGTCCAGATGCGGTAGCTATAGTTTATGATACGATGAAAGTAACTTATGCAAAGCTTTTTGAAGATGTTACCAAGAAAGCTCTGCATTTTCAGAAATATGACGGAAAAAGAATTGCAATATTCGGACCTGCATCATACAGATGGATTGTTAATATGTTTGGAACGATAGTTGCAGGAAGAGACCTTGTACTTATTGATTTCTTTCTGCCACATGATTCGCGCGTAGACCTTCTTAAGAAGACAGAAGTAAGTTATACGCTGACATCAACTAACCAGTATATTCTGTCTGATGAAAATTCTATTATTATATCTAGTGCTGAGAAGGATAATGTTGATGGACTTGTGTATGATGAGAATACACAGGAGGGTGACATTATTATGTTTACAGCGACTGCTGGCGAGTGTGACAAGCCGGTTGTTCTGTCTGTGGAGAATGTTCTTAGCGCAGCAATGGCTATAAGCAGCAGGGTTGAGTGCACGCCTGAAGATGTAGTGCTTGCTCAGATTCCTCTGCATAATGAATTTGGATTAATATACAGCCTGATATGGCCAATCTTTAGTGGTGCGATGGTATGCATCGGACGAGGATTAAGACACATAGATGCTGACACATATTATTACAATCCTACAATTCTTGCAGGAACACCTTCTATGATTGATTATCTGCGTGCAGTAAGCGGATTTAACAGTGAACTGAACACTATTATAATAGGAGGAGCGAGCTGTCCGTTCAGGCTGTTTGAGAGTCTGAGAGGCAGTAATCTCAAGGTGTACAGCATATATGGAATGACAGAGACGTCTGGATGTGTTGGAATTAATGAACTGTCTGACGGCTCTTATACTCTTTTTGATGCAAATGCTGTTTCAATCGCAGAGGATGGTGAAATCCTTGTGGGTGGTCCATGCGTAATGAAGGAATATTATAATGATTCAGAGGCTACAGCAGCAGTATTAAAGGATGGAGTGTACCATACAGGAGATTATGGAAGAATAAACAGTGCTGGAAGACTTGTTCTTATACGCCGCAATGATGATATTATTCTTTTGCCGACTGGTGAGAAGATAAGCCGTGTAAGGACTAATGAACAGATTACAGCAATTAACGGAGTAGCAGAAGGATTTATAACATTTTACAATAACAGACTTACAGCAGTTATCGTGCCAATTGATAAAGGTGCGACAGAAGATATATTCAAACGCCGCATTGACAAGTACAACGAGAAGAAGGGATACCGCTGGGAAATCCAGAAGATTGTACTCAGAAAAGAAGCTTTGCCAAGAAAGGCTGATGGCGAGGTTGATGAGGAGGCTGTGTGTGCATTTTTAGATGATTAATGCAGTTCTCATTTTTTGTCACTATATTTTCTTTAAAAAAGTTGTTGACGAGTACGATTATGCTGTGCTATATTAGAACGGCTATGGAAGCGGTCTTTTTTGCGTGCCTGAATTTCAACAACCCAACATTGATTAGGCGGGCAAAGAAACCAATTGGTGTTTTAACACCTACAAAAATAATAATTGGAGGTGGAAGTTGTGCGAGTAAAGATAACATTGGCATGTACTGAGTGTAAACAGCGCAATTACAACATGACTAAGGAAAAGAAAGCTCATCCAGACAGAATGGAAACAAAGAAGTATTGTAAGTTCTGTAAATCACACACATTACACAAGGAAACAAAGTAATTAGTACAGTGAGGAGTATTTCATGGGTGATACTGTAAAAGCTAAGAAGCAGAAAAAGAACTGGTTCAAAGGTTTGAAAGCTGAATTTTCAAAAATTATTTGGCCAGACCGTCAGTCGCTTACTAAGGAAACTGGAGCTGTATTGGCTGTATCCGTATTATTAGGTGTAATCATTGCAGTTGTGGATTTAATTGTCCGCTTTGGAATTGAGTTCATTGTAAAATAAGGAATAGGTGATTGTATGGATGACGCAAAATGGTATGTAGTTCACACTTACTCAGGTTATGAGAATAAGGTGAAGGCTAACATTGAGAAGACAGTTGAAAACAGAAATCTTCACGATCAGATTCTTGAAGTTATCGTTCCACTTGAAACAGTAGTGGAGATTAAAGATGGCTCTAAGAAAGCTGCTCAGAAGAAAATGTTTCCTGGATACGTTCTTGTGAAGATGGTAATGAACGACGACAGTTGGTACGTTGTCAGAAATACAAGAGGTGTTACAGGATTTGTTGGTCCTGGATCAAAGCCAGTACCACTTACACCAACAGAAATCAGAAATCTCGGCATAAGCCTTGAGGAAGAACAGGAAGTTAAGCCTGTTATCCAGTTCGCTGGCAAGGTCGGCGATAAGGTTATGATCCTCTCAGGTGCATGGGAAGATACAGTTGGTGAGATTACCAATATTAATGAAGGCAAGCAGTGCCTTACAATTAATGTTGAAATGTTCGGTCGTGAGACACCGGTCGAAATTGATTTCACAGATGTGAAATTATTGTAAGAAACAGTCCCGATCCTGGGACGTGGGAGACCAGAATGAATTTACTGCGTAAATTCATTCACAAGAATTGCCTGAAGCTCAATTCTTGAAGGATGGATAGCGGGTAACATTATTATGGTCGCCAATTACCACATTTATTTTTAGGAGGTGCCAAAATGGCAAAGAAAGTAACAGGATATATTAAATTACAGATTCCTGCCGGCAAGGCTACACCAGCTCCACCAGTTGGTCCAGCACTTGGTCAGCACGGTGTTAACATCGTAGAATTCACAAAGCAGTTCAATGCTAAGACAGCAGATCAGGGAGATCTTATCATACCTGTAGTTATTACAGTTTATGCTGATAGAAGCTTCAGCTTTATTACAAAGACTCCACCTGCAGCAGTACTTCTTAAGAAGGCTTGCAACATTAAGTCAGGATCAGGCGTACCTAACAAGACTAAGGTTGCTACTATTAAGAGAGCAGAAGTTCAGAAGATCGCTGAGCTTAAGATGCCAGATCTTAACGCTGCATCTATCGAAGCAGCTACTTCTATGATCGAAGGAACAGCTAAGAGTATGGGTATCGTTGTAGAGGACTAATCTACATTTGATTCATGATTATTGTGGGAGGAAAGATAGAATCCTTCCGATATTACCACTAGGAGGTTTATAATGAAAAGAGGAAAGAAATACGTTGAGGCAGCCAAGAATATTGACCGCCAGACATTATACGAAGCAGCAGACGCTATCTCATTAGTAAAGAAGAACGCTACTGCTAAATTCGACGAGACAATCGAAGCACATATCAGAACAGGTTGTGATGGACGTCACGCTGAGCAGCAGATCAGAGGAGCTGTTGTTCTTCCACACGGAACAGGTAAGACTGTACGTGTATTAGTATTTGCTAAGGGTGCTAAGGCTGATGAGGCTCTTGCAGCTGGAGCAGATTTCGTTGGTGGCGAGGAACTTATTCCTAAGATCCAGAACGATAACTGGTTCGAGTTCGACGTTGTTGTTGCAACTCCAGATATGATGGGTGTTGTTGGTCGTCTTGGTCGTGTACTTGGTCCTAAGGGATTAATGCCAAACCCTAAGGCTGGTACAGTTACTATGGATGTAACAAAAGCTGTTAATGATATCAAGGCTGGTAAGATCGAGTACAGACTTGACAAGACTAATATCATTCACGTGCCAATTGGTAAGGCTTCATTCACAGAGGAGCAGTTATCAGACAACTTCCAGGCTATTATGGATGCAATCGTTAAGGCTAAGCCATCTTCACTTAAGGGAGCTTATCTTAGAAGTGTAGTTCTTACTTCTACTATGGGACCTGGTGTTAAGTTAAGCACAGCCAAGTATGTGGGTTAATCAGATTTTTGATTAAAAACGGTTGACATTAATATATTTTGATAGTATACTATCAGCTTGTGAGCAGCATTTTGCTGTTAACATAATATTTTGCCGTAGACAGCAGGTCCGGATTCAGCATTGCTGATGATGGTTAAAGGTAACACGCCTACCGAGGATTTAAGGATTTGATTAATTATTCCCTCTCTGTCTTTGGCAGAGAGGGTTTTTGTTTGTAGGGAAACTATAGACGAATAATCTTCACTTAGGCAAAATCGCTTCTATATGAAGCAAGAATCTAACAGGAGGTAATTATTCATGGCTATTTTAAAGAATGTAGGCCTTAAGACATCTACTATCGATGAGATCACAGCTAATTTTGATGGCGCTCAGGGCGTTGTTGTAGTTAACTACAGCGGTCTTACAGTAGAGCAGGATACACAGCTTCGTAAGCAGTTAAGAGAAGCTGGTGTAGTTTACAAGGTTTATAAGAACACTTTAGTAAAGAGAGTTGTTGCTGGAACAGAGTTCGAGTCAATCGCTGATACTCTTGAAGGAACTAACGCTATTGCATTCAGCAAGACTGATGCTACAGCACCTGCAAGAATCTTAGCTAACTTCGCTAAGACAGCTAATGCTCTTGAGTTAAAGTGTGGCGTTGTTGAAGGAACATTCTACGATGCAGCAGGTATCGCTACAATCGCTACTATCCCTTCAAGAGAGGAGCTTCTTTCAAAGTTACTTGGAAGTATGCAGTCACCTATTACAAACTTTGCTCGTGTTATTAAGCAGATTGCTGAGAAGAACGAGGAAGTTGCTTAATCAGTTTAACACTGAATTAACTATGAAAGCAGCATAATTGCTCTTTCGATTTTAGAATAATATTAAAAAGGAGATTATAATAATGACAACACAGGAAATCATTGAAGTTATTAAAGGTTTATCAGTATTAGAGCTTAACGATTTAGTTAAGGCTTGTGAAGAAGAATTCGGCGTATCTGCAGCAGCAGGCGTTGTAGTTGCAGCAGCAGGTGCTGGCGCAGCAGCAGCTGAGGAGAAGACAGAGTTTGACGTTGAGCTTACAGAAGCTGGCGATCAGAAGGTTAAGGTTATCAAGGTTGTTCGTGAAATCACAGGTCTTGGCTTAAAGGAAGCTAAGGATGTTGTTGATGGAGCTCCTAAGGTTGTTAAGGAGCAGGCTTCTAAGGAAGAGGCTGAAGAACTCAAGAAGAAGCTTGAAGAAGTTGGAGCTAAGGTTACTCTTAAGTAATTTACTTGATTGTTCTAATGAATATAATAGAAAAGACAGCGGGTCCTTGTGGCTCCTGTCTTTTCTTTTTTCTAAAGTATTAAGATACATTTCTTTATTATATTCTGCCAGATACGGCAGTTACATTATTATCTATATCTATTTCTAAATATTCATGATTTTTTTGGAAAATCCCTTGACATATATATAACTTTGATGTACTATGGACAATGCACTATTGTGGTAACTTGTGCTCATTCTCTGCACATTTACCGATAATGTAATATATTAATGTGAAGAAAACTAAGGGGTGAAACGTCAATGGAGAAAAACAGATTACGCCCAATAACGTCGGGCAAGGCAATGCGTATGAGTTTCTCAAGACAGAAAGAGGTTCTTGAGATGCCTAACCTTATTGAGGTGCAGAAGGATTCTTACCAGTGGTTTTTGAATGAAGGCTTAAAAGAGGTCTTTGATGACATATCTCCAATTGCAGACTATAACGGAAGATTAAGTCTGGAATTTGTAGATTTTGCGTTATGTGAAGACGAAGTTAAGTATTCAATTGAAGAGTGTAAAGAAAGAGATGCTACATATGCAGCTCCTCTTAAGGTTACAGTAAGACTTCATAACAAAGAGACAGAAAGCATCAGCGAACATGAGATTTTCATGGGTGACCTGCCATTAATGACTAAGACAGGTACATTTGTAATTAATGGTGCTGAACGAGTTATTGTCAGCCAGTTGGTACGTTCACCTGGTATTTATTATGATATACAGAAGGATAAGTATGGTAAGATCTTCTTATACAGCTGTCAGGTAATCCCTAACAGAGGTGCTTGGTTAGAGTATGAAACAGATGCTAACGATGTATTCTATGTTAAGGTTGACCGTAATAAGAAGGTACCTATTACAGTCCTTATCAGAGCTTTAGGATTTGGTACTAATGCTGAGATTCTTGATATATTTGGTGAGGAGCCTAAGCTTCTTGCAACTATGGAGAAGGATACTTCTACTAATTATCAGGAAGGTATTCTTGAACTTTATAAGAAGTTAAGACCAGGTGAACCATTATCTGTTGAAAGTGCTGAAGCACTTATTTCAGGTATGTTCTTTGATCCAAGAAGATATGACTTGGCTCATGTTGGAAGATATAAGTTTAATAAGAAGCTTTCTTTCAAGAGCAGACTTACAGGACAGGTTCTTGCAGAGGATGTTGTTGATGAGAACGGAACTGTTATTGCAACAGCAGGCGAGAAGCTTACAAGAGAATCAGCACAGGCTATTCAGGATGCAGCTGTTCCTTCAGTATTTATTACTGTAGAGGTAAGATCTGCTGATGGTACTGTATCTGACAGAGTTGTTAAGATTCTTTCTAACCGTGCAGTTGATATTACTAAATGGGTTGATATCAGCGAAGAAGAAGCTAAGGAACTTGGCGTTACTGAGTATGTATATTACCCTGTTCTTGCCCAGATTCTTGCTGAGAATGAATCTTTAGAGGATATTAAGGAAGCTATTACTAAGAATATTGCAGACCTTATTCCTAAGCATATTACAGTAGAAGATATTCTTGCTTCTATTAATTATAATATGCACCTTGAATATGGCGTTGGTACTAAGGATGATATCGATCACCTTGGAAACAGACGTATCAGAGCTGTAGGAGAACTTCTTCAGAACCAGTTCAGAATTGGTATCTCAAGAATGGAAAGAGTTGTTCGTGAGAGAATGTCTACACAGGATCTTAGCGGAATATCTCCACAGTCACTTATTAATATTAAGCCTGTAACAGCTGCTATTAAGGAATTCTTCGGAAGTTCACAGTTGTCACAGTTCATGGATCAGAATAACCCTCTTAGTGAGATTACTCATAAGAGACGTCTTTCAGCCCTTGGTCCTGGTGGTCTTTCAAGAGACCGTGCAGGTTTCGAGGTTCGAGATGTACACTATACACACTATGGTAGAATGTGTCCTATCGAGACTCCTGAAGGACCTAACATTGGTCTTATTAACTCTCTTGCATCTTATGCAAGAATTAATGAATATGGATTTGTTGAAGCTCCTTATCGTATCGTAGATAAGAGCGATCCTAAGAATCCAAGAGTTACTGATGAAGTTCGTTACTTCACAGCTGACGAGGAAGATGATTTCCATGTAGCTCAGGCTAATGCTGAGATTGATGAGAATGGTTATTTCGTAAGAAATACTGTATCTGGACGTTACAGAGAAGAAACTTCTCAGTTCGACAAGAGCCAGATTGATCTTATGGACGTATCTCCTAAGATGGTATTCTCAGTTGCTACATCAATGATTCCATTCCTTCAGAACGATGACTGTACCCGTGCCCTCATGGGATCTAACATGCAGCGTCAGGCCGTACCTCTTCTTATGACAGAAGCTCCTGTTATCGGAACTGGTATTGAGAATAAGACTGCAGTTGACTCAGGTGTGTGTGTAGTTGCAGAAGCTGATGGTGTTGTTCTTTCTTCTGAATCTAACAAGATTGTTATCAGAGAGAAAGATGGTAAGGCACATGAATATAAGCTTACTAAGTTCTCAAGAAGTAACCAGAGTAACTGCTATAACCAGAGACCTATTGTATTCAAGGGGGATGAGGTTAAGGCAGGAGATGTTATTGCTGATGGTCCATCTACATCTAATGGTGAGATTGCCCTTGGTAAGAACCCACTTATCGGTTTCATGACTTGGGAAGGTTATAACTACGAGGATGCTGTACTTCTTAGTGAGCGTCTCGTTAGAGATGATGTTTATACATCTATTCATATTGAAGAATATGAGACAGAAGCAAGAGATACTAAGTTAGGACCTGAAGAGATTACAAGAGATCTTCCATCAACAGGTTCTGAGGCAGTTAAGGATCTTGATGAGAACGGTATCATCCGTGTTGGTGCTGAGGTAAGAGCCGGTGATATCCTTGTTGGTAAGGTTACTCCTAAGGGAGAGACAGAGCTTACTGCTGAAGAGAGACTTCTTAGAGCTATCTTCGGTGAGAAGGCAAGAGAAGTAAGAGATACTTCACTTAAGGTTCCTCATGGTGCTTACGGTATCGTTGTTGCTGTTAAGACATTTACAAGACAGAACGGAGATGAACTCTCACCAGGAGTTAACAAGTCTGTTCGTATATATATTGCACAGAAGAGAAAGATCGGCGTTGGTGATAAGATGGCTGGTCGTCATGGTAACAAGGGTGTCGTTTCAAGAGTACTTCCTGTTGAAGATATGCCATTCCTTCCTAATGGCCGTCCTCTTGATATCGTACTTAACCCACTGGGCGTTCCTTCACGAATGAACATTGGACAGGTCCTCGAGATTCATTTAAGTCTTGCTGCCAAGGTACTTGGATTCAATATTGCAACTCCAGTATTCGATGGTGCAGACGAGAACGATATTATGGATACTCTTGATATGGCAAATGCATATGCTAACCATCCATTTGATGACGAAGAGCTTGCAGCTGAGAAGGCTGAGGCTGAGAAGAATGGTGAAGAATATCCAGAGGATATGGTTACATTTACAGCAGAATATAAGGATGTTCTTAATAAAGAGGTATTTGATTACCTTTCAGAACATAGAGATCACAGAGCTGAGTGGAAGGGTGTTCCAATCGGTCGTGATGGTAAGGTAAGACTTAGAGATGGTAGAACAGGTGAGTATTTCGACAGTCCTGTAACTATCGGATTCATGCATTACTTAAAGCTTCATCACCTTGTTGATGATAAGATTCACGCTCGTTCAACTGGTCCATACTCACTCGTAACACAGCAGCCACTTGGTGGTAAGGCTCAGTTCGGTGGACAGAGATTCGGAGAGATGGAAGTTTGGGCACTTGAGGCTTATGGTGCTGCTTATACTCTTCAGGAAATCCTTACTGTTAAGTCTGATGATGTTGTAGGACGAGTTAAGACTTACGAAGCTATTATTAAGGGTGAGAATATTCCTGAACCAGGAGTTCCAGAATCATTCAAGGTTCTTCTTAAGGAACTTCAGTCACTCGCACTTGATGTAAGAGTTCTTGATCAGGACAACAATGAAGTAAGACTTCTTGAGAGTTCTGAGTATGAAGTTACTGATTTCAAGAAGGTTCTTGATGAAGGTAACGGATATAGAAGAAACAGCAGAGAGGAAGAGGCAGAGTACAAGGCTGGCGGTATGTCAACAGTTACTCTCAATGAAGATGGAACAGAAGATGCTGTAGATTCAGATGATGACGCTGATTTTGATATGGCCGATGATTTTGATGATGATTACGGCGATGGCAATTCAGATGAATATTAATTAGAAGGGAGCACTATAATGGCAGAAGAAATTAAATCAAATAAGTCAATGAAATTTGATAAGATTCAGATCAAGCTTGCTTCTCCTGAGAATATTTTGGAGTGGTCTCATGGTGAGGTTACCAAACCTGAAACAATTAACTATAGAACACTTAAGCCAGAAAAGGATGGACTTTTCTGCGAAAGAATATTTGGTCCTAGCAAGGACTGGGAGTGCCACTGCGGTAAGTACAAGAAGATCAAAGACAAGGGTATTGTCTGCGACAAATGTGGTGTTGAAGTTACTAAGGCCAGCGTAAGAAGAGACCGTATGGGTCATATTCACCTTGCTGCACCTGTATCACATATCTGGTACTTCAAGGGTATTCCTAGCCGTATGGATCTCATTCTTGATATCGGTCCTAAGAACCTTGAAAAGGTATTATATTTTGCTTCATATATCGTAATTGATCCAGGTGAAACAGATATTCCTTTCAAGAAGATTCTTTCAGAGACTGAATACAGAGAACTCTGCGAGCAGTACGGAAGCAAGGCTTTCCGTGTTGGTATGGGAGCTGAGGCAATCCTCGAGCTCCTCCAGATGGTTAACCTTGAAGAAGAGGAAGTAAGACTCAAGGAAGAGCTTGCTAACACTACTTCTCAGAAGGCTGCCAGACTTATAAAGAGAATTGAAGTTGTTGAAGCATTTAAGAATGCAGGAACTAAGCCTGAGTGGATGATTCTTACAGAAATCCCTGTAATCCCACCAGATTTAAGACCTATGGTTCAGCTTGATGGTGGACGTTTTGCAACTTCAGATCTTAATGATCTTTACAGAAGAATTATTAACAGAAATAACAGACTTGCAAGACTTCTTGAGCTTGGCGCTCCTGAAATCATTGTTCGTAACGAGAAGAGAATGCTTCAGGAAGCTGTTGATGCTCTTATCGATAACGGACGTAGAAATGGTCGTCCTGTAACAGGTCCTGGTAACAGAGCCCTTAAGTCTTTATCAGATTTATTAAAGGGTAAGCAGGGACGTTTCAGACAGAACCTTCTTGGTAAGCGAGTTGACTACTCAGGACGTTCAGTTATCGTAGTAGGACCAGAACTTAAGATTTACCAGTGTGGTCTTCCTAAAGAGATGGCTATTGAGTTATTCAAGCCATTTGTTATGAGAGAGCTTGTAAGACGTAATCTTGCAGATAATATTAAGAAAGCTAAGAAGAGCGTAGAACATCTTGAGCCAGAAGTATGGGATGTACTTGAAGATGTTATCAAAGAGCATCCAGTTATGCTTAACCGTGCTCCTACACTTCACAGACTTGGTATTCAGGCTTTCGAGCCAATCCTTGTAGAAGGTAAGGCTATTAAGCTTCACCCACTTGTTTGTACAGCGTTCAACGCCGATTTCGATGGTGACCAGATGGCTGTCCATCTTCCACTTTCTGTTGAGGCTCAGGCTGAGTGTAGATTTATGCTTCTTTCACCTAACAACCTTCTTAAGCCATCTGATGGTGGTCCTGTTGCCGTTCCTTCACAGGATATGGTACTTGGTATTTACTACCTTACACAGGAAAGACCTGGTGCTAAGGGTGAGGGTAAGATTTTCAAGAGTATTAATGAAGCACTTCTTGCTTATGAGAATGGTGTAATTACATTACATGCTAAGATTATGGTTCATGTAACTAAGAATATTAATGGAGAGAATATTTCAGGTAATATCGAGTCTACACTCGGAAGACTTATATTTAATGAAATCCTTCCACAGGATCTTGGATATGTTGACAGAAGCAAGGAAGAGAACTTATTACTTCCAGAAGTTGATTTCCATGTAGGAAAGAAGCAGCTTAAGGATATCTTACAGCATGTTATTAATACTCATGGTACTACAACAACTGCAGAAGTTCTTGATGATATCAAGGCTATGGGTTATAAGTACTCTACAAGAGCTGCCATGACTGTTTCTATTTCAGAGATGACAGTGCCACCAGTTAAGAAGCAGCTTCTTGCTGAGGCAGAAAAGAAAGTTGAACAGATTACTGTTAAATATAACAGAGGTCAGGCTACTGACGAGGAAAGACATAAGAATGTTATCCGTGTATGGCAGGAGACTGATGATAAGATTAAGGATGCCCTTCTTCAGGGTCTTGATAAATATAACAACATCTTCATGATGGCTGACTCAGGTGCCCGTGGTTCTAACCAGCAGATTAAGCAGTTAGCAGGTATGCGTGGTTTGATGGCCGATACATCAGGTAACACTATCGAACTTCCTATCAAGTCTAACTTCCGTGAAGGTCTTGACGTTCTGGAATACTTCATTTCAGCTCACGGTGCTCGTAAGGGACTTTCAGATACAGCCCTTCGTACAGCCGATTCAGGATACCTTACAAGAAGACTTGTTGATGTTTCTCAGGATCTTATTATCAGAGAGACAGATTGTAGCGCAGGTAAGCAGATACCTGGTATGTATGTTTACTCATTTGTTAATAACAGAGCTACTAACTCTAGTGATGCTAAGGAAGATATCCTTGAGCCATTACAGGAGCGTATTACAGGAAGATACTTAGCTGAGGATATTGTTGATCCAGCTACTGGTGAAGTTATTGTTGCAGCTAACCATCTTGTAACTCCTAAGAGAGCAGAAGCTATTATTAAGACTGGTGTTGATAAGGTTAAAATCAGAACAATCCTTACTTGCCGTTCACACATCGGTGTTTGTGCTAAATGTTATGGAACTAACATGGCAACTGGTCAGACTGTTCAGGTTGGTGAAGCTGTTGGTATTATCGCAGCTCAGTCAATCGGTGAGCCTGGTACACAGCTTACTATGAGAACTTTCCATACTGGTGGTGTTGCCGGTGATAACATTACTCAGGGTCTTCCTAGAGTAGAAGAGCTTTTCGAGGCAAGAAAGCCTAAGATGCTGGCTGTACTTGCTGAGTTTGGCGGAACTGTAAGTATTGTTAAGACTGAGAAGAAGACTGAAATCGTTATTACTGACGAGGAAGGCAATTCAAAGGCTTATCCATTGTCTAAGGATACAAGAGAAAAGGTTGTTGAAGGACAGGTTGTTGCTAAGGGTGAAGAAATCACAGAGGGTTCTGAGAATCCACATGATATCGTAAGAATTCTTGGCGTAAGAGCTGTTCAGGATTACCTCCTTCGTGAAGTTCAGAAGGTTTACCGTATCCAGGGTGTTGATATCAACGATAAGCATATCGAGCTTATTGTTCGTCAGATGCTTAAGAAGATAGTTGTTGATGAAGCTGGAGATTCTAATTTCCTTCCAGGTTCACAGGTTGACACAATTGAATTCCAGGAAGTTAATGAAAAGCTTGAAGAGGAAGGAAAGAAGCCTGCTACAGGTACTCCAATCATCCTCGGTATTACTAAGGCTTCACTTGCTTCTACATCATTCATGTCAGCTGCTTCATTCCAGGAGACAACTAAGGTTCTTACAGATGCAGCTATTAACGGAAAGATTGATCCACTTATCGGTCTTAAAGAGAACGTTATTATTGGTAAGCTTATCCCTGCTGGTACAGGTATGAAGCGTTATCAGGATATCAAGATCAGCTCTACAGATAACTACATCGAAGAAGATGAAGAATCTGGTGATGATGAACTTGTATTTACACAGGAAGATTAATTCTTTATAGATAATTTAAGCGTGTCAGATTGATAAAATCTGGCACGCTTTTATCTTTTTTTGAAAAAATGCTTGACACAGAATTTGCAAATATATATACTAATAAAGCGTGCGAATAGGCAAGTTCTATTTTTGCGCTGTTTTGGTTACAAAACATTTTCTTAGTAGATACTAAGATGCAACCATTCATTATTCTAATTTCGGGAGGTGAAAACGGAATGCCAACATTTAACCAGTTAGTAAGACAGGGAAGAAAGACTGCAGTAAAGAAGTCTACAGCACCAGCTCTTCAGAAGGGTTACAACTCACTTCAGAAGAAGGCTACAGATATCTCTTCTCCACAGAAGAGAGGTGTTTGTACAGCTGTTAAGACTGCTACACCTAAGAAGCCTAACTCAGCTCTTAGAAAGATTGCCAGAGTACGTCTTTCTAATGGTATCGAGGTAACATCTTACATCCCAGGTGAGGGACACAATCTTCAGGAGCACAGCGTTGTTCTTATAAGAGGTGGAAGAGTAAAGGATTTACCAGGTACAAGATACCACATCATCAGAGGAACACTTGATACAGCAGGTGTTGCAAAGAGAAGACAGGCTCGTTCTAAGTACGGTGCTAAGAGACCTAAGGACGCTAAGTAATTAAGCCTGAATTAAGACACGCATTTGTATGAATGCATGCAAGTTTTACAATTTGCAAGAGTCGGATTCGTAAGAATCTGATTTTTACGAACAAATTAAATTTTGAATTGTGCCGGAATTAGATTAATCAAGAGGTTGCAGGTTAATATATACGGCGCGAACACATTTTTTATTTGTGAGTACCTATGATTTAATAAATTTATTAAGGAGGGAAGAACCGTGCCACGTAAAGGACATACACAGAAAAGAGATGTATTAGCAGATCCTATTTACAACAATAAGGTAGTTACTAAGCTTATCAACAACATTATGCTTGATGGTAAGAGAGGAGTAGCTCAGAAGATTGTTTACGGTGCTTTTGATAGAGTCGCAGCTAAGACTGAGAGACCAGCTATCGAAGTATTCGAAGAAGCTATGAACAATATTATGCCAGTTCTTGAAGTTAAGGCTAGACGTATCGGTGGAGCTACTTACCAGGTACCTATCGAAGTTAAGCCAGACAGAAGACAGGCTTTAGCTCTTCGTTGGATGACTACATTCTCTAGAGCAAGAGGCGAGAAGACTATGGAAGAAAGACTCGCTAACGAAATTCTTGATGCAGCTAACAACACAGGTGCATCAGTAAAGAGAAAAGAAGATATGCACAAGATGGCAGAAGCAAACAAGGCTTTTGCTCATTACAGATTCTAATTATAATTATAGGAGGTTTTATCCATGGCTGGAAGAGAATATCCATTGGAGAGAACCAGAAATATCGGAATTATGGCTCATATTGATGCTGGTAAGACAACATTAACAGAGCGTATCCTTTATTATACTGGTGTTAATCACAAGATTGGTGATACTCATGAAGGTACTGCTACTATGGACTGGATGGCCCAGGAGCAGGAGAGAGGTATCACAATCACTTCAGCTGCTACAACATGTCACTGGACACCTGAGAAAGAGGGTAAGCCAGATAAGACACAGCCAGAATACCGTATTAACATTATCGATACTCCAGGACACGTTGACTTCACAGTAGAAGTTGAGCGTTCACTTAGAGTACTTGATGGTGCCGTAGGTGTATTCGATGCACAGAACGGTGTTGAGCCACAGTCAGAGAACGTATGGCGTCAGGCTGATAAGTACAATGTACCTCGTATGGCTTTCATGAACAAGATGGATAAGATGGGTGCTGATTTCTTCGGATCATGCAACCAGCTTATTACAAAGCTTGGAAAGAATCCTGTACTTGTACAGATTCCTATCGGTAAGGAAGATGACTTCCAGGGTATTATCGACTTATTCGAGATGAAGGCTTATGTCTTCAACGGAGATAAGGGTGATGATATCGCTGTTGGTGAGATTCCAGACGATTTAAAGGATCAGGCTCAGGAATATCATGACAAGCTCGTTGAGCAGTGTGCTGAACTTGATGAAGACCTTATGGAGAAGTTCTTTAATGATGAGGAACTTACAGTTCCAGAATTAAAGGCTGCTTTAAGAAAGGGTACTATCGAAGGTACAGCTATTCCTTGTCTTTGCGGTACAGCTTATAAGAACAAGGGTGTTCAGAAGCTTCTTGATGCTGTTATCGAGTACATGCCAGCTCCTACAGATATCCCAGATATCACAGGTGTTGACGAAGACGGTAACGAAGTAACAAGAAAGTCATCTGACGAAGAGCCATTTGCAGCTCTTGCATTCAAGATTATGACTGATCCATTCGTTGGTAAGTTAGCATTCTTCAGAGTTTACTCAGGTACATTAAACGGTGGTTCATATGTACTTAACTCTAATAAGAATAAGAAAGAAAGAGTTGGCCGTATCCTTCAGATGCACGCTAACCAGAGAAAAGAAATCGATAAGGTTTACTCAGGAGATATCGCTGCTGCAGTAGGTCTTAAGGTTACAGTAACAGGTGATACTATCTGTGATGAAGCACATCCAGTTATCTTAGAGTCTATGGAATTCCCAGAGCCAGTTATCGAGCTTGCTATCGAGCCAAAGACTAAGAATGACCAGGGTAAGATGGGCGAAGCTTTAGCAAAGCTTGCTGAAGAAGATCCTACATTCCGTGCTCATACAGATCAGGAAACAGGTCAGACAATCATCGCTGGTATGGGTGAGCTTCACCTTGATATCATCGTTGACAGACTTCTCCGTGAGTTCAAGGTAGAGGCTAACGTTGGTGCTCCTCAGGTTGCTTACAGAGAGTGCTTCACTAAGGCAGTTGATGTTGATAGTAAGTACGCTAAGCAGTCAGGTGGACGTGGTCAGTATGGTCACTGTAAAGTACGTTTCTCACCACTTGAAGCTAACGTTGATAAGTTTGATGTTGAGACAAAGAACACAGTATTAATTAACGAACCTCCAGTACTCTTCTGCGAGTCTTCAGTAGTTGGTGGTGCTATTCCTAAGGAATACATCCCTTCAGTTGCTGATGGTATCAGAGAAGCTGCTAATTCAGGTATCTTAGCTGGATTCCCAGTTCTCGGACTTAGAGCAGATATCTACGATGGTTCATACCATGAAGTCGATTCTTCAGAAATGGCATTCCACATTGCTGGTTCTATGGCATTCAAGGATGCTATGGCTAAGGCAGCTCCTGCCCTTCTTGAGCCTATCATGAAGGTTGAGGTTACTATGCCAGAAGAATACATGGGTGATGTAATCGGTGATATCAACTCACGTAGAGGACGTATCGAAGGTATGGAAGATATCTCAGGTGGTAAGATGATCAAAGCATTCGTTCCACTTGCTGAGATGTTCGGATATGCTACTGACCTTCGTTCTAAGACACAGGGTCGTGGTAACTACTCTATGTTCTTCGATAAGTACGAGCAGGCTCCAAAGTCTGTTCAGGATAAGGTTATTTCTGATAGAAATAAGTAATAGCTATAAAAATATAGTTGAAATATTTCAATAAATGAAATATAATAAATATCAGCTATGACAAAGCCCGAGGGGTATATCCCCTCAGGGCAATCTAAATATTTTAGGAGGATTTTAAACAATGGCAAAGGCTAAATTTGAGAGAACAAAACCACATTGTAACATTGGTACAATCGGACACGTAGATCACGGTAAGACTACATTAACAGCTGCTATCACAAAGACTCTTCATGAGAGACTTGGTACAGGTGAGGCTGTTGCATTCGAGAATATTGATAAGGCACCAGAGGAAAGAGAAAGAGGTATCACTATCTCTACAGCTCACGTTGAGTATGAGACAGAGAAGAGACACTATGCACACGTTGACTGCCCAGGACATGCTGATTATGTAAAGAACATGATCACAGGTGCTGCTCAGATGGATGCAGGTATCCTTGTTGTTGCTGCTACTGATGGTGTTATGGCTCAGACAAGAGAGCATATCCTTCTTGCTCGTCAGGTAGGTGTTCCTTACATCGTTGTATTCATGAACAAGTGTGATATGGTTGATGATCCAGAACTTCTTGAATTAGTAGATATGGAAATCAGAGAACTTCTTAACGAGTATGACTTCCCAGGCGATGATACACCAATCATCCAGGGTTCAGCTCTTAAGGCTCTTGAAGATCCTAACAGCGAATGGGGTGACAAGATCCTTGAGCTTATGCATACTATTGATGAGTATGTTCCAGATCCAGAAAGAGATACAGATAAGCCATTCCTTATGCCTGTAGAGGACGTATTCTCTATCACAGGACGTGGTACAGTTGCTACTGGTAGAGTAGAGAGAGGTGTTCTCCACGTTAATGAGGAAGTTGAAATCGTTGGTATCCATGAAGATATCCGTAAGGTAGTTGTAACTGGTATCGAGATGTTCAGAAAGCTTCTTGATGAGGCTCAGCCAGGTGATAACATTGGTGCACTTCTTAGAGGTGTTCAGAGAGACGAGATCCAGAGAGGACAGGTTCTCTGCAAGCCAGGTTCAATCACACCACACCACAAGTTTACAGCTCAGGTTTACGTATTAACAAAGGACGAAGGTGGACGTCATACTCCATTCTTCAACAACTACAGACCACAGTTCTACTTCAGAACAACTGATGTAACTGGTGTTTGCGAGCTTCCAGCTGGTACAGAAATGTGCATGCCTGGTGATAACGTAGAGATGACAGTTGAACTTATCCATAACGTAGCTATGGAGCAGGGTCTTCGTTTCGCTATCCGTGAGGGTGGTAGAACAGTTGGTTCTGGTGCTGTTGCAACAATCATCGAGTAATTGTTATTAATACAGTTCTTTCAAGGGTTTCCGAGTTT
The DNA here is from genome assembly GCA_963597265.1 of Evtepia sp. Taxonomy (GTDB): domain Bacteria; phylum Bacillota; class Clostridia; order Lachnospirales; family Lachnospiraceae; genus Lachnospira. The sequence continues at coordinate 31,360 of CAVBPJ010000001.1, read as the reverse complement.
CTCGGAAACCCTTTTTTGCGCGAACAGCGATGAAGAGAGTAATGAATTTGGATATGATATATATAGGAGAATAACATGCTATACATAATGCGACATGGCAGAACTGACTGGAATGTACGTCATAAACTGCAGGGAAGAACGGATATACCGCTTAATGACGAAGGCAGGATGATGGCGGAAAAGATAAGAGAACAATATGCAGATATACATTTTGACATATGCTATTCATCACCGCTTGCCAGAGCTAAGGAAACAGCAGAGATTTTTATGAGTGGAAGAAATGTACCCGTGTACACTGATGACAGACTTATTGAGATGGGATTTGGAATATATGAAGGTATAGAGAATTCATTTGTTATAAAGGATTGCCCGATTAATATACTTTTTAAGAAGCCTGAGGATTATATGACAGTTGAGGGTGGAGAAAGTTTTGAAGAACTTTTTGCAAGGACAGGAAGCTTTATAGATGATGTGGTTATGCCGCAGGTGCGAGATGGCAAAGATATACTGATTGTTGGTCATGGTGCAATGAACTGCAGTATTATAGCCCAATTTAAGGATACACCATTAAAAGATTTCTGGGATGGTATGACAGATAATTGTCAGTTAGTTAAGCTTATTTAATTATAAAAAATATGATTTTTTTGTTGAATATTCAGACCAGATTACACTTAGTTTCGTATATAAATACAGAGGCATATAAATGACCTTAACTTACGAAATGGAAGGCTAAGATGGTGACTGGGATGAGTAGGAGAGAGGATAGCAGAAAAGACAAGAGAAGAGAGAAAAGAAAGAATTATATATTTCTTACAATGGTTACTATACCGTTATGTACGGTAATAATTGCGTTAGCAATTAAGATGAACAACCAGAATGTAAGAAAAGGTGGAGCAGTTGGTGCAGAATATATGGCTATTAAGAGTGATGGTAATGTAACAGAAGAAGAGTTTTCTGTAAGTGAGGAAACTGAGAGTGCTTTACCGGATTCATACAGAATTGAAGGCTATGAATGGCTTAGTCAGAATCCAGAGCTGCCAACAGGATGCGAGATTACATCGTTAACATCCGTACTTAATTATTATGGCTGTAATGTTGATAAGACAACTATGGCGGATGAATATCTTAAGAAAGGCAATGGCAGCTTCTACGAAATGTTTCTTGGTAATCCAAGGGACAACACAAGTTATGGATGTATGGCACAGCCAATTGTTAATGCAGCTAATAAATATTTCAAAGCCAATAATATGACAGCGGTTGCAAAGAATATAAGTGGAATGGACTTTAGCGAAATTCTTGGGATGGTTGCTCAGGGGGATCCGATAGTAATATGGAATACAATAGATATGAGACAGCCATATGAATCTAAGACATTTGTATTTAATGGGAAAGAATATACATGGATGTCTCCTGAACACTGTGTTGTAATTACAGGATATGATCTTAACAAGAATATTGTTTATATAATGGATCCTATGGAAGGCAATATAACAAGGAATCTTGAGACATTTCAATCAAGATATGAAACAATGCACAGCCAGGCTGTCTATATTATAGAATAAAAGAGGGAGGACATTATGTCCTCCCTTTAGTTAGTTTTAAGTTATGATTTAATATTGTGTCTTTCATTGAGCTTCTTGGCACAATGTATGAATGCAGGGAATAAAAATGCGTCTGCGGCAATCCATGCAATTGGAGAAGCAAGACATGCTCCCATGAATCCGATTCTTGGAATAAGTATTATAGCTGCAAATGCACGTCCAATCATCTCAAGGATACCGGCAGATATAGCAAATACTGAGAAGCCCATACCCTGTATGCAGAAGCGGACTACATTAACACCTGTAAGTGGTATGTAGAAGCATGCGGATGCAAGGATGAACTGTCTTGTAAGAGCAATAATTGTTGTTTCTGATGCATTAACGAACAATAATGCAATGTAATCTGTAGTAAAATACAGTGCAACAAGTGAAATAACACTGTATATTGAACCGATTATCATTGCTGAACGTACACCCTGACCGAGCCTTTTAATCTTGGCTGCACCGACATTCTGTCCGGCATAAGTTGCCATAGTTGAGCCGAGAGCGTCAAATGGACAGCATGTAAAGTTAAACATCTTAGAGCCGGCAGTCATTGCGGCAACGTATGTTGAACCAAGTGTATTGACGGCAGCCTGAAGAATTGTGCTTCCGATTGCAGTGATTGAATACTGGAGTCCCATAGGAACACCGTTCATACACAGGTTAGTTATAAATCTTCTATCAAGTACTCTTTCGGACTTATCACCTTTTAAAATGTCGTATCTCTTATACATGTATATAAGGCAGGTAAGACCAGAGACAAACTGCGATGTTACAGTCGCCCAGCCGGCTCCGGCAACTCCCATCTTACATACAAGAATAAGAAAGAAATCAAGAATAACATTTATAATTGAAGAAAGTACAAGGAAAACTACAGGAGTTTTACTGTCGCCGAGCGAGCGGATAACGCCTGATACCATGTTGTACAGGAATACGGTTGGTATTCCGATGAATATGACAACTATGTAATTGTAGGCGTGGTCAATAATATCTGCCGGAGTATTCATGATAATAAGTATCTTACGGCAGAAGATTACAGATGCAAGCGTAAGCACTATGGCAAACACAACACTGCAGATATATCCGTTAAATACATATTTTCTAAGGTCAGATGGTTTCTTCGCTCCAAAGCACTGGGCAACAGGGATTACGAATCCGTTACAGACACCCATACAGAAACCAATTATCATGAAGTTGATAGAACCGGTTGCACCGACTCCGGCAAGAGCTTCAACGCCAAGAGTTTTTCCAACAATTATCGTATCAACAAGGTTGTAGAACTGCTGAAACAGCATTCCGAGTAACATTGGAACCGCGAATCCAAGAATGTGCTTGGATGGCGAACCGTTTGTCATATCTTTTACCATAGGATTTCCTCACTTTCGTATATTTGTAAAGCCAAATGATTATACTATATTTTTGCAAACTGTCAAACTGATTTTGAGTGAATTTGAATTAATTTAACGGATTATTGTCTTAATATGAAATGTCTGTTAAAATGCATAGGTAATATTTATGCGGAGGCAGACATGAAGAAAACATTTGATGTTAAGAGACTTACCACACTGGCGCTGCTTACAACAATAGCGCTGACGATATTTGTTGTGGAATCAGCGATTCCTACACTTGTTCCAATTCCGGGAGTGAAGTTAGGACTTGCCAATATAGTTACACTTTTTGTATTGAAAAGGTATAAAGTCAGTGATGCAGCAATTGTGCTGGCGATGAGAATTATACTTGCTACAATATTCACGGGACAGGCAGTATCATTTATATATAGTGTAAGTGGTGGATTTTTGTGTCTGATTGTGATGGCGGCTGTTAATAAGCTGCTTAGGGGACAATATATATTCCTTACGGGAATACTTGGTGCAGTGTCGCACAATGCAGGTCAGATTCTTGCTGCATTTTTCATATTAAGATTATCAGGAATATTCGCATATATGCCGTTTCTTGTAATAAGTGGTGTTATAACAGGTCTGTTTACGGGACTTGTGTGCTTCTTTGCAGACAGATATATTCCTAAGAAGTTTACTATGTAGCAGAAGGAGGAGCTTGTGAAAAAAAGAGTTATTGCAGTAGTAGCTGTGATTGTTCTGCTTGTCGGGGCGAGTGTGGCTTCTATTATATATATGAAATCAGGAAAAAATGATGGCGGCAAGACCGCTTATATATACAGGGATAACGAGCTGTTAAGAACTGTTTCGTTAAATGATGTGAAGAATCCGTATACTTTCAGAATTGAATATGGAGATGGAGAGTATAATGATATTCTTGTCGATAATGGAAAGATTAAGATTGCTGACGCCAGTTGTCCGGACAAGCTGTGTGTGAACATGGGCTTTATATCTGAGCCTTTAATGCCAATCACATGCCTCCCGAATCATCTGGTTATCAGAATTGTGAATGACGGCGAAGAATCGCCGTCACTCGATGGTGTTGTGTATTAATTATTTCATCCAGCGGCCAGAAGCACCACATGGAAGAACAAGTCCGTTGCTTGAAACAGGAAGCCCTACTTCCTGAGAATCACAGTGTCCACCAAAGCCTTTAAGTTCTGTACTTAACATATAAGTAAGAACAGCTGGCTGAAGACCTGTTGTATATGAATTAATAAGGAAGAATAATGGTTCATCAGAAAGAAGCTGTGCACAAAGCTTAACAAGCGGGTGTATGGCTTCTTCTATTTTCCAGATTTCTCCTTTAGGACCACGTCCGTATGAAGGTGGATCCATGATGATTGCATCGTAATGGTTTCCTCTTCTAATTTCTCTTTCTACGAACTTTACGCAGTCATCAACTATCCAGCGGATAGGCTTGTCGATAAGTCCTGAAGATTGGGCATTTTCTTTAGCCCATGCAACTATACCCTTAGAAGCATCTACATGTGTAACGTTAGCACCGGCTGCTGCACACGCAAGTGTTGCACCACCAGTATAAGCAAACAGGTTAAGAACTTTTACAGGCTCGTTTCCACGCTTTTTCTTGGCATCAGAGATAATCTTTCCAAACCAGTCCCAGTTAGCAGCCTGCTCAGGGAATATTCCTGTGTGCTTGAAGCTGAATGGCTTTAAGTTGAATGTCAGCTCCTGTTCAAATGAAGGACTGTTGTAGTGAATCTGCCACTGCTGTGGAAGGTCGAAGAACTCCCATTCTCCGCCGCCCTTAGAACTTCTGTGATAGTGGCCGTTCATATTCTTCCAGCCACGTTCTTTCTTAGGAGTATCCCATATTACCTGTGGATCCGGGCGCACAAGAATGTACTTGCCCCAGCGCTCAAGCTTTTCACCCTTAGAGGTATCTATTACTTCATAATCTTTCCAGTTGTCAGCTATAAACATAATTAAGTATCCTTTTCTATATTAAAATGTATTGCGGTTATATACCGCATTTGTCATTAAATAATTATATACGAAAATATTAATAACTGCAATCGTGCAAAAATGTTTTGAACAGCGGTGTTTTATGTTAATATATTTCTATCGAAATCTTATTAAGGAGCGATGCATATTGAAGAATATTAGTTTGAAGAATATACAGAAAGATATTGTTTCGGGAATAATAGTTGCACTTGTATCAATTCCTATATCAATGGGATATGCGCAGATTGCGGGACTGCCTGCAGTGTATGGTCTGTACTGTTCTATTCTGCCGGTGCTTATATATGGACTTATAACATCTTCGCCGCAGTTTGTGTTTGGAGTAGATGCAACTCCGGCAGCGCTTGTCGGTGGAACACTGGCAACACTTGGAATAGCGTCAGGCTCTGAAGAGGCGAAGGCAGTAGTTCCGGCAATAACTTTAGTTGCAGCATTGTGGCTGCTGCTTTTCTTCTTTATTAAAGCAGGACGTATTGTCAATTACATATCGACACCGGTTATGGGTGGTTTCATAAGCGGTATCGGAGTGACAATAATTCTTATGCAGGCTGCGAAGCTTTTCGGAGGTAATGCGGGAACAGGCGAAGCAATAAAGCTTCTTATACATATAGCTGGTGAGATGAAATCATTTAATCTGCTCTCAGCAGTGCTTGGTGTTGGAACGGTTGTGGTTATACTTGTTGCAAAGAGGTTTATACCAAAGTTTCCTATGTCGGTTCTTCTTATGGTGATTGGTGCACTTGCAACTGCAGTTTTCCACATTGACAGATTTGGCGTTAAGCTTCTTCCACATGTTGATAAGGGGCTGCCGGGATTGTCGCTTCCTGATATGTCGGTTGTGCTTAAGAATCCGTCAGAGATAATACTTCTTGGACTGTCAGTGGCAGGTGTTGTCATGGCACAGACATTGCTTGCGACTAATAATTATGCCAACAAATATGGCTATAAGGTAAGCAACAACAGGGAGATTCTGTCATATGCTGCTGCAAATGCGGCTTCTGCTGTAATTGGTGGCTGTCCTTTAAATGGCAGTGTGTCAAGAACAGGAATTGCAGACCAGTTTGGCTGCAAATCACAGGTTATGTCAATAACAGCTTCTCTGACAATGCTTCTTATAGTGCTTTTTGGCACACCGGTGCTTGAATATCTTCCTGTACCAATACTTACAGGAATTGTTGTTGCGGCACTGATTGGAATTACTGAATTCGGACTTGCAGCTAAATTATGGAAAACAGACCATACGGAGTTTGCGATATTTGTAGGAGCTTTCTTAGGTGTTCTGTTATTCGGAACAATATACGGAGTTGTAATCGGTGTAATTCTTTCGTTCATTGCTGTTATCGTAAAAGCAGTTGAACCGCCAAGAGCATTTCTTGGAGTGATACCGGGACAGGAGGGATTCTACAGTCTTAACAGATACCGTAATGTAAAGAAGATTAAAGGTGCAGTTATATACAGATTTAACGGTGCACTTTTCTTTGCAAATATCAACACATTTGTCGATGATATAGAAAAGAATATTGACGATAATACCAGGTGGGTAATCGTAGATGCTGGGGGAGTCGGCTCTATTGACGTAACGGCGGTTGACAGGCTCATGTCTTTATATAAAGCACTTGAGAAGAAGAATATAAAGCTTTATATTACAGAACATGCACATACACTCAATGACCAGTTAAGAGAGCTGGGTGCGGGAGAGCTTGTTGAGAAAGGTGTTGTGAGAAGAACAATTCCACTTGCGTTAAGAGATGCGGGACTTGACAGACCTTACCCGGTTGAGGAGAGTAAAGGTGTACAGGCAGCTTCTGGTGAGGCTCATGAGGATAACGAGAGGCTTGCTGAGATTGAGTGGGCTTTTGGTGCAGACGCAGATGAGTGGCTTGAGAAGATGGCAGCAGAGATGGCGGCAGAGATTGGCAGTGTTAATAAAGATGAGAAGAATGTTATTGTTGACGCTGAAAAGCATGCTGCATGGGGAAGAATAGGACTCTTTGATGAGGACGAGCTGCTCGAGCGACTTGAGATGCATTTGTTTGATGATAAGAAATATCCTAATCTTGATATTGATGATATTGAGAAGAGAATTGATGAGCGTCGTGTGGTGGTTGAGAAGAAGCTGGCACAGATTAATCCTGACGCAATCCATATGCTTAAGGAACACAGAAAGAAAATGCTTGACAGAGTGAAGCTGCACAATCCTTATGCATATGAGCATATGATGGAGCAGAAGAGAAAGCATTATGAACATTTGAAAAAGAGAGATCCGGAGCTTGCGCAGAAGCTTAAGAATTTCTATAATCTTTCAGATGATGACCAATAATTTATATAACGGAGATAATTGTGAATATTTTAAATGTTGAAAAGGTCAGTAAGACCTATGGAGAAAAAGAACTTTTTAATAATATAAGTCTGGGAATCAACAGCGGTGATAAGATTGGACTTATAGGCGTGAACGGAACTGGCAAGTCTACTCTTTTAAAGATTATTGCAGGTGTTGAAGAACCGGATGAGGGACAGGTTGTCAAGGGCAAGGGAATTGAACTTGCATATCTTGCACAGACACCCCTGTATTATGACAATGAAAATGTACTGGAGTATGTCATGCGTGGAAAACATGCAGACAGCCAGCCAAAGGCGAAAGAGATTCTTAACAAGCTTGGAATTACGAACCATGGTGCAATGATGAATATTTTGTCTGGCGGTCAGAAGAAAAGAGCGGCACTTGCAAGGACTTTAGTTGAGCCGGCAAGGCTTCTTATTCTTGATGAGCCAACTAACCATCTTGACAATGACATGGTTCTCTGGCTGGAGCAGTTTATTAAGAATTTCAAGGGGGAGCTTATCATGGTTACTCATGACAGGTATTTCCTTGATAATGTTACTAACAGGATTGTTGAGCTTGATAAGGCATCTCTGTACAGCTACGATACGAATTATTCTGGTTTTCTTGAGCTTAAGACCCAGCGTGAGGAGATGGAGAGAGCTACTGAGGCTAAGAGACAGAATATATTAAGGAAGGAACTCGCATGGATAAGAAGAGGCTGTCAGGCCCGTTCAACAAAGCAGCAGGCACGAATTGACAGATTCGAGGATATGAAGGAAGCTTCAAAGCAGGCAAGAGCCAGATTTGACAAGCAGCTTATGGACATGAATTCAGTAAGCAGCAGGCTTGGAAGAAAAACTGTCGAGCTCCATAACATTTGTAAAAGCTTTGGTGAGAGGACGATAATTGATGATTTTACATATATTTTTCTAAGAGATGACAGAATCGGTATTGTCGGTGATAACGGCTGCGGCAAGTCTACGCTTATGAAGATTATAGCAGGACAGCTTGAACCGGACAGCGGCAGCGTTGAGGTTGGTGAGACTGTAAGAATCGGATATTTCATGCAGGAGAATGAACCGCTTGATGACAGCCTTACGGTGCTTGAGTTCGTAAGAAGCATAGGTGAATATGTTACAACGGTTGATGGCAAGGCTACTGCATCACAGATGTGTGAGAAGTTCCTTTTTACACCGAAGCAGCAGTGGACACCAATAAGCAAGCTGTCGGGTGGTGAGAAGAGAAGACTTTATCTGTTGAGTGTTCTTATGAGTGCCCCAAATGTTCTTATTCTCGATGAGCCTACCAACGATCTTGATATTGAGACTCTTGAGATTCTTGAGGAGTATCTAGATGGATTTGCAGGAATTGTAATTACGGTTTCGCATGACAGATATTTCCTTGACAGAGTGGTTGACAGAATATTTGCATTTGAGGCAGGAGGCCATCTTACACAGTATGAAGGCGGCTATACGGACTACAGGGATAAATGTGTTTCTTCTATATATAATGTGTCATCAAATGGAAACTCTGATGCATCGAAATCCAAGGCAGCAGGTCAGGCGAAGAAAGCATATAACAGCCATGAGGATAAGATTAAGTTCACATACATGGAACAGAAGGAATATGAGACTATTGATGATGATATAGAGAAGCTGGAAAACAGGGTTTCAGAACTTGATGATGAGCTTGCAAAGAATGCGACTTCTTATTCCAAGCTTGCAGAGCTTACTAAGGAAAAGGAAGAAGTGGAGAAGCAGCTTGAAGAGAAGCTGGAGCGTTGGGAATATCTTAATGATCTTGCAGATAAAATCGAAAAGCAGAAACAGCAGTAGGTATTGACAGAACAGCTATGACACAACAGATTATTTTGGTTGAGTAAATCATATATTCATGATATGATGATATATGATTTACTATATTAATCATATGAGGGAGGAGAAATTATGTTTTGCCCAAATTGCGGAACGAAGAATGATGAGGAGGCACTATTCTGTGGTAACTGCGGAACACGGCTTGTGATAGATGTGCCACAGGAAGAACCGGCACAGCCAGAGGTAACACCAGTGCAGGAAAGTGCGCCAGTAGAGCCAGAGGTAACACAGGTACAGGAAAGTGTGCTAGTAGAGCCAGAAGTAACACAGGTGCAGGAAAGTGAGCCAGAAGCAACACCAGTACAGGAGAATGTGCCAGTTCAGCCACAGCAGGCGTTTGGTCAGCAACCAGTTCAGCCGGCACAGTTTGCAGGTCAGATATCAGGTCAGGTTCCTGGTCAGCAGCCTGTCAATAAGAAGCCTGCCGGATTTCCTAAGGGTATAATTGCAATTGCAGCTGCGGGAGTTGCTGTGGTAGCTGCCATAATTATATTTGTATGTGTGGGAAAGAATGTAACAGATTATAAGAAGACTGCCAAGCAGTATGTTAAGGCGGTTGCGGAGTGCGAATGGAATGATGCATATAATCTTATTAATCTGCCAGATGGCGAGTTTCTTACTAAAGAAGCATTTATTAATGTACATGCTGACGTAACTGGAGAAAAGGTCGGTAAGATGGCAGCGGATGACATTGTCTCAACATATAGCAAGATGCCTGGTAACAAAGCTGTTAAGGTTGGATATATAACAGAATCGGGAATGCAGTATGATGACGTATATCTTACAGTAGCCAATAAGCACTATATGCTTTTCTTTAAGAAGTATAAAGTAAGTGCAGAGAACTTAGTTGTTAAAGATATTACAATAAAGGTTCCAAAGGGACTTACATTATATATTAATGATACGATTGTTGGTGATGGATATAAAACTGATGCATCCAAGAGTGGCAGCAGTTCTTCTGATGAATATGTAATACCATATCTGTTTTATGGAAAGAACGACATTAAAGTAACTGGTGATTTTATAGAGGACTATACAACACAGCTTTACGCAGCATACGATGAAGATACATTTACAGTTGGAACATACAACGTAAAATATGTCAATTCAAAGCTGGAAGAACTCAAGACACAGGCTAAGACAGATGTGGATGCAATAGTAAGTGCTGTACAGGCAAAGAAAGATTATTCAGCAATAAGTGACAGAGTATGCAATGAAGAAAAGAAGAACTTAGAGTCAACTTATAAGAATATCTATGACAGTTACAATGACAAATACAAGACAGTATCAGATCTGAAGATTTCCAAGTTTACGGCTTCAATTACAGATACATCTTTCAGAGTGGATTCAGATGATGGATGCCCAACAGTAAAAGTTTCAATTAAGATTGGATATACATACAAGATACAGTATTCAGGAAGCGATAAAGCTAATGACAAGAATAACACTAATAATTCAGCTTACATCTATTATAAATACGAAGATGGAAACTGGAAGATTGATTCTATGTATCTTGGATTAGGATTCTATTAAAATGTGTTTCGGCCGGGACAAAAGTTTCGGTCGAATTTATTTAAATGTATTAAAAAAAATACAATTTTTTCTGTTGATTTTATATAGGAAGTAGTGTATATTAATACTTGCTGTGACATTGATAGCTGTGAAGCGTGAGGTTGCTGCTTGAGTAAAGCAGGTTTTCCGTGGAGCGAATGTCAATGCTGGAGATAAACTCCGGCGAAGAAACTGGCGACAAGTCACTGTACCAAAATCATCTGCAATCCGCAGAAATGACACGCGTGGGTCGAATGTTGAATGAGACTACATGATACGCGTGGGAGTGTGTACAGTCACCGCTTGTCGTACTTAAACAATAAAGTGCGAAGGAGGCGACTTTTTTTATGGCAAATCAGGTAATCAGAATTACTCTGAAGGCTTACGATCATCAGTTGATTGATCAGTCAGCTAAGAAAATCATCGAAACTGCTAAGAAGACAGGAGCACAGGTGAGTGGTCCAGTACCTCTTCCAACAAAGAAGGAAGTTGTTACTATTCTTAGAGCTGTTCACAAGTACAAGGATTCAAGAGAGCAGTTCGAGCAGAGAACTCATAAGAGACTCATCGATGTATTATCACCATCTCAGAAGACTGTAGATGCATTATCTAAGTTAGAGATGCCAGCTGGTGTATTCATCAACCTTAAGGTAATGAACTAATCATTATCTGAAATTTTTCATTATTAAAGCAATAATCCTAAGGGTTTAATATAGAAGTAACAAGCAGTGGTGCGGGTTCCACTTATATTAGCTGTTCTAGGATGACAGGATGCGCTGTGTATCTCACATCATCTTGTCCGCTGTAGATTAAACAGGAGGAAAATCAATGAAGAAGGCAATTTTAGCTACAAAAGTCGGAATGACTCAAATCTTCAACGAAGACGGTGTTTTAACACCTGTAACTGTTCTTCAGGCTGGTCCTTGTGTTGTTACACAAGTTAAGACAGTAGAAAACGACGGTTACGATGCAGTTCAGGTTGGTTTTGCTGACATTAGAGAGAAGTTAGTAAACAAGCCTGTTAAAGGACATTTTGATAAGGCAGAGGTTCCTTACAAGAGATTCTTAAGAGAGTTCAAGTTTGAAAACGCTTCAGAGTACTCTGTAAAGGACGAAATCAAGGCTGATATCTTCGCTGCAGGCGATAAGGTTGATGCAACTGCTATTTCAAAGGGTAAAGGTTTCCAGGGCGCAATCAAGAGATTAGGCCAGTCAAGAGGACCTATGGCTCATGGTTCTAAGTTCCACAGACATCAGGGTTCAAACGGATCAGCAACAACACCTGGTAGAGTATTCAAGGGAAAAGGAATGCCTGGACATATGGGTTCTAAGAGAATCACAATCCAGAATCTTGAAGTAGTAAGAGTTGATGTTGAAAACAACGTAATCTTAGTTAAGGGTGCAGTACCTGGACCTAAGAAATCATTAGTAACACTGAAAGAAACAGTAAAAGCTGCTAAGTAGTTTTTGCTAAGGAAGGAGGACCACACAGATGGCAAACGTATCTGTTTACAATATTGAAGGCAAAGAAGTTGGTTCAATCGAATTAAATGATGCTGTATTTGGTGTAGAAGTTAACGAACATCTCGTACACATGGCAGTAGTTAACCAGCTTGCAAATAATCGTCAGGGAACACAGAGCGCAAAGACACGTTCAGAAGTTTCTGGTGGCGGAAGAAAACCTTGGAGACAGAAAGGAACTGGTCATGCAAGACAGGGTTCTACAAGATCTCCACAGTGGACAGGCGGTGGTGTTGTATTTGCACCAAAGCCAAGAGATTATTCATTCAAGATGAATAAGAAGGAAAAGAGAATTGCTCTTCTTTCTGCATTATCATCAAAGGTTGCTGACAACAAGATCGTAGTTCTTGATGCATTTAACCTTGACGAAGTTAAGACAAAGAAGTTCGCAGAAGTTATGAGCAACTTAAAGGTTGATAAGGCTTTAGTAGTTATCGAAGGCGAGAACAAGAACGTAGTTCTTTCAGGAAGAAACATTCCTACAGTTAAGGTTTCAGCTACTAACGAAATCAACACATACGATGTATTAAAGTATGAAACATTAGTAGTTACTAAGGCTGCTGTTGAAAAATTAGAGGAGGTGTATGCATAATGGCAAACGTACAGTATTATGATGTAATCCTCAAGCCTGTAATCACAGAGAAGTCTATGGCAGATATGGCAGATAAGAAGTATACATTCTTAGTTCATACAGATGCTAACAAGACAATGATTAAGGATGCTGTTGAGAAGATGTTCGAAGGAACTAAGGTTGCTTCAGTTAACACAATGAATCTTGATGGCAAGAAGAAGAGAAGAGGCAGAACAGCTGGTACAACTTCTAAGACTAAGAAGGCAATCGTACAGTTAACAGCTGACAGCAAGGAAATCGAAATCTTTGAAGGCCTTTAATTAGTAGCTTTTAAGTGTAGAAAACAATATTACACAGACTCGAAAGGAGAGAAATAATGGGAATTAAGACATATAACCCATATACACCTTCCAGAAGAAATATGACTGGATCTGATTTCTCAGAGATCACAAAGAAGACTCCAGAGAAGTCATTACTTGCTAAGAAGAGCAAGAATGCTGGTCGTAACAACCAGGGTAAGATTACTGTAAGACACCAGGGTGGTGGAAACAGACAGAAGTATAGAATAATTGATTTCAAGAGAAACAAGGAAGGCGTTCCTGCACAGGTTATCGGAATTGAGTACGATCCAAACAGAACAGCTAACATCGCTCTTATCTGCTACGCAGATGGCGAGAAGGCATATATCCTTGCTCCTCAGGGATTAACAGATGGAATGACAGTACAGAATGGTGCTGGTGCAGAAGTTAGAGTAGGTAACTGCTTACCACTTTCAGAGATTCCAGTTGGTACTCAGGTACACAACATTGAATTATATCCAGGTAAGGGTGGACAGCTTGTTCGTTCTGCTGGAAACTCAGCTCAGCTTATGGCTAAGGAAGGCAAGTATGCAACACTTAGATTACCATCAGGCGAGATGAGAATGGTTCCAATTATCTGCCGCGCAACAATCGGTGTTGTAGGTAATGGAGATCACAACCTTATTAATCTTGGTAAGGCTGGACGTAAGAGACATATGGGTATCAGACCTACAGTTCGTGGTTCTGTTATGAACCCTAATGACCATCCACATGGTGGTGGTGAAGGTAGAGCACCAGTTGGTCGTCCAAGCCCAATGACACCTTGGGGCAAGCCAGCTATGGGTCTTAAGACTCGTAAGGCTAAGAAGGCTTCAAACAAGCTTATCGTAAGAAGAAGAAACGGAAAGGCTATTAAGTAATTAGCCCACAATCGTAACTATTATTATTCACGAAGATTATAAGGAGGTTTCAACCTATGGCTCGATCACTTAAAAAGGGAGCATTTGCAGACGAGAGCTTACTTAAGAAAGTTGACGCTTTAAATGCTGCAAACGACAAACAGGTTATTAAGACTTGGTCTCGTCGTTCAACAATTTATCCTCAGTTTGTAGGTCATACAATCGCTGTTCATGATGGTAGAAAGCATGTGCCTGTATATGTTACAGAGGATATGGTTGGTCATAAGCTCGGTGAGTTCGTTGCAACAAGAACTTACAGAGGACACGGCAAAGACGAAAAGAAGAGTAGATAATTTGAATTTTTGAAAGGAGGTTTAATCCATGGCTAACGGACATAGATCCCAGATTAAACGTGAAAGAAACGCTGTTAAGGATACAAGACCAAGCGCAAAGTTATCTTACGCTAGAGTATCTGTTCAGAAGGCTTGTTTCGTATTAGATGCTATTAGAGGCAAGAGCCTTGATGAAGCACTTGCAATTGTTATGTACAATCCAAGATATGCATCATCTATTATAGAGAAGTTATTAAAGTCAGCAGCTGCTAACGCTGAGAACAATAACGGTATGGACCCAAGTAAGTTATATGTAGAAGAGTGCTACGCTAACAAGGGACCAACAATGAAGAGAGTACATCCAAGAGCACAGGGTAGAGCTTACAGAATCGAGAAGAGAATGAGCCACATCACTGTTGTTTTAAATGAAAGATAATTATTTTCTAAGAGATAGAAAGGAGTCTTTATGGGACAGAAAGTTAATCCTCATGGTTTAAGAGTCGGCGTAATCAAAGACTGGGATGCAAAGTGGTATGCAGAAGACGATTTCGCTGATAACCTTGTAGAAGATTATAACATTAGAAAATTCCTCAAGAATAAGTTATATGCTGCAGGAATTTCAAAGATTGAAACAGAGAGAGCTTCAGACAGATTAAAGATCGTTATTCATACAGCTAAGCCTGGTATCGTAATCGGTAAGGGTGGTGCTGAAATCGAGAACTTAAAGAAGCAGGTAGAGAAGTTAACATCTGCTAAGAAGTTAAGCATCGACATCAAGGAAGTTAAGAGACCTGATAAGGATGCTCAGCTTGTTGCAGAGAACATCGCTCAGCAGTTAGAGAACCGTATCTCTTTCAGAAGAGCTATGAAGTCTTGCATGGGCAGAACAATGAAGCAGGGAGCTAAGGGTATCAAGACATCTTGCTCAGGACGTCTCGGCGGAGCTGATATGGCTCGTACAGAGTTCTATAGCGAGGGTACAATTCCTCTTCAGACACTTCGTGCAGATATCGATTACGGATTTGCAGAAGCAGATACAACTTATGGCAAGGTTGGTGTTAAGGTTTGGATCTACGAAGGTGAGGTTCTTCCTACAAAGAATAATGCCAACGCTAACGTAGAAAAGGAAGGGAGCGATAAGTAATGTTACTACCTAAGAGAGTTAAACATCGTAGACAGTTCCGTGGTTCTATGGCTGGTAAGGCTACAAGAGGCAATAAGATCACTAATGGTGAATTCGGTATTGTTGCAACAGAACCTTGTTGGATCAAATCAAATCAGATAGAAGCTGCCCGTGTCGCTATGACAAGATATATTAAGCGTGGTGGTAAAGTATTTATAAAGATTTTCCCAGATAAGCCGGTAACAGGTAAGCCTATCGGTGTTCGTATGGGTAAAGGTAAAGGTAACTTGGAGTGCTGGGTAGCAGTAGTTAAACCTGGACGTGTAATGTTCGAGATCTCAGGCGTTGCTGAAGAAACAGCAAGAGAAGCTTTACGTCTCGCAACACATAAGCTTCCTTGCAAGTGCAAGATTGTTTCACGTGCAGACTTAGAAGGCGGTGATAACAGTGAAAATTAATAAGTATGTAGAAGATTTAAAGGCAAAATCAGCTGCAGAGTTAAATGAAGAATTAGTAGCTGCTAAGAAGGAACTTTTCAATTTAAGATTCCAGAACGCAACAAATCAGCTGGACAACACAAGCAGAATTAAGGAAGTTCGTAAGAACATCGCTAGAATCCAGACTGTAATTGCACAGAAGAATGCTTAATTAAGGCATGTAGACTTAGATATCCTAAGAAAGGAGAATAACTGTGGAAGAGAGAAATTTAAGAAAAACTCGTACAGGTAAGGTTATAAGCAATAAGATGGATAAGACAATCGTTGTTGCAGTACAGGACAACGTTAAGCATCCACTTTACAATAAGATCGTTAAAAGAACTTACAAGTTAAAGGCACACGATGAGAACAATGAATGTTTAATCGGAGATGTTGTTAAGGTAATGGAGACTAGACCTTTATCTAAGGATAAGAGATGGAGATTAGTTGAAATTATCAGCAGAGCAAAATAATAATAATTTATTTGTGATATTACTGAAAGGAGTAGTATTATGGTACAACAGGAAACCAGACTTAAGGTTGCTGATAATACTGGTGCTAAGGAAATTCTTTGTATCAGAGTTATGGGCGGATCTACAAGAAGATATGCAAATATCGGTGATGTAATTGTCGCTACTGTTAAAGAAGCAACACCAGGCGGCGTTGTTAAAAAGGGTGACGTTGTTAAGGCCGTTGTCGTACGTTCAGTAAAGGGCGCACGTCGTAAGGACGGTTCATATATTAAATTTGATGAGAATGCTGCTGTTATAATTAAAGATGATCAGACTCCTAAGGGAACTCGTATCTTTGGTCCAGTAGCCAGAGAGTTAAGAGATAAGAAGTTCATGAAGATCGTATCTCTTGCTCCAGAAGTATTATAGGAGGTACCACAATGTCAGCTGTTAGAATTAAAAAGGGTGATACTGTTAAGGTTATCGCAGGAAAAGACAAAGGCAAAGAGGGCAAGGTATTGTCTGTAAATGCTAAGAATCATACAGCATTAGTTGAGGGTGTTAACATGGTTACAAAGCATGCTAAGCCAAGCGCAGCTAATCAGCAGGGTGGAATTCTCCACCAGGAAGCACCAATCGATATATCTAATATCGCTTACTCATTAAAGGGTAAGGAAACAAAGATTGGTTATGACTTCAAGGACGGTAAGAAAGTTCGTGTTGCTAAGGCAACTGGCGAAGTTATCGATTAATAAAGGAAGGAGGCAATAATTTTGAGTAGACTTAGAGAATTATACGATAATGAAATTACTAAGAAAATGACTGAGAAATTCGGTTACAAGAACCCAATGATGGTTCCAAAGATCGACAAGATCGTAATTAACATGGGCGTTGGCGAAGCTAAGGAAAATTCAAAGCTTCTTGACACAGCTGTTAAGGAAATGGAAACAATTGCTGGTCAGAAGGCAGTTCTTACAAGAGCTAAGAATTCAATTGCTAACTTCAAGTTAAGAGAGGGTCAGGCAATTGGTTGTAAGGTTACATTAAGAGGAGAGAAGATGTATGAATTCCTCGACAGATTAGTAAACCTTGCATTACCACGTGTACGTGACTTCCGTGGCGTTAGCGCTGATTCATTCGATGGAAGAGGTAACTATGCTTTAGGTATCAAAGAGCAGATTATCTTCCCAGAAATCGAATATGATAAGATTGATAAGGTTAGAGGTATGGATGTAATCATTACAACTACAGCTAAGACTGATGAGGAAGCTCGTGAGTTATTAAGATTATTCAACATGCCATTCAAGAAATAATTAAGGAGGGAAATTCAATGGCTAAGACTTCTATGAAGGTTAAGCAGCAGAGAGCACCTAAGTTCTCTACAAGAGCGTATACACGTTGTACAATATGTGGTCGTCCACATTCTGTTTTAAGAAAATACGGAATCTGCAGAATTTGCTTCCGTGAATTAGCTTATAAGGGACAGATCCCTGGAGTTAAGAAAGCATCTTGGTAAAATCAATTAACGTAGTCCTGGCAACAGGAAACCAGTTAAATTAAGGAGGAAAATTTCAATGACAGATCCAATTGCAGATATGCTTACAAGAATTCGTAATGCTAATACAGCAAAGCACGACACAGTTGATGTTCCAGCATCTAAGATGAAGCTTTCAATCGCTAAGATTCTTTTAGATGAAGGTTATATTAAGTCTTATGAGCTCGTTGAGAACGGTAACTTCAACGATATCCATATCACATTAAAGTATGGTGCTTCTAAGAACGAGAAGATCATTTCTGGTCTTCAGAGAATCTCTAAGCCAGGTCTTAGAGTATATGCAAGCAAGGAAGAACTTCCAAAGGTTCTCGGTGGTCTTGGTGTAGCTATCATTTCTACAAACAAGGGCGTTATCACAGACAAAGAAGCTAGAAAGCTCGGCGTTGGTGGAGAAGTTCTTTGCTTCGTATGGTAATTAATTAACACTTACACACAGGGAAACGGGAATCCTATCCCATCGTTGTTCAGCGTATATGAATGTTTCCCTCATTATAATTAGGAGGTGCACGGCATGTCACGTATAGGAAGAATGCCTATCGCTGTCCCAGCAGGAGTTACTGTTGAGATCGCAGAAAATAATAAAGTGACTGTAAAGGGTCCAAAGGGAACTCTTGAGAGAGTTTTACCAGCAGAGATGGACATTAAGCAGGAAGGTTCTGAAATCGTTGTTTCAAGACCAAATGACTTAAAGAAGATGAAGTCATTACATGGACTTACAAGAACACTTATTCATAACATGATTATCGGTGTTACAGAAGGATATGAGAAGAAGCTTGAAGTTAACGGTGTTGGTTATAGAGCACAGAAGCAGGGTAAGAAGTTAGTTCTTTCATTAGGCTACTCTCATCCAGTTGAGATGGAAGATCCAGAAGGAATTGAAACAGTTCTTGATGGAACAAACATCATCATTGTTAAAGGTATCAGTAAAGAAGCAGTTGGCCAGTACGCAGCTGAAATCAGAGCAAAGAGAGCTCCAGAGCCATATAAGGGCAAGGGTATCAAGTATGCTGATGAAGTTATCAGACGTAAAGTTGGTAAGACTGGTAAGAAATAATTAAAGGAGAAAACATAATGGTTAGTAAGAAATCAAGAACAGTAGTTCGTGAACAGAAGCATAGAAGATTACGTAATCGTTTCAGTGGTACTGCAGAAAGACCACGTTTAGCTGTGTTCAGAAGCAATAATCATATGTATGCTCAGATTATTGACGACACAGTTGGAAAGACACTTGTATCAGCATCGACTCTTGATAAGGAAGTTAAGGCAGAGCTTGAGAAGACAAACAATGTTGAAGCAGCTGCTGCAGTTGGTACAGTCGTAGCAAAGAGAGCATTAGAAAAGGGAATCAAGACTGTTGTTTATGACAGAGGCGGTTTCATTTATGCAGGTAAAATTAAGGCATTAGCAGAGGCAGCTCGTGAAGCTGGCCTTGAATTCTAAGCGGAAGGGAGATTACAGTATGAAACGTACAATAATTGATGCTAGTCAGTTAGAATTAAATGATAATGTAGTATCAATCAAGCGTGTAACAAAGGTTGTAAAGGGCGGACGTAACATGCGTTTTGCAGCATTAGTAGTTGTTGGTGACGGCAACGGACACGTAGGTGCAGGTGTTGGTAAGGCAGCTGAAATTCCAGAAGCTATCCGCAAGGGAAAAGAAGATGCTATCAAACATTTAGTAGAAGTTCCAATCGATGAGAACGGATCAGTTCCACATGATTTTCTTGGAAAGTTCGGAGGAGCTACAGTATTATTAAAGAGAGCTCCAGAAGGTACTGGTATCATCGCTGGTGGTCCAGCTCGTTCAATCCTTGAGCTTGCAGGTATCAAGAATATCCGTACAAAGTCACTTGGATCAAACAACAAGCAGAACGTTGTATTAGCAACAATCGAAGGACTTAAGTCTATGAAGACTCCAGAAGAAGTTGCAAGACTTCGTGGAAAGTCAGTTAGCGAGATCCTTGGTTAATTAAATTGTGATTCCTGCAAAGCAGGAGATGGAGGTTAAAATGGCTGAGAAGTTAAGAATAACTTTAGTTAAGTCTCCAATCGGCGCTGTTCCTAAGCATAGAAAAACTGTTGAAGCTATGGGTCTTACAAAGATGCATAAGACAGTTGAACTTCCAGATAATGCTGCTACAAGAGGACAGATTCAGCAGATTGGTTATATGTTAAAGGTAGAAGAAATCTAATTACAGATAAGGAGGTGCAATGATGGATTTATCTAATTTGAGACCTGCAGAAGGTTCAGTATTAAGCGATAATTTCAGAAGAGGTCGTGGACATGGCTCAGGTAACGGCAAGACAGCTGGTAAGGGTCATAAAGGACAGAAAGCTCGTTCAGGAGCACCAAGACCAGGTTTTGAAGGTGGCCAGATGCCATTATATAGAAGAATTCCTAAGAGAGGATTCACTAATAGAAACCGTAAGGAATTCGTTGCTATTAATGTTAATGTATTAGATCGTTTTGATAACGGTGCAGAGGTTACTGTAGATACATTAATCGAGTCAGGAATCGTTAAAGATCCTAAGGACGGAATCAAGATTCTTGCAAACGGCGAGCTTACAAAGAAGCTTACTGTTAAGGCTAACGCATTCAGTGCTGCAGCTAAGGAGAAGATCGAGGCTCTCGGCGGAACCTGCGAGGTGATCTAATATGTTTAAAACACTTGTAGGCGCTTTTAAGAACAAAGATATAAGAAAAAAGATAATATATACATTATTAATTCTTGTTGTTGTCAGAGTTGGAAGTTTACTTCCAATCCCTGGTGTAGACACCAATTATTTTAGTAGCTTACTTAGTGGAATTAATACTGGTGATTTAAGTTATCTCAGTGCTTTCACAGGAGGTTCATTCGAAAGAATGTCCCTCTTTGCACTGAGCATAACACCATATATCACATCTTCAATCATTATGCAGCTTCTCACAATTGCAATTCCTAAATTAGAGGAAATGCAGAAAGAGGGCGAAGATGGTAGAAAGAAGATTGCATCGATTACAAGATACGTAACAATTGGTCTTTCTTTAATAGAGAGTATTGCTATGGCAGTTGGATTTGGTAGATCAGGTCTTATCAAAGATTCAGCACAGCTTAGCACATTACATTACGTAGTATGTATAATCGTAGTTGTAGCTGCACTTACAGCTGGTTCAGCAGTATTAATGTGGCTTGGTGAGCGAATCACTGAAAAGGGTGTTGGAAATGGTATTTCAATTGTTCTTTTAATTAATATCATATCAGGTATGCCTAGTGATTTTGCTACATTATATAGCACATTTGTTGCACCAAAGACACCTGCAAAGGGTGTTTTAGCAGCAGCAATAATATTAGCAATTCTTATTGTTATGGTTGTTCTTGTATGCTTCCTTCAGGATGGAGAGAGAAGAATTCCAGTTCAGTACTCTCAGAAGGTTAGCGGTAGAAGAACAGTTGGCGGACAGTCAACAAACATTCCATTAAAGGTAAATACTGCAGGTGTTATGCCAATTATTTTCGCATCATCACTTATGCAGTTCCCAGTTATAATCGCCCAGTTATTTGGTAAATCATATGAGTGGACCAGATATCTTAGCTCATCATACTGGTGCAGAGTTGAAGCTCCAAAGTATTCAATTGGTTTATTAGTATACATAGTACTGCTTATAATATTTGCATACTTCTATACATCAATAACATTTAACCCAATTGAGGTAGCTGATAACTTAAAGAAGGCGGGTGGAGTTATCCCAGGAATAACACCTGGTAAGTCTACAAGCGAATATCTTAACAAAATACTTAATTATATCGTATTTATTGGAGCGGTTGGACTTTTAATAATTGCCCTCATTCCAATAATGTGTACAGGATTCTTTAATGCTTCAGTTTCATTCGGTGGAACATCAATAATCATTATTGTTGGTGTTGTACTTGAGACATTAAAGCAGATTGAGTCTCAGATGTGCAATCGTTACTATAAGGGATTCCTCAGTGAGTAATTCTTTATATCACGGATGATATTAGTATAAAATATTGACTTGCCCGGTTTATGCCGGGTAAGTCCTTTGTGTATTATGATTTATTACGAATATATATGATTTTGGAATGGAGAAAATATTATGAAGATAATTATGTTAGGTGCTCCAGGAGCAGGAAAAGGTACACAGGCTAAGAAGATAGCAGCAAAATATGCTATACCACATATCTCTACAGGAGATATTTTCAGAGCTAATATTAAGAACAATACAGAGCTTGGACAGAAGGCAAAGACATACATGGATAAGGGAGAGCTCGTACCTGATGAATTAGTAGTAGATCTTATCATGGACAGATTCAAGGAAGCAGATTGTGCTAACGGATATGTACTTGATGGATTCCCAAGAACAATTCCTCAGGCAGAGGCACTTGATAAGGCTCTTAGTGCTAATGGAGAGTCAGTTGATTATGCAGTCAATGTCGAAGTTCCTGATGAGAATATAATAAACAGAATGTCTGGAAGAAGAGCATGTGTAGGTTGTGGAGCAACATACCATATCCAGTTCAATCCAACAAAGGTTGAAGGAATATGTGATGCATGTGGCGAGAAGCTTATCTTAAGAGATGACGATAAGCCAGAGACAGTAAAGAACAGACTTTCAGTATATCATGAGCAGACACAGCCATTGATCGAATACTATTCAGGAAAGGGTGTACTTAAGGAAGTTGATGGTACACAGCCTATGGATGATGTATTTGCTGCAATAGTTAAGATCTTAGGTTAATCATCTATGAGTGATATAAAGGGATATTTTGCAAGTTCTAAAGCAGGCCATGACAAAGGTACTGTGTATATGATTCTCGAATCTGATGATGTATATGTTTATCTGTCGGACGGTAAGTTAAGACCGACAGATAAACTTAAAAAGAAAAAGCTGAAACATGTTCAGCTCATAAAACAAAAAGATAGTGATCTTGCAGAAAAGATAGAGAAAAACCTGTTTATAAGTAATGAAGAAATAAAGTATGCGATTAAGCAGATTAAAACCAGTGCCAAATAATAGGAGGTAAACTTATATGTCAAAGGCAGATGTAATTGAAATCGAAGGAAAGGTAGTTGAGAAATTACCTAATGCATTTTTTAAAGTAGAACTTGAGAATGGACATCAGATACTTGCTACAATCAGTGGTAAGTTAAGAATGAACTTCATCAGAATTCTTCCTGGTGATAAGGTAACAATTGAGTTATCACCATACGATTTAACAAAGGGAAGAATCATTTGGAGAGATAAATAAAAACAATAGGAATATATGTACAAAATATTCTTTATAAATTTTGTAAAATTTTCCTTGCGTTGATAGAAAAGGTTGTGCTATAATAGCAACCGAACTTGTCTGAAAGGAGGCTTTTGCAGTGAAGGTTAGATCATCAGTTAAACCAATTTGTGAAAAATGCAAAGTCATTAAAAGAAAGGGCAGCATCAGAATTATCTGTGAAAACCCTAAGCACAAGCAGAGACAGGGTTAATTTCCCTGAAGCAGAGAAGTAGAAGTACTTCTCATATTTCTGCGTTATGATATCAATCTCACTAGTTGATATTGTAACTAATTCTGTCTGTATTATGATGGACAGAGAACAGTTTTGCGGCTGCAGCGATGACACATCCGGATAAGTTGACGGTGTTCATTGCTATCAAATATAGTAGACTGAAGGTGACGCACACATTTCAGGCGTTCGAAGTGGGGGATAGAGCTTAGAACGAGCTGCGTAGGAATCGGACTACATTTTTCTATCTTTATTATTAATATTAATTTAATTGATCAAACGGAGGTTAAAGAACACATGGCTCGTATTTCAGGTGTAGACTTACCAAGAGAAAAGCGTATTGAAATAGGACTTACTTATGTTTACGGTATTGGCCGAGTAAGAGCATCTAAGATTCTTGAAGAGGCTGGCGTTAATCCAGATACACGTGTTAAGGATCTTACAGATGAAGAAGTAGCAAAGATTGCTAAGGTTATCGATGCTGATCCAGAGCATTTAGTAGAAGGTGACTTAAGAAGAGAAGTTGCCATGAACATTAAGAGATTAAAGGAAATCGGATGCTACAGAGGAATCCGTCATAGAAAGGGACTTCCATGCAGAGGTCAGAAGACAAAGACTAATGCAAGAACATGTAAGGGTCCTAAGAAGACTGTAGCTAATAAGAAGAAATAATTGAATTGTTAAACTCACAGGAGGTTAGTTATCATGGCTCAGAAAGTTACAAAAAAAGTGACAAAGAAGCGTGTTAAGAAGAATGTTGAAAGAGGACAGGCACATATTCAGTCATCTTTCAATAATACAATAGTTACTTTAACAGATGCAGAAGGAAATGCTTTATCATGGGCATCTGCAGGTGGACTCGGATTCAGAGGATCTAAGAAGTCTACTCCTTATGCAGCACAGATGGCAGCAGAGACAGCAACAAAGGCTGCATTAATTCACGGATTAAAGTCTGTAGACGTTATGGTTAAGGGACCAGGTTCAGGTAGAGAAGCAGCTATCAGAGCACTTTCAGCAGCTGGTCTTGAAGTTACAAGTATCAAGGATGTTACTCCAGTTCCACACAATGGATGCCGTCCACCAAAGCGTAGAAGAGTTTAATTTAGGGAGGTAAGATTACAATGGCAGTTAATAGAACACCTGTCCTCAAGAGATGTAGATCTCTTGAAATGGATCCTGTATATTTAGGAATAGATAAGAAATCTAGAAGAAAGGCAAAGAACGCTGGTAGAAAGGTTAGCGAGTATGGTATGCAGCTTCGTGAGAAGCAGAAGGCTAAGTTTATCTACGGTGTATTAGAGAAGCCTTTCAGAAATTATTATAAGAAGGCTGAGAGACAGAAGGGTATGACTGGTGAGAACCTTATGATCATGCTCGAGCTCAGACTTGACAATGTTCTTTTCAGATTAGGATTCGCTAGAACAAGAAAAGAAGCAAGACAGATCGTTGATCACAAGCATGTATTAGTTAATGGTAAGTGCGTAAACATCCCTTCATACCTTGTAAAGGCTGGAGATGTTATCGAAATCAGAGAGAAGTCTAAGTCATCAGCAAGATACAAGGAAATCCTTGAGGCTACTAATGGAAGACTTGTTCCAGAGTGGTTAGAGGCAGATGCAGACGCTCTTAAGGGATCAGTTAAGTCAATCCCTACAAGAGAAGTTATTGACGTTCCTGTAAACGAGATGCTTATCGTCGAGTTATATTCTAAGTAATCCGTATCGGAAATATAGAATAAAACTTATAAAACCCATAAAAAGGAGGGACTATACATGGTTGATGCAGATTTTAATTTCAAGATGCCAAAGATTGAGATGACAGAAAAATCAGAAGATGGCAAGTATGGTAAATTTGTTGTTGAGCCACTCGAAAGAGGTTATGGTTTAACATTAGGTAATTCTTTAAGAAGAATTATGCTCTCTTCATTAGTTGGTACAGCTGTAAG
This sequence comes from Evtepia sp., assembly GCA_963597265.1. Lineage (GTDB taxonomy): Bacteria > Bacillota > Clostridia > Lachnospirales > Lachnospiraceae > Lachnospira. Next base: position 5,977 of record CAVBPJ010000001.1, on the reverse strand, counting down.
CAGTATCAAGATTGAAGGTGTACTTCATGAATTCAGCTCAATTCCAGGTGTTAAGGAAGATGTTACTGAGATCGTCATGAACATCAAGCAGTTATCAATCAAGAACAACGGAAATTCTGTTGAGCCTAAGGAAGCCCATATCGACTTCGTAGGCGAAGGTGTAGTTAAAGCATCAGATATTCAGGTTGATCCTGATATTGAAATAATTAATCCGGATCTTGTTATTGCACATCTTAATGGTGCAGACAGCAAGCTCTCAATGGAACTTACAATCACTAATGGACGTGGTTATGTAAGCTCAGAGAAGAATAAGAGAGATGATCAGCCAGCAGGCGTTATCGCTGTTGATTCAATCTACACACCAGTAGAAAGAGTTAATATGGCAGTTCAGAATACTCGTGTAGGTCAGGATACAGATTTTGATAAACTTACACTTGATATTTTCACTAATGGTACAATAGAACCAGATGAGGCTTTAAGTCTCGCAGCTAAGGTTTTAAGTGAACATTTAAAGGGATTCATCAATCTTTCAGAGAACGCTCAGAAAGTGGAAATCATGGTTGAGCAGGAAGAGGATGAGACAACTAAGGTCCTTTCAATGAGCATTGAAGATCTTGAATTATCTGTTCGTTCATCTAATTGTCTTAGAAGAGCTGGTATCAACACAGTTGAAGAGCTTTGCAATAAGACATCAGATGATATGATGAAGGTAAGAAACTTAGGTAAGAAGTCTTTAGATGAAGTTCTCCTTAAGCTTAAGGAAATGGGCTTACATCTTAGACCTAATGAAGATTAATTTGTAGATACGGCGGCTATACAGTAAGTCCATAAGCGCATGTATAGCTGTTACAAATGGAGGTAAATCATGGCAAAATATAGAAAGCTCGGCAGAACATCTAGCCAGAGAAAGGCTTTATTAAGAGGTCAGGTAACAGCATTAATCGAGAATGGCAAGATTGTTACTACAGAGGCAAGAGCCAAGGAAGTTAAGAAGATGGCTGAAAAGCTCATCACACTTGCAGTTAAAGAGAAAGACAACTACGAGACAGTTAAGGTTTCAGCTAAGGTTCCTAAGAAGGATGCTGAAGGCAAGAGAGTTAAGGAAGTTGTTGATGGCAAGAAGGTTACTGTATACGAGACAGTAGAGAAGGAAATCAAGAAGGATCTTCCTTCAAGACTTCACGCTAGAAAGCAGATGGATAAGGTTCTTTACACAGTTACAGAAGTTCCTACAGCAGCTGCTGGAAAGAAGAAGAATACTAAGACTGTAGATCTTACAAACAAGTTATTTGATGAGATCGCACCTAAGTATGCTGATCGTCAGGGCGGTTACACAAGAATCGTTAAGATCGGTTTAAGAAAAGGTGATGCAGCAATGGAAGTTCTTCTTGAATTAGTTTAATTTCAATTGCAATCTAAGCGGGTAAGGAAACTTATCCGCTTTTTTTGAAATCTGCGGTAAGACTTAAAAGGGCAGGAGGTCATATGGGAATAGTTAAAGCTAAAAACCTCACATTTGAATATGTAAGACGAGATGAAGACGGTAATGTTGAGGGAATAACTAAAGCTGTTGATGATGTGAGTATAGACATTAAACAGGGCGATTTTGTTGCTGTGTTAGGTCATAATGGCTCAGGTAAATCAACATTTGCAAAGCATCTGAATGCACTCGTTATGCCGACAGAGGGAACTGTGTGGGTTGATGGTATGGACACCAGGGAAGAGGAGAATACTTTAATGGTCAGACAGACTGCAGGAATGGTATTCCAGAACCCTGATAACCAGATAGTTGGAACTCTTGTTGATGAAGAGGTTGGATTCGGACCAGAGAATATTGGTGTTCCAACAGATGAAATATGGGAACGAGTTGAAAAAAGCCTGAAAGCAGTAGGAATGTATGCTTTCAGAAACCAGTCGCCAAACAAGCTATCTGGAGGACAGAAGCAGAGGGTAGCGATTGCGGGAATTGTAGCAATGAAACCTAAATGCATAGTGTTGGATGAACCAACGGCAATGCTTGATCCATTAGGACGAAAAGATGTACTTAAGGTACTTCATGAATTAAACAGGCAGGAGAATGTAACAGTTATACTTATTACTCATTACATGGAGGAAGTAATTGATATAGACAAGCTTTATGTAATGGATGATGGAAAGCTGGTAATGTCAGGAACACCAAGAGAGATATTCTCTCAGGTGGATAAATTAAAAGAATTAAGACTTGATGTGCCACATGTTACAGAATTAGCCTATGAACTTCAGAAGGAAGGCATTCCGTTAAAGAATGGAATATTAACTTCAGAAGAATTCACAGAGGAACTCATTAGAGTTAGAAATGAGGGTTTCAATGTCAATAAAAGTAGATAATATCAGCTACATTTATGAAAAAGGTACTGGCTTTGAGAGGCAGGCCTTAAAGGATGTAAGCTGTACAATAGAAGATGGTGAGTTTATCGGACTTATTGGTCATACCGGTTCGGGTAAATCCACATTTATACAGCATCTGAATGGTCTTGTAAGACCAACTGAAGGACATATATATTATAACGGCAAAGATATATATGAACAGGGGTTTAGCATGAAGGACTTAAGAAGCAAGGTGGGACTGGTATTCCAGTATCCTGAGCACCAGCTTTTTGAGACTGAGATATTCAAAGATGTGTGTTTTGGTCCTAAAAATCTTGGACTTCCGAAAGAAGAGATAGAAAAGAGGGCTAAAGAGTCATTAAGACTTGTAGGAATTGATGAGAAAATGTATTTTCAGTCACCATTTGACCTGTCAGGCGGTCAGAAGAGAAGGGTTGCAATTGCAGGGGTACTTGCGATGAAGCCGGATGTGCTTATTCTGGATGAGCCGACAGCTGGACTTGACCCTAAGGGAAGAGATGATATTCTTAACTGTCTGAAGTACTTAAGGGAAGAGACCGGAATGACTATTATTCTGGTGTCACACAGTATGGATGATGTTGCTAACTATGTCAGCAGAATTATGGTTATGAATGATGGTGTTCTGACATATGATGACACACCAAGAAATGTATTTAAGCATTACAAGGAGCTGGAGGCAATTGGTCTTGCAGCACCACAGGTAACTTATTTGATGAATGATTTAAAGCAGGCGGGCTTTGATGTGAATACGGATGCTATCACAATAGATGAAGCGAAGGAAAGCATTCTGTCAGCTTTGGGATAAAGGAAGTAGTATGATTCGAGATATAACAATAGGACAGTATTATCAGGCTGATTCGGTAATACACAGACTGGACCCGAGAGTTAAGCTTATGGGTACCTTAATATTCGTAATATCCCTGTTTCTGGGAAGTAATGTATGGATGTATCTGGTTGTAGCTGCATTTTTAGCAATAGTAATTGCACTGTCAAAGATACCTCTTAAATTCATTGTTAAAGGTCTTAAGGCGATTGTAATATTAATTGTAATCAGTGCAGCATTTAATCTATTCCTGACGCCGGGAACGCCGCTTATTAAGATATGGAAGATTACTATAACGCATGAGGGTCTTAATACGGCTGTATTTATGGTTATAAGGCTTATATTCCTTATTATGGGTTCTTCCCTTATGACACTTACAACAACGCCTAATAACCTTACAGACGGGCTTGAGAAGGGACTTGGATTTCTTAAATATATCAAGGTTCCTGTTCATGAGATTGCAATGATGATGTCAATTGCATTAAGATTCATTCCGATTCTTATTGATGAAACAGATAAGATAATGAAAGCCCAGATGGCACGAGGCGCTGACTTTGAGTCAGGTAATATTGTTAAGAAGGCAAAGGCGATGATACCTATTCTTGTGCCATTGTTCATATCAGCGTTCAGAAGAGCCAACGAGCTTGCAATGGCTATGGAAGCAAGATGTTATCATGGTTCAGAAGGAAGAACCAAGATGAAACCGCTGAAATACTCAAGAAGAGATATTAATGCATATCTTATTATTGCACTGTATCTGGCATGCATTATTATGGTTAAGATTACACTTAAATTAATCTAATCAGTCAGCATACAGATATGATATTTTTCAGAGACTGATTCTGGCTGCTAAAGGAGGAGTGCCATGCGAAGAATAAAGCTTATCGTAGCTTATGATGGAACTGAATATTCTGGCTGGCAGATTCAGCCGGAAGCACCAACTATAGAAATGTATCTTGATAAGGCAATCCACGAGCTTACCGGTGAAAATGTGCATGTGACCGGAGCAAGCCGTACAGACGCAGGTGTGCATGCATATGGAAATGTGGCTGTATTTGATACGGAGTCGACTATACCCGGGGACAGATTCACATTTGCACTAAACAGATTCCTGCCGGATTCGATTGTTATTCAGGATTCATGGGAAGTGGCTGGGGATTTCCACCCAAGACACTGTAACACAAGAAAGACTTACGAATACCGCATACTTAATACCACTGTGCCATTGCCTCAGAAGCGCAATTTCACATGGCATGTTGCAGGCAGTATTGATATTGATAAAATGAGAGAAGCTGCCGCATATATTGTTGGTGAGCATGATTTTAAAAGCTTCTGCTGTGTGAGGACTCAGGCAGAATCGACTGTCAGGACAATATATTCACTTGAGGTTCTGCAGGAAGGCAGCGAGATAATTATCCGTATTAAAGGTAACGGATTCCTGTACAATATGGTAAGAATTATTACAGGTACACTTATTCAGGTGGGAAAAGGAAGATTCGAGCCTGAATATGTGAAGCAGATGTTAGAGGCAAAGGACAGGACTGTTGCAGGACAGACTGCTCCTCCACAGGGACTTACACTCGTTGGCATAGAATATGTGGATAATGATGACGCAAGGGTTGGCTGATGTGGATAACTTTTTTAGATAAAACATTTGCAAAAGTATATTGACACACGTGGTTATGTGTTATATAATTCAGAAATGTGGCGTGACAAGTGCGCCCATAATTAAGGTTTTAAGTGTTTCACCAATGCCCCGGAGAGACATTTATATACATTAATAATTAAGCATTATAGCAATATTTCAGGAGGAAAACTAATGAAAACTTATATGGCTAGTGCATCTACAATCGAAAGAAAATGGTATGTAGTAGATGCTGCAGATTATACATTAGGTCGTTTAGCATCACAGGTTGCTGCTGTGTTAAGAGGAAAGAATAAGCCAACTTACACACCATTCCTTGACTGTGGTGACAATGTTATCGTAATTAACGCTGATAAGGTTAAGTTCACAGGAAAGAAGCTTGACCAGAAGGTTTACTACAGCCACTCAGACTATGTTGGTGGTTTAAAGGAAACAACACTTAAGGAAATGATGGAAAAGAAGCCTGAGAAGGTTATCGAGCTTGCTGTTAAGGGAATGCTTCCAAAGGGACCTTTAGGACGTCAGATGTTCACAAAGCTTCATGTTTATGCTGGTCCAGATCATGAGCAGGCAGCTCAGAAGCCAGAAGTATTAAAGTTTTAATATAAGGACACATATAAGGAGGAATTAACAGTGGCTAAGAAAGCAAACGGAAAGTTCTACGGAACAGGTAGAAGAAAAAGCAGTATTGCTAGAGTATATTTAGTACCAGGTACAGGTAATATCACAATAAATAAGAGATCACTTGATGAGTATTTCGGTCTTGAGACACTTAAGGTTGTTGTAAAGCAGCCATTAGCTCTCACAGAGACAGCTGACAAGTTCGATGTAATCGTTAACGTACACGGTGGCGGATACACAGGTCAGGCTGGTGCTATCAGACATGGTATTTCTAGAGCACTTCTTCAGGTTGATTCAGACGAGTACCGTCCATCACTTAAGAAGGCTGGTTTCTTAACAAGAGATCCAAGAATGAAGGAAAGAAAGAAGTACGGTCTCAAGGCTGCACGTCGTGCTCCACAGTTCTCAAAGAGATAATATTTATTGTATTTTGGAATACGATTTATTACACCCCAGAATTCGGTTCTGGGGTGTTTTTTTAGTTTGAGAACTGTGATATT